>JASHUG010000339.1 GCA_030040155.1 Streptosporangiaceae bacterium | reverse complement strand
GCGTCATTTGCCTGCAGCAGCATGAGACCGAGTTCCGTCGGGCGGTAGCGGACTTCGTGGCCGTTACGGGTGGTGGTCACGAGGCCGGCGTTGCGGAGTGCGAGAAGGTGGCGGGAAACTCCTGCCGGGCTGAGCGCATGTTTGGCGGCGAGCGCGGTTGTGGAGAGAGGCTCGTCGAGAGTCGTCAGGATTCGGGCGCGGGTGCGGCCGAGCAGTCGGCTAAGAGCCTCCGGCACGGCCTGAGTCGACTGCCACAATGCGGCTATGCCGTTGGCCGGGTAGATGATCGTCGGCTGCCAGGGTTCTTCGATGATCGCGGCGACGCGCGGCCAGAGATAGGCGCTTGGCATGAGGAGGAGCCCGCGCTCGTCCACTGCCACCGTCCGTTCGCAGTCGTTGCGCAAGCTGATGCCGTCATCGGTCCAGCGAACCTTTGGATGCAGGCCGGCGAGTGCATGCCGGAGCCCGTGCCGGGCCAGCGTGCGGGATCGTTCGGCGATGTCATGGTCCAGCAGCGACCGGACACGAGCCCAGTGCCGTTCCAGCAGTGTTGTCCAAGCGTCCGCTAAGAGGCCGGTGAGCTGGTCGCGCGCGCGCTCCGGATCGGCCAGCAATGACCCAAGCCGCCGGCGTGACATCTCATCATGCACGGACTCACGGCACCGCTGGATCTCGATGGCAACCTGCAGCGGATCGGTCGCCCCGACCTGGGCGAGCTGATCGCCGAAAGCTGGCGCGGCTGTCGTGGGAGGGGGCGTCAGGAAGTCCGGCACGTAACCGGACCGCGGAAGGACCGCCAGCAGCGGCATCCAGTCGATACGGGTTGCGTCAGCGAGGACGTGATGTAGCCATGGACCGTGATATGTGCGCCCGCGCTCGTCCGCGAGTGCCTGCACCGCGGCCTGCGTCTCCCAGAGCGGCGAGATCGCGAATCGGACCGCGAGCACGCTCTCGCGGTCACGCATGGCTAACAGCGTCATCGTCGATCAACATACGCGCAGGCGCGAATCAATTGCCGCACTTCGCCGCGAGCTGATTGCCTGCTGTCATGCCGGGAGCAAGCGAACAGACACGACCAGTTAAGACGCTCAGTGCCAACTGGACGGCCGGTGCCGACGGGCAGGACGGCCGTTTTGAGCTGCTGATCATCACTGACGATGACGAGCGGCATGTGGTAGCCCCGAGTGCCGCAGGGATGGCCGCCCTCGTGGCGCTGGCTCAGGCGGACACGGTGCTGTTGTGGGACCCTCCGGTCCGCACGCTCATCGTCGCCAATGTCGTGGGTACGATGCCGTGGACCGAGCGCATGCGGCCGACGTGACCGGGAAGTACGCACTAGCTGGCAGCACCGGTGGCTGCAGCGCCGGTTTGCTCGGGAGCGCGATCACCGCAGCATTGCTGGTCCCGGCCCGATGCGTCCAGCCGGGCCGCCACCTTCGCCCAGCTCTCGGCGCCGTCCTGGCCCCAGAAGGTCTCGGTGTCTTCCACAACGGTGTAGATCTCCCATCGCTCGCCGTCGGGCGTGCTTTCGACCCAGAACTTGTTCTGCCTGGCGTAGCAGCAGGTGGTGTCGCGCTCGTCGACTGAGGTGAGGCCGGCGTCCGCCAAGCGGATCTGCTCGGCGTCAACCACGTCGGTGTCGGCAACCTCGATGCCCAGGTGGTTGAGGCTGCCACCCTGGCCAGGGTTCTCTAGCAGGACGAGCTTGAGGGGCGGCTCGGCTATGGCGAAGTTGGCGTAACCAGGGCGGAGCTTGGCGGGCTGGACGTTGAACAGCTTGCTGTAGAAGGCGACGGACTCTTGGAGGTTATTGACGTTGAGAGCGAGCTGGATGCGACCGGTCATCGGATCCTCCAGATATTGATCTGCGTCTATGTGCTTCGTCCTGCCGAGCTTGTCACTAGACATCGGGCCGTGTCAATATAGACGTATGTCGAAGTCACTGATCGTCCTGGACCCCGCCGGCACGGCTGCGTGCTGCCCGCCGCTGTCGGCCGGGCCGCTGTCTGAGGAGCAGGCCGAGCAGATCGCCGCGCTGCTGAGGGCCCTGGCTGAGCCGGTTCGCCTGCGGCTAATGTCCCTGGTGGCCTCTCGCCAGGGAGGCGAGGCCTGCGTGTGCGAGCTGAATGACGCGTTCGACCTGTCCCAGCCGACGATCAGCCATCACCTCAAGGTGCTGCACGAGGCCGGGCTGCTGGACCGCGAGAAGCGCGGCGTCTGGGTGTACTACCGGGCCCGGCTAGAGGAACTAGCAACCCTCGGCGCGCTGATCGGCAGCCCGCACACCGTCACCCCGGCGTAAACGAGTTTCGGGCTGACGGTTCAATCGTTTATCGTCGATTAACGATAGATCGCGGCCGGGCGGAGGTGCCGGGTGCAGATCGAGCCCATGACGGAAGCGCACGCCGGGGCGGTCCTGGTCATCTACCAGGCGGGCATCGACGAGGGAGACGCGACCTTCGAGATACAGGCCCCGGCCTGGGAGGACTTCACGGCAGCGAAACTGCGCGCCCACCGCTACGTCGCTACGGACGCGGGCCGCGTCCTCGGCTGGGTAGCAGCATCGCCGGTATCAGGTCGCTGCGTCTATGCCGGCGTCGTGGAGCACTCCGTCTACGTTGATCCCGCCGCGCGAGGTCTGGGTGTCGGACGCAGCCTGCTCCGGGCCCTGATTGGTTCTACCGAACTCGCGGGCATCTGGACCATTCAGGCCAGCCTCTTCCCCGAGAACACCGCCAGCCGGGCGCTGCACCGATCCGCCGGGTTCCGCGAGGTCGGCCGGCGCGACCGTATCGCCAAGCACCACGGCCGCTGGCGCGACACCATCCTCATCGAGCGGCGCAGCCCCGCGATCTGACGACGTTACGAGCTCGAACACCGGTCAGGCCGACGCGTTCCCGGGGTAAGCCCTGCCGGTTATTGCTTCACCTGGCCTCTTCCGCCGACGCATTTCATCGTCTATCGTCGATTAACGATGAAAGTTGACGTGCAACCTCTCGACCGGCCGACGGCTGCCGAGTTCGCCAGCTGGTTCAAGGCACTCGCCGACCCCACCCGAGTGCAGATTGTGTCGCTCCTGGCGCGACACGGAACAGCGATGAACGTGGGCGAGATCGTTACCGCTGTCGAGGTCGGTCAGTCCACCGTGTCTGCGCACCTGAAGATCCTGGCCGAGGTCCGGTTCCTGCTGGCCGACCATCGCGGCACGGCCACCTACTACCGGATCAACCAGGCGTGCGTTAGCTGCTTCCCCACCGCAGCCGACCTTGTCATGGGCAGGCCGGCACCGTCACCGCCCGGTTCTGCAACTCCCGGCAAGGAGCACGCTAATGACTTCCGGCATTAAGCCTGACGCCATCATCGGCCGCTACTCGCGGCTCGCTCGCACCGCCATGGCCGGCCAGGCGATCCGCGACGACGACCCCGACTCATACGAGGTTGCCTGTTTCGGACGAGCCGCCTACTCCGATCACGAAGATGCGCCCGAAGCAGCGTGGCGCGTGAGTTTGGGCTGCGGGAACCCGCTGGCAGTCGCCGCCATCCAGCCGGGGGAGACGGTCCTCGACCTGGGCTCGGGCGGGGGGTTGGACGTGCTGCTGTCGGCCCGCCGGACCGGGCCAGGCGGACGGGTATACGGGCTGGATGCCAGTCCTGAGATGCTCGCTCTTGCCCGCGCGAATGCCGCGCAAGCCAACGTGAACAACGTGCGCTTCTTGCTTGGCCGCATTGAGGACATCCCGCTGCCCGATGATCATGTCGATGTGATCATCTCGAACTGCGTCGTCAACCTGTCTGCCGACAAGGCACGCGTCTTGTCCGAGACCTTCCGGGTCCTTCGACCGGGCGGACGGATCGGAATCAGCGACGTCACCGCCGACGATGGAGCTGATCCGGCCCGGCGGGCCGAGAACGAGCAGCGAGTCGGATGCCTTGCCGGGGCCCTGACGGAGCGCGAGTACCGCGACCTCCTGCACGAGGCCGGATTCACACAAGTGACCATCACCCTGTCCGCGCCGGCCGGACCCGCGCTCCACTCGGCGATCATCCAGGCCGTCAAACAGGCCGGCTAGAGCAGGACAGCTAGCCGGTTGCGACGGACAGTAGCGTGGCCATCCGCTCCAGCGCTGCGGGTACCAGGCGGTAGTAGACCCACGTGCCGCGGCGCTCGCTGTCGATGAGTCCGGCCGCACGGAGGATCTTGAGGTGGTGGCTGATCGTAGGCTGGGTCAGGTCAAACGCGCTGGTCAGGTCACAGACGCAGACCTCGCCGCCCTGGCGGGCGCCGATGAGCGAGACCAGCCGGAGCCGGACCGGGTCGCCAAGCGCCTTGAAGACCTGGGCCAGCCCGGCCGCCGTCTCGTCATCGATGGGATCGGCGATCAGCGCAGCCTGAGAGCAGGCTTCCCGGCCAGTGGCGGTGACGATGGGCAGCATGCGCGTCGCACCCTGAGTCGACATACCCCTATATTGACGAGGATCAATGCAGCCTGGCAAGCTGGAACTGTATTGACAGATATCTATAGAAAGCGCATGCCGGGTTGAGCGAGCTGATCCTGTGGCGGCGGCTGACCGCTGAGTTCGCGGGCAGCGCGTTCCTGACCGCGACGGTCATCGGCTCGGGTATCGCGGCCGCCCGGCTCTCGCCCGGCAACACCGGCCTGGAGTTGCTGGAGAACGCGGCCGCGACGGCGGCTGGCCTGTACGCGATCATCCTGATGTTCGGCCCGGTCTCTGGCGGTCACTTCAACCCCGTCGTTTCCTTCGTTGACGCGGCCTTCGGCGGGCTGCGGTGGCGGGATGCCGCCGCGTACCTGCCCGCTCAGGTCGCGGGCTGCATCGCCGGCGCCGTGATCGCGAATCTCATGTTCGGCCTGAATGCTGTCAGCATTTCGGTCAAGCACCGGGCCAGTCCGGCGCACTTCTTCGCCGAGATCGTCGCGACGCTCGGCCTGATCGTGGTGATCATGGCGCTGGCCCGGTCCGGCCGGTCGAGGTCGGCTGCGGCGGCCGTTGGCGCCTACATCGGAGCGGCCTACTTCTTCACGTCGTCGGCGAGTTTCGCCAATCCCGCGATCA
>JASHUG010000338.1 GCA_030040155.1 Streptosporangiaceae bacterium | reverse complement strand
GCGACATCGTTTGACAAGCCGAGGTGGTGGAGGTGGTTGGCGAGCTTGTCGGCCAGCAGCGCGGCGCCGAATGCGCCGGACAGCAATGTCGCGAGCGTGACACCGATCTGGACTGAGGACAGGAACCGGTTCGGGTCCTGCGCCAGCCGTGCTGTCCGCTGCCCACGCCTGCCGCGCCGGCCGAGCGAGCGAACCTGTGTCTCGCGCAGGGACACCAAAGCCATCTCGGCGGCGGCGAAGAAACCGCCAATACCGATCACGGCAAGGACGAGGAGAATGCTCCAGCCGACGTTCACGTCCGGATACCTGACCTCGTCATTCGGCGTGCGGGCCGCGCCATCGCACATCGTGAGCCCGGCAGCGGCCGCAGCAGTGCCGCGCGTAGTTTGGAACAGTCTAAGCAGTCTGCCCGCGTCGACGAGCCGTACTCGCTAGTCGCCTGGCCCCTGGCTGCCGCAACTTTGCGCCGCCCCAGGCTCTCCCTACCGGTGAATGCCGTTCTAAGCTACGTACACCTACACACGTGACAAACGGGATAAATATCAGGCACAAACTGGAAGGAACGGTGGGCGGTGGGCACGATCCACGAGGACGCCAAGTCGATCTCAGCTGAGCTGACCAAGCTGCGGAGGTCCCTTCACGCCGAGCCAGAGATCGGCTTGGAGCTGCCGCTGACCCAGCGCAAGGTGCTCGACGCACTTGACGGACTGCCCCTTGAGATCAGCACCGGCACGCAGCTGACTTCCGTGACCGCGGTGCTGCGCGGCGGAAAGCCGGGGAAGACCGTGCTGCTGCGCGGCGACATGGACGCACTGCCCGTGACCGAGCGGACCGGCCTTGAGTACGCGTCGCGATTCGACGGCGCCATGCACGCGTGCGGCCATGACCTTCACACGACGATGCTCGCCGGCGCAGCCCGGCTGCTGTCCGCACGGCAGAGCGAGGTGGCCGGCAACGTCATCTTCATGTTCCAGCCGGGCGAGGAGGGACCGGGCGGCGGCCGGATCATGGTCGAGGAAGGCGTGCTCGATGCGGCCGGCGAGCGGCCAGTCGCCGCCTACGCGCTGCACGTGGCCTCGGGCCTGCTGCCGTTCGGCCTGTGCGCCAGCCGGGCGGGCACGATGATGGCCGCCGCCGACACCCTGCACGTCACCGTGCACGGCCGCGGCGGTCACGGGTCGCAGCCGCACCGGGCCGCTGACCCGATCCCGGCTGCGTGCGAGATCGTGCTGGCCCTGCAGACGATGGTGACCAGGCGATTCGACGTGTTCGACCCGGTTGTGATCACGGTCGGCACGTTCCACGCGGGCACCACCGACAACGTCATCGGGGACGATGCCCACTTCGTCGCGACCGTCAGGTCGTTCTCCCGCGAGGCGAGGGCGGCCGTGCAGGAGGCAGCCCCAAGGCTCGTCCGCGATATCGCGACGGCTCACGGCCTTTCCGCGACCGTCGAGTTCCGCGATGGCTATCCAGTGACCGTGAACCACGCCGGCCACGTGGACTTCGCCGCGGACACGATCGGCGACGTGTTCGGCGATGGGCGGTACATCGCGGCGCCCAACCCGCTGACGGGCTCCGAGGACTTCTCCTACGTGCTTGAGCAGGTGCCCGGAGCGTTCGTGATGCTCGGTGCGTGCCCGCCGGACACCGACCCGGGGACCGCGCCGTTCAATCACTCGGCCGAGGCCGTCTTCGACGACGCAGTTCTCCCCGACGGCACCGCCCTGTACGTCGAACTAGCACTCCGCCGCCTCGCCCAAGCCTGACACGGCGCGAGACGGCGGCAAACCCAGCGCCTGCCACGAGGGCTACAGGCTCGCGACGTCTTCTTGCTTGGCCCTGACAGCTTCGGCAGCGACCCGCAGGCTCGCGAGCTCCGACTCGGTCAGGTCGCGCTCGACGACCCGGCGGACGCCGGTCGCGCCGATCTCGGCCTCCACGCCGAGGTACACGCCTGAGATGTCGTACTCGCCGTCCACCCAGGTGCAGACCGGCATGACCGTCCCGGCGTCCTCGGCGACCGCCCGCGCCATCCGGGCCGCGGCGGCCGAGGGCGCGTAATAGGCGGACCCCGTCTTCAGCAGGGCTACGATCTCGCCGCCGCCGTTCCGGGTGCGGTCGACGAGTTGCTCGATCTCGGCTGGCGACAGCAGGTCGGCCAGCGGCGCGCCGTTCACCGTGCAGGCCGACGGCACCGGCACCATCGTGTCGCCGTGCGAGCCCAGGGTGAGCGTGCGGACCGAGTGCACCGGCACGCCCAGCCGCTCGGCCACGAAGTTCGTGAACCTGGCGGTGTCGAGCATGCCGGCCTGACCCATGACCCGGTGCGAGGGAAAGTCAGAAACCTTGGCGGCCAGCGCCGTCATCTCATCCAGCGGGTTGGAGACCACGATGAGGACGGCCTCCGGTGCGTGCTTGACGACCTGTTCGGTAACGCTCCGGACGATCTTCGCGTTCACCCCGATCAAGTCCATCCGGCTCATACCTGGCTTGCGCGGCAGGCCCGCCGTGATGATCACGATGCCGGAGCCTGCGATCGCCTCGTACCCTTCGCCGTCGGGGCCGGTGGTCTGGCCCGTAACCTGCGTCTCGAAGCCCTCGACCGGGCGCGACTGGCTCATGTCCAGCGCCAGGCCCTCCGGCTTGCCCTCCACGATGTCGGTCAGCACCACCTCGTCGAAGATGTCGTACTCGGCGAGCCGCTGGGCCGTGGTCGAGCCGTAAAAGCCCGCCCCGACGACGGTAATCTTCCCTCTCCGGGACATTCGCTTGATCTCCTTCTCAGGCTTCTCGGTTGCGTCGGTTCAGTCAGGCTGCGGCCATGGCGGCGCGCAGCCTTTCCGCGAGCGCGGCCAGGAACTCCTCGGTAGTCAGGTACGGCGTACCCTCGCCGACGAGGAGAGCCAGGTCCTTGGTCATCTTGCCGCTCTCGACGGTTTCGATGCAGACCTGCTCCAGAGTTTCGGCGAACCGCGTGACCTCGGGCGTGCCGTCCAGCTTGCCGCGGTGCGACAGGCCCCTGGTCCAGGCGAAGATCGATGCGATGGGGTTGGTCGACGTCGCCTTGCCCTGCTGGTGCTGCCGGTAGTGCCGGGTGACGGTGCCGTGCGCGGCCTCCGCCTCGACGGTTTTGCCGTCCGGCGTCATGAGCACGCTCGTCATCAGGCCGAGCGAGCCAAAGCCCTGGGCCACAATGTCGGACTCGACGTCGCCGTCGTAGTTCTTGCACGCCCAGACGATGCCGCCGTTGCCCTTGATCACCTGGGCAACCATGTCGTCGATCAGCCGGTGCTCGTACCAGATCCCGGCAGTCTCGAATTCGGCCTTGAATTCGGCCTCGAAGACCTCCGCGAAGATGTCCTTGAAACGGCCGTCGTAGGCCTTGAGGATCGTGTTCTTCGTCGACAGGTAGAGCGGGAGCTTGCGGTCCAGCGCGAACCGCATGCTGGCGCGGGCAAAGTCCCTGATCGAGTCGTCGAAGTTGTACATGCCCATGGCCACGCCGCCGCCACTGAACCTCGCAACGTCGAACTCGAGCGGCTCTACGTCCGGCGAGTCAGGGAGGAAGGAGATCCGGACTTGACCCGGTCCGGAAACGACGAAATCGGTCGCCCGGTACTGATCACCGTGGGCATGCCTGCCGATCACGATCGGCTCGGTCCACCCCGGCACGAACCTGGGAATGCTGGAGACAACAATGGGCTCGCGGAAGATGACCCCGCCCAGAATGTTTCTGATGGTGCCGTTGGGCGACCGCCACATCTTCTTCAGCCCGAACTCGGCGACCCTGGCCTCGTCCGGTGTGATCGTTGCGCATTTCACGCCCACGCCGTGCCGCTTGATCGCGTTCGCGGCCTCGATCGTGACTTGGTCGTCGGTTGCGTCACGATTCTCGATCGACAGGTCGTAGTAGTCGAGGTCAATATCCAGGTACGGCAGGATCAGCTGGTCCTTGATGAAGTGCCAGATGATCCGGGTCATCTCGTCGCCGTCGAGCTCTACGACGGGATTTATCACCTTAATCTTTGCCATTGCCGCTTGGGTTCCCTTCATCGCCGGCGCCCTTGCCTGGCGAGTCCTGACCGGGCCGTGATGAGCCCGGTTGTCCTTAAAACTGCCGACCGCACCCCTGCGAGCCAGCACATCAGCCTGGGACCTTGGCGATAAGCCCCGCTATGAGCAAGCCAACGCCCAGCGTGGTCAGCGCCGCGACGTCGAGCAGCCGCCGCCGGGATCCGAGCAGTCCGATCCTGCCCTCTGGCATGACCAGCCTGGCCAGGGATCCAGCGAGCAGCGCACCCGCCATCACCAACGTACCGCCCCTGACATCCTGCGCACCGCCACGCATTACTCCCAGGCCGACCAGAATGCCGGTCACCACAATCGCGTAGGGAAG
>JASHUG010000337.1 GCA_030040155.1 Streptosporangiaceae bacterium | reverse complement strand
AACCTGGGCAATTTCGGGGTCTTCGTGGCCGTGGTCATGTTCGTGATCTGGTTCTACCGCGCCCGGGTCAACGCGGATGGCCACGGCTGGCCTCAGCGCCGATCGCCAGCCTGGGCCGTCTGGGTCTGGGTCGCTCCCTTCTTTAACCTTTTCTTCCCGTTCCAGATCATGGCCGATATCTGGAGGGCTGGCCTGCCAGCCGAGGCGCGCGGAAACCCGGCGACATTGCCGGGAATATGGTGGGCATGCTTGCTGGCGTTCTTCTTGCTGTCGTCGTTCACAGCAGGGCCCGTGAGTCACGCCTGGATCGTGGGCACACTGATCAAGATCACCGGGGCGCTGGCGGAGATCATGACGGCACTGCTCGTCCAGAAGGTGTCAAGCGGGCCGCTCGGACGACAGACCGAGCTCTCTCATCCGTAGCGTCGATATGTTCGCTCGTTGCGAGCCAGTTGACCGACGGCCGCGGCTGGGGGCGAAGCTCAAGCGGCACGCTGCAGCGGTCACGGGAGCTGCTGGTCGAGCAGCATGAGTTGCAGCATCTTCCGCGGGCGGCGCTGGCCAGCGCCTATTGTGAAATAGTCGGCATTGATAATGAACTCATGCCGGCGAGGCTGGAATGGCGAGGCGGGCCATGCGAGGTTGCGGGGATTCAGTCCGCCGGCGGATAGCCATCTTGCCCGCAGTCGGTGCTTCACTGCTGGCTGCGGTCACGGTCTCGCTCGCGCCGCCTGCCGCGGGCGTTGCGCTGGCCAGCACACCGTCGGTAAGTGCGGTGCAGATTCAGCTTCCGGACGGGGCAACAAACGGAAGCTTGAGCAGCGTCGACTGTGTGCGGCCCGGATGGTGTGAGGCCGGCGGAAGCTACCTTGACAGCACCGGCCGGACTCAGGCGATGGTCGTCACCGAGTCGGCCGGCCGCTGGCGCCAGGCCACCGAGCTGACCATGCCGCCCGGTTCGCCGGACGACCCGTTTGCCTACGTCAACGCCGTGGCCTCGGTCGCATGCACCGCGCCGGGCGCGTGCGTCGCAGTTGGCGAGTACGGGCCGCAGGACGCTGTCCACGACTTCGTCGCCGTGCAGTCGCACGGCACATGGGGACCGGCGCGGCAGGCGGCGCTGCCCGCCCATTCGCCCGCCGGGTCAGCTATCACTTTCACGTCGGTAGCTTGTCCCGCGCCTGGCTCTTGCGTGGCAATCGGCGACCTGGGCGTCCGCGCCGTAGTGGTGACGCAAAAGAGCGGCCGCTGGATGCGTGCTCAGTTCCTGCGACCGCCCGCGCACGCCTACCAGGGCTTGATGCTGGTGAATGCGGTCGCATGCGCCCGCGTCGGTACGTGCGTCGTGGTTGGAGGCTACACAGACAGCAGGAACCGCGGCCAGGCCGCCGTTGTGACCGAGTCCGGCGGCAAGTGGCGGCAGGCGGCCGAGGTTGCCCTCCCGCGAGATGCGCAGCCTGACCCGCTGGCCCAGCTCTGGTCCGCGACGTGCACCGCGCCCGGATCGTGCCTGGCGATTGGCTCCTATTCCGGTGCGCTTCACTACACCAGGGCCATGGTCGTCACTGAGTCTGGCGGCCGGTGGCGGCGTGCCGCGCAGATCAGCGCGCAGCCGACCGGGGCCGAGCCATACTCCGTGCCCAGGCTCCGCGCGGTGGCATGCTCACGATCGGGGCAATGCGTGGCCGTTGGCAGCTACCAGGAACAGGCGGACGAGAACCTGGGAATGGCAGTACTAGGCCCGTCTCGCAACTGGAGCCGGGCGATCGGAATCCTCCCTCCGCCGGACATGACTGCTCCAGGCGGTTCTCCGGTCTCAGTCTCGTGCCTGCCTACCGGAAGTTGCACGGTGGTCGGCGGCTACGTCGACAACTCCGATTACCAGCAGGCCATGGCCGCTACATTCCGGATCGCCTGACGGGCGTTGCGGGGCGCTCTAGCAGACGACTCCTGCTTGCCGTGTGCCCACGGCGCGAGACGGGACGAGCGGGCGTACGGCCTCATACAAACGGCAGCTGTCATCGGTGCGCCACGACAGAATCGATCCAGGGACCGCGACGCTAACCGCTGCTCCGCACTGATAGCCGCTGATCACAGTGCCGCGCACTAGGCCAGGCGCATGCTCGACAGTTATCTGGTAGACCACCGCGTTCTCCATGCAGTCAGGGATCGGCCCCTTCGGAAGCGCTTCGGCCAGGCTTACGATGTCCTCCCCGTCGGCCGCGGTGAGAGCGACGGTGACTGCGCCGGTGCCCCCGCCCATCGGCGACACCGACCGGTACCCGGTGAGCCGAAAGGCATCCGGCGGCGCCCCCGACCCGGCATTCGTGCACGCGACCGCGAGACTACAGATCATCAGGCAAGCCAGAACGCGCGGCGGCGCATACCGCCACGTGACCCGTCGCCACGACATGCCGTCATCGTAGAGCCGGGCCGCAACCCCGCATAGTTCCAGGTCAACCGAGCACCACGATGCTCCGGGCGGCCACGCTCGCGCACCTGCCGGCCGACCTTTGCGCCGGGGCCGCCACCTGGGCGGCCGTAGGATCGAGCCCATGATGCGGCAGTTCCGCCAGGTTGATGTGTTTACCGCCACGCCATACCTCGGCAATCCGGTGGCAGTTGTGCTCGGCGCCGAGGGCCTCACCGACAAGCAGATGCAGCAGTTCGCACACTGGACCAATCTGTCGGAGACGACGTATGTGCTCACGCCTGACGATGCCGGCGCGGATTACCGGGTGCGGATCTTCATGCCAACGGGCGAGCTGCCGTTCGCGGGCCATCCGACGCTCGGTACCTGTCACGCGTGGCTGGAGGCTGGCGGCGAGCCGCGAACTCCGGGGCTGGTCGTGCAGCAGTGCGGGGCGGGGTTGATTCGCGTACGGCAGGACGACGCGGCTCTCGCCTTCGCCGCGCCGCCGCTGTTGCGCAGCGGGCCAGTCGAACCGGAGCTGGCCGCCCACGTGGCGGAGATACTGCGCATCGGCCCTGAGGACATCGTTGACATGCAGTGGGCCGACAACGGTCCTGGCTGGGTCGCGGTACTTCTGGCCAGCGCGGATGCGGTGCTGGCAGTGCGGCCCGGCATGACCGACCTCGACGTCGGCATCGCCGGGCCTTACCCGCCAGGCTCGCCCGCGGCTTTTGAGGTACGGGCGTTCTTTCCCAAGGAAGGCGCGACGACTGAAGATCCGGTCACGGGCAGCCTCAATGCGTCACTTGCGCAATGGCTGCTGGCCAGCGGCCGGGCCGCAGCCCCGTACCTGGCAAGCCAGGGCACGGTTCTCGGTCGGCGCGGCCAGGTGCGCATCACCCGTGACCCGGACGGCACTATCTGGGTCGGCGGCGGCACCGTCACCTGCGTCTCGGGAACGGTGCAGCTGTAGATCGTGCGCCGACCGGTCGGTCAGGCACAATTCGGACCAATCAGGTAGCAGGACCGCAGTCGGCCTGGTATGCACGCAGCATGGGTGGGACAGCGGGTGCCGGCGCCGGCGCGACCGCACAGTGGTATCGGGTCCGGTCGCTGAGCGCAGCCTGCCACGGCGGCTCGGCCGACCGTGACTATGCTCTTGTGCTGCCGGCCATTCTCAATGCGGCGACCTACCGGCGGTCGTTCATAGCTGGCTGGCTGTCCCGCGGCGGCGGCGCTCCGCTGGAGCTGATCACCAACGCCGGACCGCTGCCGGGGATAGCGGGCGCGGCCGAGGGCGCGCGGCAGACCGTCGATGCCGTGTCCCGGCCGGTCGAGGAACTCCTGTTCCCTTGGGGCGCGCGCGGTGAAGCCATCGACGGCAACATGCTGGCGGACCTCGATCGGCTGGTGTGGGCCCCATGCCCAGGCCGCCAGGTTCGGGGGGGCGGCCCCGGCGCGGGAGGGTCAGGCGCGGGCGGGTCAGGCGCGGGCGGCGGCGGCACAGTATGGACCGGCACGGGCCAGCCCGCCTTCGGCGAGGCTACGGGCGTGCTGTCCGGGGCTGGGCCGGCCGGGAGCGCGCAGCCGACACTGTTCGAATCGGCGCTGCAGACGCTGATCGGCCGGCAGTTCGGCTGGCTTATCGTCGCTGACCCGACCGACCTGCTCGATGCCGAGACGGCCGAGCTGCGGAACCAGCTCAACGTCCTGCGCAGGTATGAAGATGAGCACGCGCGGTTCGATGTCGGCCGGGCTCAGTCGCGCCTGGCCGAGCTCGACGCCTACCGTGAGGCTGGCCTGTGGAATGTCCGCGTCCTTGTGGGCGCGGCCAGCGAGGCGGACCTGCGGCTGATCGCACCGCTCCTGGCCGGGTCTATCGACTTGAGCGCGCATCCGTACCGGCTGCGGTGCGCCGACGGTGCCCAGGAGTTCGCCGATGTGCTAGCGGCCAAGCAGTCAGACCCGGTAGACGGCGCGCAGGTGCCGTTCGCGGCGACTGCGGGAGTGCTGGCCGCTCTCGCCGGCCTGCCCCGGCATGAGGTACCCGGGGTCCGGATCCTGCAGGCGGGCCATTTCGATGTCACCAGCGAGATGGCCGCCGGGCCCGCGATCGAACTCGGGCAGATCCTGGACGCGCAGGATCGCCCGGTCGGAGCGCTCAGCGTGCCGCTGACCACCCTGAACCGGCACGCGCTGGTGACGGGTGCGACCGGTGCAGGCAAGTCCCAGACCGTCCGGCACATCCTCGACCAGCTCGCAAAGAACGGAGTCGGCTGGCTGGCAATCGAGCCGGTGAAATCGGAGTACGCCGCCCTCGCGGCCAGGCGCTCGGCTGCCGGGCCCGTTACCGTAATCAGCCCAGCCGACCCGAGGTCGCTGCCGCTGTCGCTCAGCCCGCTCGCCCCCGAGCCCGGCTACCCGGTCCAGGCTCACATCGACATGGTCCGGGCGCTGTTCCTTGCTGCCTTCGACGCCAGAGAGCCGTTCCCCCAGATCATCTCCCAAGCGCTGCAGCGCGCCTACGAAGAGTGCGGCTGGGATCCGCAGACCGGTGGCGGGCGTGCGGACGCCAAGGGGCCGCCGGCGGTACCGACGCTGGCCAGGCTGCAGGCGGCCGCGCTGGCAGTGATCGGTGACGTTGGTTATGGCCCCGAGCTACAGGCCGATGTCCGCGGTTTCGTGGACGTGCGGCTGAGGTCCCTGCGCACGGGCTCGGCCGGCCGCTTCTTCGAGGGCGGTCATCCGGCCGACATAGGCCAGCTGCTCAGTCGGAACGTCGTGCTGGCGCTTGAGGACGTGGCGAACGATGAGGACAAGGCGTTCCTCATCGGAACGGTACTGATCCGGATTGTGGAGCACCTGCGGTTGCGGCCGCGCCCGGCCGGTGGCGAGAGCCTGCGACACGTCATCGTCGTGGAAGAAGCGCACAGGCTGCTGCGGGCCGGACGGGACGGCGCCAGCGGGCACGCCGTTGAGCTGTTCGCGAGCATGCTGGCGGAGATCCGCGCCTACGGCGAGGGCATCGTCATCGCCGAGCAGATCCCGGCCAAGCTGGTTCCGGACGCGGTAAAGAACACAGCCCTGAAGATCATGCACAGGCTTCCGGCCGACGACGACCGAAGGCTCGTCGGCGCCACGATGAACCTGGACGACAACCAGTCGCGGCAGGTGGTCTCGATGATGCCGGGCGAGGCCGCAGTCTTCGGCGACGGTATGGACCGGCCGCTGCGGATCCGAGTGCCGTCTAACGATGACCCGGCGGCTGCAGGCGGCGCGACTGGCGGCGACGATGCTGCAGGCGAGGCGGCCGACGGCGAGGCGGCCGACGGCGAGGCGGCTGCCGGCGGCGTGGCCGGTGACGTCGCGCCGGGATCGGACCTGCTGTCCGGACGGCGATCGGCCGCCTGCGGCAGGTCGTGTACGGGGGAGCGACCGTGCACGCTGGCCGAGATCCGGGCCGCTGAGTTGCTTGCGACCGAGCCGGGCGACGCGTGGCTGCGCGTCTGGACCGAGGTCTACGTGCTCGCCTTCCTCACGAACCGACCGCGGCCGCGAGTGCCGATACCGCTGCGGGAGCGCTGGGCGAGCTTGGAGCCCCGCCTGCGCGAGTGCCTGCTAGCGGTCGCCCTCGACCGGTCGCTGCGGGGCCGGGAACAGGCGTTGCGGGTCACTTCCGACCCGCGCGAGCTCGCCGCCGCCTGTGCAGAGCATGCCGCCAAGATGCTTGGCGGCGGGAAGGGGGCCGGCACCATGGCCGGCCCGACTTGGGTGATACCGCAGCTGCAGTGGCTGCACGAACTCGAGCGGGTCTGTCCGTTCGACGGGCCGTCACCCGATCCGTTCGAGCGCGCGCCGCGGCTCGACTACGCGCTCGCTGACCTGGCCGACCGGCCGGACGTGAAGATCGGCCAGCGGATCAGCGGGCTGCGTCGGCACGCTCTGTCGATGGAGGTGACGCGCAACCGGCTGCTCGCCTGGACGGCGCTGCTTGGCGAGGACGACCAGGCCGAGTTCATAGAAGATCTCACGGTCGTGGCCATTGGAGTCAGCCACCGCGGGCAGTTGCGCAAGGCCGCAGGCGAGATGGGCGTCACCGGCTGGCTTGAGGCGGTGCTCTCCTGGCCGCGCCGGTTCATCGTGGGCTCCGACGACCAGGCAAGCATGCTCGCGGCTCGCCAATCCGACCCCGCAGCCGGATAGCATCGGCCGTTATGAGCAAGCTCCCGCTGCGCGCGCGCCTCGCCACGTCGATCAGCGGCGCGGCGGGCCGGGTGTCCCGGCTCACCGGCCGTGGCGACGGCTCGGTGATCGGCGGCGTGCTCGGCCTGCGGGTAGAACCTGACCTGCTCCGCCTGCTCGCCGAGGACCGCCAGGTCGTCCTTGTTACCGGTACGAACGGGAAGACGACAACCACCAGGCTGGTCTCCGCGGCGCTCGGCGCACTCGGCCAGGAGGTCGCCAGCAACGCGTTCGGCGCGAACATGGAGGCCGGGCTGGCTTCCGCGCTCGGCCGGTCGCAGGACGCCCCGTACGCGGCGCTGGAGGTCGATGAGCGCTACCTCCCGGCGGTCATCGAGGCAACCAAGCCCAGGATTGTCGTGCTACTGAACCTGAGCCGTGACCAGATGGATCGGGCGGCCGAGATCTGGATGACCGCGCGCCGCTGGCGGAAGGCGCTGGCTGAAGCGGAGGGCTGTCAGGTCGTGGCCAACGCCGATGATCCGCTCGTCGCCTGGGCGGCTGCGCTCGCGCCCCGAGTGACCTGGGTGGCAGCGGGTCAGCGCTGGCAGGAGGACTCGTGGTGCTGCCCGGACTGCGGGTCGCACCTGCGCCGGGATGAACTTGGCTGGCGGTGCGGCGAGTGCCGCTTCGCCCGGCCGCCGACTCGCTGGGTGCTCAGTGATCAGTCGGTCATCGACGACGTTGGCCAGGTCAGCGAGCTGGACCTGGCACTGCCTGGCCGCGCGAACCGGTCCAACGCCGTCGTCGCGCTGGCCGTGGGCGCATTCTTCGGAGTGCCGGTCGACCAGGCGCTGCCGCATCTGCGCCGGGTGACCTCCGTGGCGGGCCGTTACACCCAGGTCGAGCGCCGCGGCCGGAAGATCAGGCTCTTGCTGGCGAAGAACCCGGCCGGCTGGCTGGAAGCCTTCGACGTGCTCGCGCCGGCTCCCGCTCCGGTCCTGCTGGCGGTCAATGCCCAGGTCCCCGACGGCAAGGACACCTCCTGGCTGTGGGATGTCGACTACCGGGTACTGCGCGGCCGGCCGGTCTTGGTGGCTGGCGAGCGGCGGCTGGATCTCGCAGTCCGGCTCGAGACCGACAACGTCGACTTCGAACTCGCCGACGGAATAGATGACGCGGCCGACCGCGTGCCGGAGGGCGAGCTCGACGTGATCGCCAACTACACGGCCTTCCAGCAGATCCGCGCCGTGCTTGGCCGGACCGAGTGATGCCGGAGGTGCGCGTGACCGAGCCCATCCGAGCCGATGGCGGGCGCCGAGTCAGACTGGTCTGGGTCTATCCTGACCTGCTCAGTACCTACGGCGACCGTGGGAACCTGCTCGTGCTGGCCCGCCGCGCGTCGCTCCGCGAGATACCGGTCGAGACGGTCGAGGTCAACGCCGACCAGCCGGTTCCGGAAGACGGCGACATCTACCTGCTTGGCGGCGGCGAGGACCTGCCGCAGATCCTGGCGGCCAAGCGGCTGCGGACAGACGGCGGGCTCGCCCGCGCCGCCGAGCGCGGCGCCGTCGTGTTCGCGGTGTGCGCCGGCTATCAGCTCCTTGGACATGAGTTCGGAGGAGTGGACGGCGAGCGCCTGGCCGGCCTGTCGATCCTGGACGTGACCAGCGGGCGAGGCGACCGGCGCGGAGTCGGCGAGATCGTGGCGGACGTCGACCCGACGCTGGGCGTGCCGAGGCTGACCGGATTCGAGAACCATCAGGGCATCACGAAGATCGGCCAGGGCGCGCGGCCACTGGCGCGGGTCACGCTGGGAGTGGGCAACGGAGACGGCACCGAGGGCGCGTTTGCCGGGAAAGTACTGGGCACCTACCTCCACGGGCCCGCGCTGGCACGCAATCCAGGGCTCGCCGATCTGCTCCTCAGCTGGGCCGTCGGTCCGCTGAAGCCATTGCCGACGGCATCCGAGGAGTGGGCAAGGCAACTTCGGGCCGAGCGGCTGGCCGCGACGACGACCACCGGCTGACGCTCCGGCGTCAGTAGACGAGCGCTTGCGCGCCCTCGGCAAGTGCCTCGGCCACGAACGTCGCGGCGCCTGCGATCCTGACCCCGTCGGTCACATCGTCCTCGCCGATCTCACGGCGGGCTGCGCACTGGGCGCACACCGTCACCGTTCCCTCGGCCAGGACTCTGGCAAACAGGTCGGGCAGCGGCGCGGCATGCGGCAGCTGGAGGTCGTCGCAGCGGTCCGGCAGCGCGAACCAGGAGGATTCACCAGTCAGCCAGAGGGACACCGGCACGCCGCTCGAGGCGGCCGTCGCGGCCACTGTGAACGCCTGGTTGCAGCGTTCCGGATCTTCCTTGCCAACGGTAACTTTCACCACGAGCGAGCGGGAGCTCATGGCAGGCACCCTAGCGCGCGCCGGCCGAGCGCGGCGGACCGGGCACGGAGAGGGCGGCAGTGCAGGCCGGCGGCGTGGCGTGGCGTGCCGGGCGGCTGGCTGCCTTACATTCACAGGCATGACCGTATTGCTCTGCAGCATCGTCCTGGTCAGCACATTCTGGGCTGTCGCGGTCGCCTGCCTGCTGCTGACGGTCGCCCTGGGCCGCGCGGGCGGTGCCGAAGAACCTGACAGGCAGCCTGAACACTGACGGGATCCTCCGATGGGCACACCAGAAGACGGCCACGGCGGTCCGCCCGATGAGTTTGAGTTGCATCCCAGCCTGATCCCGCTGCAGTTTCTTCTCGGCCGATGGGAGGGCGCAGGCGTGGTCGGCTATCCGACCATCGAAAGCGCCAACTTCGGCCAGGAAGTCAGCTTCAGTCACAACGGCAAGCCGTTCCTCATCTATATGAGCCGGACCTGGTTGCTGTCCCAAGACGGCACTCTGGGCCGGCCGCTGGCGATGGAGACTGGGTTCTGGCGGCCGCAGCCCGACGGCGGGCTCGAGGTGGTGCTCGCGCACCCGACCGGGATCAGCGAGATCTACCTCGGCCAGCAGACTGGCACCAAGATTGAGATGGCAACCGACGCCGTGGTCCGCACGGCCACCGCCAAGGAGGTCACGGCGGGCAGGCGGCTTTACGGTCTGATCGGCGCCGACCTTGGCTGGGCCTACGACATGGCCGCAGTCGGCCAGCCGCTGCAGTCGCATGTATCTGCGCAGCTCAAGCGCGTTGCCTGAGCCCTGCAACAGCCCGCAATCGCCCGCGTTAGTTCTCCCGCAGCCAGTAGTTGTCGAACGTCGTCGCCTGGGTCGGTGTCGGCAGCGCGACGATCGCGCCCGACGAGCGCAGCTGGATGATCTTGGTAGTGCTCCAGTGACCGGACACGAGCGTCCCGCGCTGCCCGGATGAGTCGGCAATCGCGACGCCTTCGAAGCTCACCGCGTCGTAGTCGGACAGGTGGGCGATGACGACCTTCTCCGCGCTCGTCCCGGTCGCCGGCGCTTCGGAGATCACCTCGGCCGAGTTCCGCGGGCAGGTCACGGCCCGCTTGTCGATCTTGATGGCCGGGCAGCCGCGGGTCACCGAGTAGCGCCCGCCCCTTGTGTGGTCGGCCAGCGTGATGCGGAAGTCCTTGTCTGCCGAGTCGTAGGAGACGGTGGCGGTGACCGAGTCGCCGGCCTGGACGCTGAGCGCGGCCTTCTTCTCCGGCTCTGGGTAGGTTTCCCACCATGCGTAGTACGACGCCTTCCCGGCGGCGCTGCAGTCCGCACCGATGCCGCCCTGCTCGACCGAGTCGGGCTTGCCGACGAAGCCGTCGAACCCCACCCAGTCCGATGACAAGGTTTGACCCAGCGCCTTCGAGCACGTCACGTACGGCACGAAGAACGTGGCCTGCACGGAGTTGAAGCGCAGCCCGGAGCGGCTGACCGCATAGCCTGCCCAGTTCAGCGACCCGAGCGAGCCGATGCTGCTGGCAGCTCGGCCGGCCGTCGCCGCGTGCGCCGCCGCAGGCGGCAGGCTCACGCGCACGATAGGCCCGCCGGGCCATGCCGTCACCGGAGCGGGTACCAATTCACCCCGGTTACGGACGGGAACGAAGTGTCCTCCGGCTGCGACCGTCACGATCAGCGCGGCGGTAGTGACAGCAGCAAAACAGGCACGGCGGGCTAATGTCATGGGAGGGCTTCCTCGTCCAGGCGATACCGGGCCGGCCTTCGTTGCTGTCAGTGCACCCCTGGGCAGTGGGCTGGCCGGGCACTTGTCATTATCCCGTTACGAGGGTGCAGTGAGCCGGGAAAGCAGAAGCCCCCGGACTTCTCCCGCAGCACAAACTCACCGAAAGGTAGGTCTGGCCAACGGGGACCGGCTGGACAGGCCGGTCGGCCCGGGGGTCCGGTGTCTGCCGTGAATTAGCCAACCGCCGCCATCACCTCAGCAGCGCTCAGGCTTCACGCAGGCGGCGGCTAGCTGACAGCCACCTCGCAAGTCCGACATCTATGCATTCTGTTGGACCACCTCCTTTCCTGCGATAGCCCGAACGTTATGTCACGACGGCCACCGCAGGCAAGCGCGTTATCGCCCGGCCGTCACTACACTCGGTGTATGTCGCAGAAGTGGGATGACACGCTGCGGGCTAGCGGATATCGCGTCACCCCACAGCGCCAGCTGGTGCTCGAAGCCGTATCCCGGCTTAAGCACGCGACCCCCGAGGAGATCTTCGCGGACGTCCGGCTGACCGCTCGCGGGGTGAACGTGTCTACCGTCTACCGGACGCTCGAGCTGCTCGAGCAGGTCGGCTTGGTCACGCACACGCATCTCAGCCACGGCGCGCCGCGCTATCACCTGGCCGCTGAAGCCCAGCACGTGCACCTCGTCTGCCAGCAGTGCGAACGGATCACGGAGATCGACAAGTCCGCCGCGGCGCCCCTGGTGACCGCGCTGGAGCAGACCGAGGGCTTCCTCACCGACGTCGGCCACCTGACGGTGTTCGGGCTGTGCTCCTCCTGCCGGCCGTAGGCCGTCGGGGGTTCCGGGGGTCGCCCCCCGGGCTAGCACTGCCGGCCGTAGGCCGTCGGGGGTTCCGGGGGTCGCCCCCCGGGCTAGCACTGCCAGAACGCGCCGCGCCACATAGCCTTAGACCGTGAACAGCCCGTTGCTATCCGAGCCTGGGGCCGTGCCGGCCGACCCGCCCGACGCCGGAGTCGCGGCCCACTACGGCGACCCGTACGCCGAGCAGCGCGCCATCGTGGCCGGATGGGGCGTCGTGGACGTCTCGAACCGGCCGGTCCTGAGGATCTCCGGCCCTGACCGGCTCGGCTGGCTGCACAGCCTGTCGACGCAGCACGTGGAGCGGCTCGCGCCAGGGGAGGGGGCGCAGACGCTGGTGCTGAGCCCGCAGGGCCGTATCGAGCATCATCTGACACTCACCGATGACGGCGACACCATCTGGGCCCACGTCGAGCCAGGTACCGCTGCCGGGCTGCTGGAATTCCTGACCTCGATGAAGTTCATGCTGCGGGTCGAGGTGGAGGATGTGTCGGCCGACTACGCCGTGCTAACGCTGCTGGGTTCGGCCACTCCAGACCAATTCGACATCGCAACCCAGGCGCAGATCAGAACCGATGCCTCAACAGACCTCATCATCGCCAGGGCGAGCCTGCCCGAAGCAGTGGCCCGGCTGCGGTCTTCTGGGGCCGCGCTGGCCGGCATGTGGGCGCACGAGGCACTCCGGATCGCGGCCGGGCGGCCACGGCTCGGACTGGACACCGATCAGCGCACGATCCCGCACGAGGTCGGCTGGATCGAGTCGGCCGTGCATCTGAACAAGGGCTGCTATCGGGGCCAGGAGACGGTGGCCCGCGTGCACAACCTGGGCCACCCGCCGCGGCGGCTGGTGCTCCTGCACCTGGATGGCAGCGAGGACCGGCTGCCCGGCCGGGCCAGCTCCGTTCGGCTTGGCGGCGCCGACGTGGGCTTCGTCGGATCCTCGGCTCGTCACTACGAACTCGGTCCGATAGCGCTGGCCCTGGTCAAGCGGACAGTGCCGACTGAGGCGGCACTGCAGGCCGATGGCATAGCCGCGGCCCAGGAAGTCATCGTCTCGCCCGATGCGGGGGCCAACGTCCAGATCACGCTCAAACGCCCGCGTAACGCCATGATCGGCCGTCCTCGCGAGTAGCCTGAGCCGACAGCGAACAACGCCGTTCCCTGGAGGTCACCGCGGTGCTGCGCCAAGCGCTCCTGGCCCTGTCGGCCAGTACTCAGGCTCGTGAGCTGATCATGGCAAACCCGCTCACGCGCGATGTCGTGGCCAGGTTTGTTGCGGGCGAGACGGCCGCCGACGCGCTCGCTGTCTCCGGCCGGCTGATAGCCGGCGGTCTCGATGTCAGCGTCGACTTCCTCGGCGAGGACACACACGATCCCGAGCAGGCCGCGGGTGTGGCGGAGGAGTACATCCGGCTTCTCCGCCAGCTATCCGCGGCGGGCCTGGCCGGCGGAGGCCGAGCTGAGGTCTCGGTCAAGCCGACAGCGGTCGGTCTCGGCCTCGCCGACCACGGTGAGAAGACGGCGATGGAGAACATCGCGAAGATCGCGGCCGTCGCGAGGAACACGGGAACCACGGTCACCATCGATATGGAGGACCACCCGCGGGTTGAGCCGACGCTGCGCCTGGTGGCCGAACTCCGGGCCGACTTCCCCGATCTTGGCTGCGTCATCCAGTCCTACCTGCGCCGCAGCGCTGACGACTGCAGGGAGCTGGCCACCGCCGGATCGAGGGTCCGGCTGTGCAAGGGCGCATATAAGGCGCCGGAAGGCGTCGGGCTGGCCGCGAAGGCGGACGTCGACCTGTCCTACGCCAGGTGTATGCGGGTTCTGCTTGACGGGCCCGGTTATCCGATGCTGGCCACGCATGATCCCCGGCTGATCGCGATCGGCGGAGCGAAGGCCCGCCAGAGCGGACGAGGTCAGGACAGCTTCGAATTTCAGATGCTGTACGGGATCAGGCCGGCCGAGCAGTCCAGGCTCGCCGCCGAGGGCGCGCGGGTGCGCGTGTACCTGCCCTATGGCAGCGACTGGTACGGCTACCTGGTTCGCCGCCTGGCGGAGCGGCCGGCGAACCTGGCGTTCTTCCTGAGGGCACTGGCCACCCGCCACTAGCCCGGCCCCGGCTGAGGCGAGTACCGCCTCGATAGCATGCCAGGGTGATTGCCGTGCTGGGCGCCGGGCAGATGGGCGAGGCGCTGATCTCTGGGCTGCTGCGAGCCGGGGTCGTGGCGCCCGGCGAGATCATCGCCGCCGTCCGGCGTGATGGCCGGGCCCAGCAGTTGCGGGACGCCTACGGCATCGAGGTCCTGTCGGCCGTGCCCGCCGCGCAACGCGGGCAGACTCTGGTCATCGCGGTGAAGCCGCAGGACATGGGTGCCCTGCTGGACGAGATCCGCCCGGCCGTGACGGCTGACAAGCTCGTGATCTCGGTCGCGGCCGGGATCACCACGGCGTTCATAGGCCGCGCGCTGGCCGGGGACGTTCCGGTCGTCCGGGTGATGTCCAACACCCCGGTGCTGGTCGACGAGGCCATGAGCGTCGTCTCGCCGGGTCCGCACGCCGCCGAGGAGCACCTGCGCCTGGCCGAGCAGCTGCTGCGCCCGGTCGGCAAGGTGCTCCGGATCCCCGAGTCGCAGCAGGACGCGGCCACGGCGCTATCCGGCAGCGGTCCCGCCTATGTGTATTTCCTGGTAGAAGCGATGGTCGACGCGGGAATCCTGCTCGGAATGCCGCGATCGAGTGCCCTGGAAATGGTCAAGCAGGCCGTATTCGGAGCGGCAACGATGCTGCGAGATTCCGGCGAGCATCCGGTGCTGCTGCGCGAGGCAGTGACCTCGCCCGGCGGCACGACCATCAACGCCATCAGGGAACTGGAGCGACACGGCGTCAGGGCGGCGGTCCTCGCGGCGATCGAGGCCGCCAGGGACCGGGGCCGGGAGCTCGGTGCCGGCTAACCGGGCCGCCGCAACGGGCCGCCGCCAGCCGGCCCGGCGCTGGTGCACCACGCGGGCACGTAAGGAATGACACGGGAACGGCGGCCGGTGCCGCTGTAGATCGGCTCGGTGAATTGGCAGGGCTCGCACGGGTTGCCCTTTTCCATACAGGACTTACGCTGGAGACGGGCGTGACTGATGCGCCGCTCCCGCGTGGCGTGCCAGGTCGGTCGGAAGAGGGCTACCAATGGCAGCAGAAGCTACTCCGCTCAGCGATGTCAGGTTCCTGACCGTGGCCGAAGTGGCCGCGATCATGCGTGTTTCCAAGATGACCGTCTACCGGCTTGTGCATTCCGGCGAGCTAGAGGCGATCAGGGTCGGCCGGTCGTTCCGGGTGCCGGAACGGGCGGTGAGTGACTACCTGAAGGAAGCTTTCGTCGGCTCCGGCTAGCTCCGCTCCGGCCCTGCGACCGGTCGCTCAACGTAGATCTGGAGGGGACTAGGCGCTGGATGCGGGAGCCTGAGCATCTTGCCGACACGCCGCTCGCCGGCGGCACGCCGGCGGATGTCTGAGTGCTGGCCGATGCCGGGCCATTCGTTGGGGTGTCTGCTCGGGGGGACGACCCCCCCCGAATCCCCCCGCGGAGGTACGCTGTGGCGTTGGCATGTTGCCCGGCCGCCCGCGAGGCGAGCATGTGCATGGGCATGCCCGTCAGCCATGGAAACAAGCGAGGGTGGTCCCGTGGGTTCAGTCATCAAGAAGCGGCGCAAGCGGATGGCTAAGAAGAAGCACCGCAAGCTGCTGCGCAAGACGCGCGTTCAGCGCAGGAACAAGAAGTAACGGGGCTGCCATCGGCTGTCCATGGTGGCCGGGCAGCCGTAGGCGACGCAGGTCAAGCTATGAGGGCAGCTGCGCTCCCTGGCACCGGGACTGACGAGGCCGCCCGTGTGCCCACTGGCTGGCCGGGCCGATGATGGGCCGGCCGCCCGGGCGTTCACGCGGCTGGCGGGACCAGCTAGCCGGTCTCGCCGACTTCGCGCTGCGGCGGCTGCAAGGCGGATACCAGGTCGACGAGTTCGGCTTTGATCCCGAGTTCAACTCGGCCGTGCTCATGCCGGCAGCGCTGGCGCTCTACCGGCACTGGTTCCAGATCCAGATGCGCGGATTGCAGCACATCCCCGCTGACGGAGCTGCGCTGGTCGTGGCCAACCACTCCGGTGTGCTGCCGGTAGACGCGATCATGCTCCAGGCCGGGATTCACGCCGAGCACCCGCAGCACCGCAACCTTCGGCTGCTGGGTGCCGACATGATCTACTCCGTGCCCGTTCTCGCCTCGCTCGCCCGCCGCAGCGGCCATACGAAGGCTGACCCGGAACAGGCACATCAGCTCCTGGCCGCGGGCGAGCTCGTCGGGGTGTTCCCCGAGGGCTTCAAGGGAACCGGCAAGCCGTTCAGCCAGCGGTACCGGCTGCAGCGATTTGGCCGTGGCGGATTCGCCCGCACGGCCCTGCAAGCCGGCGCCCCGATCATCCCGTGCGCGATTGTCGGCGCGGAAGAGATCTATCCGATGATCGGGAACTCCGAGCCACTCGCCAGGGCCCTGGGGCTGCCGTACTTTCCGCTGACGCCGCTCTTCCCCTGGCTGGGTCTGGTCGGCGCGGTGCCGCTGCCGTCCAGGTGGATCATCGAGTTCAGCGAGCCGGTTATGGCCGGGCCACCCGAAGCCGAGTCGGACGAGATCGCCGTGGCGAAGCTGGCCGACCAGGTGCGGGACACCATTCAGGACAGGCTTGAGGCGCTGGTTGCCGAGCGTGGTCCGGCATTCGGGTAGCCCGGGAGAGTGGTAGCTAGCCGGCCGCCCGGCGGCGGCGCAGAGCGACTGCCGCGGCCGCGCCGCCCGCCAGCGCTCCGGCGCCGGCCGCGACCGGCAGGGCGATCATCGCGACACGCCGGCCTGACCTGAAGTCGTGTACCGGCCAGTTCCGTCGCCGTGCCTCGGCTCGCAGCCGCGCGTCCGGATTGACGACATTTGGGTGCCCGACCAGTTCGAGCATCGGCAGGTCGTTGACCGAATCGCTGTACGCGCTCGACCGGGACAGGTCCAGGCCCTCGCGCCGGGCCAGCGCCTGCACCGCGGCGGCCTTCGCCTCGCCGTGCAGCAGCCCGCCGACGAGCCTGCCGGTGTAGACACCGGCGGACGACTCGGCCACGGTGCCAAGCGCCCCGGTCAGACCTAGGCGGCGGGCCAAGATGCTCGCCAGCTCGACCGGGGTGGCGGTCACGAGCCATACCCGCTGACCCGCATCGAGGTGTCGCTGGGTCAGTTTCCTGGCGCCCTCCCAGATGCGGTCGGCCATCGTGTCGTCGTAGATCTCCTCGCCGAGGCTGACGATGTCGGCGACCTCGTGGCCGGCCACGAATGCGAGTGCCGCTTCCCTGGCCGCGTCGATGTGATCGAAGTTTTCACTGCCACCGAACCGGAATGCGAGCTGGCCCCAGGTGAGCCGGGCGAGTTCTCTGGGCCCGAACATGCCGCGCGCGGCGAGGCCGCGGGCGAAGTGATAGATGGACGCGCCCCGCATCAGGGTGTTGTCGACGTCGAAAAACGCAGCCGCGGTCGGGTCGGGAACCGGCGGCGGGTGCTGGACCTCGGCCGCGGCCGCCGCGGCCTCGCCCGCCTCCTCGGCCCGCCTTCCGGCCCGGCGTAGCCGGAGAATGGCGCCGTTCCTGGTGGCCGTGCTCCTGCCGGTCCCGCCTGTCACTTAACCGAGCGTACCGGCGGCCTGCAGGCGCGACTCTCCCTCGCGCGCTGCGGGGAGGCCCGACTGTCCCCTTGGGTCGCATCATTGCCTGGAGTCGTGCACCATAGGCAGCAATGTCTTCTGAGTTCCTGATCATCGCCGGGGTAGGGGCCGTGGTGGCCGCTGTCGGCAGCGGCGTGCTGCTCGCGCGCTGTTTCCGCAGCCCGCGGATCGACCTGGTCGCCTTTTCAGTCGCGCTTATCGGGCTGCTGATCAGCCTCGGCTCGCAAGCGCTTGGCTACCTGGATGGCTTCGACAGCGCCGAGTTCCGCGCGATGGAACTCGGCGCTCAGGTGATCGCGCCGCTGGCCCTGGTCCTGGCCCTGTCGGAGGTGGCGGGCCGGACCCTCGCCGCCCGGTTCTGCGCCAGGGTCTACATCCCCGCCGTCGGAATAGTCGCGTTCGTCGTGCTGTCGCTTGACCAGCTCGCGTCGGACGCCTTCACGAAGAACTTGCCCGATCCGGCCGTCTTCTACGAGACTCCGCCCAGGTGGGTCCTGATGTTCGCGATCGGGCCGATCACGGCTCTGATCGCGGTAATCGCGATCATTACCGTGGGGCGCCGGGCCGACAAGCGCGGCTGGGACGCGGTGCTGCCCGCCCAGGTGGCGGGGGGCGCGGCCGCGCTCGTGCTGGCCTACCCGGGGCTTGCCATGCTGGCGAGCTATGAACGCATCAGCAACCTGCCCGTCCAGCACCTGTTCACGCTGCTGTGCGCCGCGGCCGCCGTGATGACCTGGTTTTCCGGCGTCCACATCGGACGTATGCGGGTCGCGGCGCTGCAAGGCCGCGGAGCCGACGACATGCCCACGACCGCCGCCGGCGGATGGGGCAGCGGTGACGAGCCGTGGGACTCCGGGGGCGGCAGGGGCCGCGACGAGCGGAGCGGACCGGCGGGACGCGGCGGCCCGCCGAACCGCGGACCGGCCCGGCGGCAGCCCGACCTTGACCGGGCCGATGACGGGCACTGGGACGACATGCGTCACGCGCCGGAAGTGGATCAGACCGGCGACATCGACCGCTACGTGCCCGACGGCGGGCGGTACCACCCGGAAGACGATGCCGGGCCGCAAGACGACTACGGCTGGCACACCCGCGATGACCGCTACGCCGGCCGCGACGGGCCGGGCGCGGGGCTTGACGACGCCGACGATGGAGTCGTCGCGACCGGCGACCTTGACCTCGGGGGCGCCAGAGCCGACTGGGACGGCCCGGCCGCCGGTGCGGCCGGCGCGCTGGCGTACCAGGCCGAGCTGGCAGCCGGAGGCCGTTCTCGGGCCGACCTGTTCGGGCAGATTGCCATCTACACGCTCCTGGAAGACCGTGTGCACGAGTTCGACCAGCTGACCGAGCGGGTTGTGGAAAAGGTCAGGGCGTCCGAGGTGGACACGCTGGTGTTCATCGTGCACGCGGTGCCCTCCGCGCCGATGCAGCGGATCCTCTACGAGGTTTATCGTGATCGCGACGCCTACGAGCGGCACCGCCAGCAGCCGTACGTGCTCCGGTTCGAGGCCGACCGCAGGCCGTATGTCCTCGCGACGAACGTCATCGAGCTGGGACTGCAGCAAGCCAAGGTCAGCCCGTTCCCCTCGGTCTCCGAGCTGTTCGGCGAGCCCGGCTACGACACCTCAGGGTTCGAGCGGCCCGACTACCTGCGGGATTACGGCCGGCCGCCAGCCAGCCGGGGCGGATCCTCGTGGTAGCCGGGCCTGCCGGGGCCAGCGACCCGCGCGTCCTTTTGCTGTCGCGGCCCGGCTGTCACCTGTGCGAGCAGGCGCGAGCCGTCATCGCGCGGGTCACGGCGGAGCTTGGCGAGGGCTTCGAGGAACGCGACATCGACGCGAGCCCGGCAGACCTCAGTGAGTACTCGGACATGATTCCGGTCACGTTCGTGGACGGGGTTCAGCACGACTTCTGGCATGTCAGCGAGGAGCGGCTGCGAGCGGCGCTACGGCGCTGACCTGGCCACTCCTCGTTCCCATCCAGGCCGCCTGATCGCAGGTCAACCGATCGCTGCGCGACTTTGTGCAAACGTTCACAAGAGCGTACGGTGGACGTCGGAAGCCGTTTCCGGGACGTCGTCCCGGATGCACTGTCGAGTTCGCCAGGAGTATCGGCGCATGTCCCGCCGCCCCACGTCTGCCGACCGCCCACCGTTCGCTGGCCGCCCAGCCAACGCAACCGCTACCCACGCCAATGGTCACGCGATCCCGGACGCGACGGTGGCGCGCCTGCCGGTATACCTGCGGGCGCTGAACGCGCTGGCCGAGCAAGACGTGACGACCGTGTCGAGCGAGGAGTTGGCCGCGGCAACCGGAGTGAACTCGGCCAAGCTGCGCAAGGACCTGTCCCACCTGGGGTCTTACGGGACCAGAGGCGTCGGGTACGACGTCGAGTACCTGGTCTACCAGGTGTCTCGGGAACTTGGCCTGACCCAGGACTGGCCGGTGCTGATCGTTGGCGCCGGTAACCTCGGCCGGGCGCTGGCGAACTATGGCGGCTTTGCTTCCCGCGGGTTTCGCATTGCCGCCCTGCTCGACTGTGATCCGCGCGTCGTCGGCACCGTGATCGCGCACCACATGGTCCGCAGCGATATCGAGATCGAGCAGGTCATCGAGCGTTTCCACGTCTCCATCGGCGTGATCGCCACGCCCGCCGCCGCTGCCCAGGGCGTCTGCGATCGGCTGGTGGCGGCGGGGGTCACGAGCATCCTGAACTTCGCGCCAGTGGTACTCAACGTGCCTTCCGGCGTCGATGTGCGTAAGGTCGACCTGTCGATCGAATTGCAGATCCTGGCTTTCCACGCCCAGCGGCGCGCAATCACGCCTGACGGGCGTGATCAGGACGCGGATGCGGCGGGCCAGCGGCGGGACCGCACGGCTGGCCGGGAACTAGGTCTCGCAGCTGAGCTCGACGGCATGCCGCCGGCCGGCATCGACGCCGCGCCCGACGTTCCTCAGGCGGTGGAGGCCAGCGAAGTCAACTACAGGACGGGAGCGCAGGCGGTAGGAACATGAGCGTGCTGGTCGTCGGTCTGAGCCATAAGGGCGCGCCCCTGGCGACGCTTGAGCGGACCGTGCTGGCCGGTGACGCCCTGACCAAGCTCTTGCACGACGTCGCCAGGGCCGACGACGTTGCCGGCACGCTGATCCTCAGCACGTGCAACCGGATGGAGATCTACGCCGAGGTTGGCTCATTCCATGGCTCGATGGCAGCCATTTGCGATCTGCTGTCCCGCCATTCAGGCGTGCCGCACGCCGAGCTGACGCCGTGCCTTTACGTGCACTATTCCGATCGCGCCGTGCAGCACCTGCTGACGGTGGCCTGCGGCCTGGACTCCATGGTGGTCGGCGAGAGCCAGATACTCGGCCAATTGCGCAGCGCCCTGCGGATCGCGCGCGAGCAGGGCACGCTGGGCCGGGCGCTGGCCGACCTTGGCTCGCAAGCGCTGCGGGCCGGAAAGCGCGCCCAGTCCGAGACGGGCGTCGGCGCGGCCGGCGCCAGCCTGGTCAGCGTCGGCCTGCGGGCGGCGGCTGAGCAGCTGGGCATCGATTACGGGCGGGAACGAGGCGCGACTTCGCTAGCCGGCCTGAACGTACTGGTCATCGGCGCCGGCGCCATGAGCGGTCTGGCGGCAGCCAGCGTCGCGAGGGCCGGGGCGGCCAGCCTGGTGGTCGCCAACCGGACCCGCCAGCGCGCCGAGCGGCTGGCCGTACAGCACGGCGGCCGGCCGGCGAGCATGGCCGACCTGCCTGGCCTGATGGCCGCTGCCGACCTCGTCGTGACGTGCACGGGCGCGCCGGGCCACGTCATCACTGCGGAGATGGTCCACGAAGCGCTCCGGCAGCACGGGGGGCCCGGTCGCGCCCGCCCGCTGGTGATGCTGGACCTGGCGCTGCCGCGGGACGTTGAGCCGGGCGTCGGGGATATTCCAGGCGCGGCCGTGACCGATCTGGAGACGCTGGCGGCCGCCGACGCGGCCGGGATGCAGCCGGGCGAGGCCGCCGTCGCTGCGGCGCGCCAGATCGTGGCCGACGAACTTGAGGCCTACCTGTCTGCAGGGCGGGCCGATCGCGTCACGCCGACCGTCGTGGCGCTACGGGCCAAGGCCGCGGGCGTGGTGGAATCGGAGCTGGCGCGGCTGGCCGGACGGATCGGCAGCGTGGACTCGGGGGTGCTCGAGGAAGTGGCCAAGTCCATGAACCGGATCGCCGACAAGTTGCTGCACGCACCCACCGTTCGAATGAAGGAGCTGGCCGGAAGGCCAGGTGCCGATAGCTACGAAGACGCCCTCCGAGTGCTGTTCGACCTGGATCCTGCGGCGGTGCAGTCCGTCGCGCATGCCGACGCGAGCCTTTCCCGCCCGGCGGCGGGGTCGTCCCCCCGCGCTAGCGCCGCGGGGGGTTCCGGGGGGTCGTCCCCCCGCGCTAACACCGCGCCGGCCGGAAGGCGGGAGGGAACAAGCGATGAGTGAGCCTGTCGTGCGGATTGGCACCCGGCGCAGCCCCATGGCGATGGTGCAGTCGCGCCAGGTCGCGGATGCCCTGATGGCGCAGACCGGGCGCCGGGTCGAGCTGGTCGGCATCACCTCGGCCGGCGACGTGAACGCCGGTGACCTGACCCAGATCGGCGGTACGGGCGTCTTCGTCAGCGCGCTGCGCGGCGCGCTGCTGGCCGGCGACGTGGACCTTGCGGTGCACTCGATGAAAGACCTCCCGACCGGCGCGGCCGACGGCATCGTGCTGGCCGCGGTTCCGGCCAGGGACGACCCGCGGGACGCGCTGGCTGCGCGGGATGGTGCCAAGCTCGCCGACCTGCCGCAGGGGGCGCGGATCGGGACCGGATCCCCGCGCCGGGCCGCGCAGCTGCTGATGCTGCGGGCCGACCTTCAGCCGGTTCTCGTTCGCGGCAACGCCGGTACCCGCCTCGGCCGGGTGGAATCGGGTGATCTGGATGCCGTCGTGCTCGCGCATGCAGGGCTCGCCAGAATTGGCCGGCTGGATGCCGTTACTCAGGTATTCGAGCCGGATGAGATGCTCCCAGCGCCCGGCCAGGGCGCGCTGGCGGTTGAGTGCCGCGCGGGCAGGGAAGATCTCGTTGCGCTGCTCACAGGCATCGACGACAAGCAGAGCCGCGCCGCTACCACGGCGGAACGCGCCATGCTCGGGGCGCTTGCGACGGGCTGTGGCGCCCCGGTTGGCGCGTATGCTGCCGGGACGGATGTACTTCGGTTGCGCGGCGTAGTCGTGGCAGCTGACGGGGGGATGGCGCTTCGGGGCAGCGCGAGCGGGCCACTGGCCATGGCGGAGGCCATTGGCCTGCGGGTGGCTAGCGAACTGCTCAGCCGCGGAGCAGGAACGTATACGGCAGTGCCGGGTCGGGCGATATCCGGCGGGCACATCAGCAGCGGGGACGATGACAGGTGAACCCCACGACCGGCAAGGCCGGGAGGCAGGCCAAGACAGCGAACGAGAAGGCTGCGGATACCGTGACCACACCCGGTTGGGTGGCATTTGTCGGGGCCGGGCCCGGCGACGAGGGTCTTCTGACGGTGCGGGCGGCAAGCCTGATCGGTCGCGCCGACCTGGTAGTGGCGGCGCCCTGGATCGCCGAGCGCCTCGGCCACCTGGTCAAGCCCGGTGCCACGCTGGCCGACTCGGACGCGCAGCAGCAGGATCCGAAGATGCTGATCAAGGCGGCCAAGGCCGGGCAGCTCGTTGTGCGGCTGTTCAGTGGCGACCCGTTCATGTTCTGTCACGCGGCTGCCGACGCAGCCGCGTGTGCCAAGGCCAAGGTGCCGTTCGAGGTGGTTCCAGGGCTGTCCGCGGCGACTGCCGTACCGGAGTATGCCGGCATCCCGCTGACCTCTGACTCGGCCGGGGACGTGCGCGTCATTCACGCCAGCGAGGCCAGTCGGGTGTCGGGGAGCGATGGCACGCTGGTCATCCTCGGGGCTGAGACAGGCCCAGTGGACATCGGCAAGATGCTGATCGCGGCCGGATGGCCGGAGACCTCACCGCTCGCGATCACGTGGAACGGCACTACGACCGACCAGCACACGGTGGTCGGGACGCTCGGGACCGTCGCGGCCGATCTGAAGGCGGCGGGTGTCAGCCTGCTGACCGCGAGCGGCCCGGCCGTCGCCGTGGTCGGTGAGGGCGTCGTCCAGCAGCCGACCCTGTCCTGGTTCGAGACCAAGCCACTGTTCGGCTGGCGCGTGCTGGTGCCGAGGACCAAGGAGCAGGCGGACGAGGTCTGCGATCTGCTGAGGGCCAGGGGAGCGGTGCCCGAGCAGGTCCCGACGATCGCGGTGGAGCCGCCGCGGACACCGCAGCAGATGGAGCGTGCCGTCAAGGGCCTGGTCACCGGCCGTTACCAGTGGATCGGCTTCACGTCGGTCAACGCGGTTCGGGCGATCCGGGAGAAGTTCGAGGAGTACGGCCTGGATGCGCGCGCGTTCGCTGGCGTCAAGGTGGCCGCGGTGGGTGAGGCGACGGCTCGCGCCCTGCGGGCCTTCGGGATCATGCCGGACCTGGTGCCCGAGGGCGAGCAGTCGGCCGAGGGCCTGGCCGAGGCCTGGCCCGCCTACGACGACATCCTCGACCCAATCAACCGGGTCCTGCTGCCACGGGCGGATATCGCGACCGAGGGCCTGCTAGCCCGGCTGAGCGACCTGGGCTGGGAGGCCGAGGACGTCACGGCGTATCGGACGGTGCGCGCGGCTCCGCCGCCGGCCCCGATCCGCGAGGCGATCAAGGGCGGCGGATTCGACGCGGTGCTGTTCACGTCGTCCTCGACGGTGCGGAACCTTATCGGCATAGCGGGCAAGCCGCATGCCGTCACGGTGATCGCGGTGATCGGGCCGCAGACGGCCAAGACCGCGGCGGAGTTCGGGCTGCGGGTCGATGTGGTGGCCGAAAGGCCCTCGATCCCCGCGCTAGTCGAAGCGCTCGCCAATCACGGCGCCAAGATCCGCGACGCCGCGATGGAAGCGGGAGAGCCGGTCCGCAAGCCGAGCGAGCGCCGCCGCGGCGCGCGCCGGAGGATCAGGTAACACCGGGCCAGCGGGTCCGGCACCAGGCCAGACAAGCAGCAACGGTCAGGAGCATGATGACCCCCAGCTACCCCGTTTCCAGGCCCAGACGGCTGCGCCGGACCCCGCCGCTGCGCAGGCTGGTCGCGCCAGTCACCGTTCGTCCCGCCAGCCTGGTGCAGCCGCTGTTCGTGAAGGAAGGCATCGCCGAACCCCAGCCGGTGCCGTCGATGCCCGGAGTCGTCCAGCACACCAGGGACAGCCTGCGTAAGGCCGCCGCCGAGGCGGTGGCCGCGGGTGTCGGCGGGGTGATCGTGTTCGGCATCCCGGCGGTGAAAGACGGCCGCGGCTCCGCCGCCGACGACCCGGACGGCATCGTGCAGCTAGCGCTGCGCGACCTCGCCGCCGACGTCGGTAGCGACACGGTCCTGATGGCCGACCTGTGCCTCGACGAGTACACCGACCACGGCCACTGCGGGCTGCTGACGCCCACGGGCGAGGTCGACAACGACGCGACCCTTGACCGGTACGCCGCCATCGCGGTCGCGCAAGCCGAGGCCGGGGCGCAGGTCGTGGCGCCCAGCGGCATGATGGACGGTCAGGTGCGGGCGATCCGCGGCGCGCTGGACTCGGCCGGCTACGCCGACGTGTCGATCTGCGCGTACTCGGCCAAGTACGCCTCGGCGTTCTATGGCCCGTTCCGCGACGCGGCCGAGTGCGCCCCGCAGTTCGGCGACCGCGCCGCCTACCAGCAGGACCCGGCGGCCAGGGATGCACTGCGGGAGGTACTCCTCGACGTCGGCGAAGGCGCCGACATCGTCATGGTCAAGCCGGCCCTGGCCTACCTGGACGTGATCAGCCAGATCGCCGCCAGCGTCCAACTGCCGGTGGCCGCGTTCCAGGTCAGCGGCGAGTACGCGATGGTCGAGGCGGCAGCCGCGAACGGATGGCTTGACCGCGAGCGCACGATCTTCGAGACGCTAACCGCGATCAGCCGCGCGGGAGCGGACATCATCCTCACCTACTGGGCGACCGAGGTGGCCCAGCAAGCCCGCTGAACAGGTCAAACACCGGCAAAGCCAGATAAGATCCTTGTCCTGCTCGCAGCCCCTGTCGCCGGCTCGGGCAACTCGCGAAGCCTAGACTTCGTTGGCTGCTCGTTACCGCCTGGCCCAGCACTGATTCCGCCTGACCCGGCGGAAGGCAGGCGAGGCAGCGCGGCTTCTGCTGCCTATCGGCAGGTACGACGGGAGGGTTGGCGGGGTTGGGGATCTCGGTTGCGGCTCCCGATCGCGCCCGGGGGATAGCAGACCGCCAGCCGGAACACCGGCGGTGGGTTCCGTGGCTGATCGCCCTGGGCTACGTGCTCGCGGCGTTCGCCGTCACGTGGCGGATCTGGGCCCATCCGACCGTGATGGCGCCCAACACCGGGGACAGGGTCGTCAATGGCGACGTGCTTGACGACTTCTGGTTCATTCGCTACCCGGCGACCGCGCTCGCTCACGGCCACCTGCCTGCCCTGGTCAGCACGACGGTCAACTGGCCGCGGGGCGTCAACATGATGTGGAATAACGCGCTGCTCGATGCCGGCATTGCGCTCGCGCCGGTGACGTGGCTGGCTGGCCCGGTGGCCAGCCTGGCGGTGCTGCTGACGGCCGGCTTCGCGCTCTCGGCGATCGCGATGTACGTCGTGGCGCGCCGGTGGGGAGCAGGCCACACCGGGGCCGCGATAGCCGGGGCGATCTACGGGTTCTCCCCGGCTCTGCTGGTCGCGGCGACCGATCACTATCAGCTGCAGTTCGCCGCTCTGCCGCCCCTCATGGTCGATGCGGCGCTGCGCCTGGCGACAGGGCGGGGCCGGTGGGTGCTGACGGGCCTATGGCTCGGACTGCTGGTGTCAGCCCAGTTGTTCCTCGGTGCTGAGCTCCTGGTGTTCACCGCTCTGGCCGGAGCGGTCATTGCTGTGATCCTGGTAGTCCAGCGGCCCGCGGTGCTGCGCGCGAACATCCTGGCCACGGCGGGCGGGCTTGGGGTCGCGTTGGTCGTCATCGGGCTGATCTGCGGCAATGCGCTGCTGTCGCAGCTGCGCGGTCCGTTCGCCCAGACCGGCAGCCCGTGGCACATCGGCAGGTACGGGACGCACGAGGCCGACCTCTTCACTGCGCCGAACGCCGTGCTGCTGCACGGCGACTACCGCCAGTTCCTCGGCAACACCGGGCAGTGGCTGGCCGAGACCTATGCCTATCTGGGCTGGCCGCTGCTTATCGCCGTCGCCGCGGCGACCATCCGGTGGTGGCGCGACATCAGGATCCGGTCGGCCGGCGTGTCGTTCGCGTTGCTCGAGCTCATCGGCCTCGGCGGTCACCATACGTACGTCTTCGGCATTCCAGTTCGCGGCTACCTGCTGCCGTGGCACTGGCTGGTAAAGCTGCCCATGCTGAACCAGGCGGTGGTGCCCAGGCTGTCGATCCTGACCGACGGACTGGCGGCAGCCGTGGTGGCGTTCGCGGCCGACCATGTCATCGCGGCGGTGCGGCGGCAGCACGAGTGGCGCCGGCCGGCCCTCGCCTGCACCGCGGTGGCCGCGCTGGCCGTCGTGCTGGTACCCCTCATCCCTCGGCCCGTGCCCGCGGCTGCCGCTATCCCGGCGCCGGCAGGCTGGAGCGCGGTGCTGACGCGGCTACACCTGAGGGCCTACGCTCCCGTCTTGGTCGTCCCGCACAAGGCGTCGCTGATCATGTCCTGGCAGGCGCTGACGGATGCGCCAATCTCGATCGTCGGCGGCTCGTGCATGGTCAGGTCCGGCACTGGTCGCGGGGCTCAGTGCGAGACAGGTGCCGTCTGGAATCCCAGCGAGAAGGGCGCGGTGCTGGGACTCGACCGGCTCTCGGACACACCGCCCCGGCCGGGACCTTCCACGCACCAGCTGGTCAGCGCGCTCAGGGACCTGCGGGTCGGCGCGATCCTGTGCTTCGGCGGGGCCAGCACTGCCCTGGCCAGGTTCCTGACCGCGGTCTTGGGCCACCCGGCTGCGGCGAAGGACGGCGTGCTCGGCTGGCGGCTGCACGGAGCTTGGTGGCACCGAGTGAACATGACCCGCGCGCCGCGCCACGACCACCGGCACGTTCGGGTCAGCGCTACCTAAGAGTCTCCGACAAGCCAGTGGTCGCGGGCGTCCGCACAGCAGTGACAGCCACGTCGCCGGCGTCTGCCAGCTGTCTTCCAGCCAGCCCTGGAGCTGGGTCCTGGTGACCTCCGGGTCGCGCTGAACAGCACCGGAATGCCGACCCTCCCGTGCCCAGCGCTACTATTCGACGAGAATTGAAACACGTTCTACCGAGGAGCATTGCCGGACGTCAACTGCCAGACCCATTACGGCGCGGACAAACGCCTCGAGCCGCGGACCGTGAGTATCCTGGCAACTGTCACCTTGCAATCTCCCTTATGCATCGGGTGAGTCCTTCGGTTGGGGTCCGGTCGGGTCGGCGGCCAGATCGCATACCTCGGCAAGGCATCATCGATCGTTAGCGGCTCGCTAGGGCCGGGCGGGAGCGTAGCCAGTTGGTCGAAGCTGTACTGCGGGTACGGCGCCGGAGGGCCGAGAGTAAGACGGCCGAGGCGGCGGTCAGGTACGCCACGCTGGGCTGGCCTGTCTGCGCCGGTGCCTTCCCGCCGGGCCGCGCGCAACGACCCGCAGACGTGCAGCGCGCCTGCTCGTGCGACCGCGTTGGCTGCCCCTCGCCAGGCGCCCACCCGCTGTCCCCGGCGTGGCAGTTGCTGGCGAGCACCGACCTGGGCATCATCGGGCGATGGTGGCTCACGATCCCCGAGGCGAATGTGATCCTCGCCACTGGCCGCGTGTTCGATGTCCTGGACGTGCCCGCACGGGTAGGGATCTCGGCTCTCAGCCGGATGGAGCGGTCAGGCCTGCGGCCCGGCCCCGTAGCACTCAGCGCGGGGGACCGGGCCCATTTCTTTGTCCGCACCAGGGGTGCACCGGCCGACGAGAGCGAGTGGTGGTCGTGCCACCTTGACTGCGAGCCCGAGGAAGTGGCCGATGTGTCCGGGCTACGCTGGCATTGCCGGGATAGTTACGTGATTGCGCCGCCGTCACGACACGGCGGCGGCGTCGCACGCTGGCTGCGCGACCCAGGCAGTTACGAGCTGCCGGATGGCCTGCGCCTGCTCGAGGTCCTGGCCGATGCCTGCGAGGAGATTGGCTGATGACCCAGCAAAACCGGCGGCGGTCCGCCGCGTTGTTCGCGCGCGCCAGCACGCTGATGCCTGGCGGCGTGAACTCGCCCGTGCGCGCTTTCGGATCGGTCGGCGGCGACCCGGTCTTCATGGCCTCGGGGCGCGGCCCGTACCTGACCGACGTCGATGGCAACGAGTACGTGGACCTGGTGTGCTCGTGGGGGCCGATGATCCTCGGCCATGCTCACCCGGCCGTCGTCTCGGCGGTCCAGGCCGCAGTCGGTAACGGGACCTCCTTTGGCACCGTGACCGAGGGCGAGGCGGAACTCGCGGCTGAGATCATCGACCGGGCGCCGGTGGAGCGCGTGCGTCTGGTCAACTCGGGCACCGAGGCGACGATGACCGCGATCCGCCTGGCCAGGGGCTACACCGGCCGCCGGCTGGTGGTGAAGTTCGCGGGCTGCTACCACGGCCACGTTGACGCGCTGCTGGCAGCGGCCGGCTCGGGCGTGGCCACGCTCGGGCTGCCTGACTCGCCAGGGGTGACGGGAGCGGCGGCTGCGGAGACCGTGGTGCTGCCCTACAACGACGCTGCCGCCGTCCGGCGGGCGTTTGCCGAGCGCGGGGCCGATATCGCGTGCGTGATCACCGAGGCCTGCCCGGCGAACATGGGCATCGTGCCTCCGGCCGCCGGGTTCAACGAGTTGCTCGCCGCGTTGTCCGCCGAGCATGGTGCGCTGCTGATCATGGATGAGGTCCTGACTGGCTTTCGGGTCACGAGGTCCGGGTGGTACGGCCACGAGGGCGTTCCGGCCGACCTGATGACCTTCGGCAAGGTCATGGGCGGCGGACTGCCAGCTGCGGCGTTCGGGGGCCGAGCGGAAATCATGGAGCGGCTGGCGCCGTCCGGCCCGGTTTACCAGGCGGGCACGCTGTCGGGGAACCCGCTGGCGACCGCGGCCGGGGTCGCGACGCTGCGCGAGTGCACCCCGGAGGTGTACGCGCGGGTCGATGAGGCCGCCGCGACCGTGGCCAAGCTCGCCGCGGACGCACTCGCCGAGACCGGCGTGCCGTTCCGGCTGCAGCAGGCTGGGAACCTGTTCTCGGTCTTCCTCGGGATCGCCGACCCGGTGGGCGACTTCGCCGGTGCGCGCCGGCAGTCGGCGGCAGCGTACGCGGCGTTCTTCCACGCCATGCTGGACCGCGGGGTCTACCTGCCGCCATCTGGCTATGAGGCGTGGTTCCTGTCGGCGGCCCACGATGAGGCCGCGCTGGCCAGGATCGCCGACGCGCTGCCATCCGCCGCCGCGGCGGCTGCGGCGGCGCTCGGCTGAGTCGCAAGAACGCCCCAGCGCTGAGGCGAATGTCATGTTTCATGGCGATAGCCCTAGCAGCGTGCGCGCTTTCTCGTCAGGATGTGCTGTGGGCAACGCGGGCATCCGGTGCCTGGGCCCACTACGGGAGGAAAGCAAGCCATGGCGATGCGGAATGTCATCAGCACCCTGAACACGAACGACGGCACCGAGCAGATGGGGCCAGGCATCCTCATGTGGCACTATCCCGGTGCCGACATCATGAACGGCAGCCTGCTGACGGTGGAAAGCAACCACTTCTGCGTGCTTAAGTCGCGCGGCGCCATCCTGAACGTCTATGAGACCGGCCAGTACCCGGTGGAGACGCCGCAGCGGCCGCTGCTCGGCAGCTTCCAGCAGGCCTTCTACGGCGGCCAGTCGCCATGGCAGTACGAGGCACTATTCGTGGCACGGGCCAAGAGCGTGGTCAAGGCGCAGGGGGTAGCGCTGTCCGCGGAGCTCGCCGAGCTCGTCTACGACGTCGACTACTACGTGCACATCGACACCAAGGAAGACGCAGTGAAGCTGGTCACGCACATGCCGTACCAGGGTCACTACCTCACCGCCGACGCGCTGAATGCCTACGCCGGTCCCGTTGTGGAGCAGGCGGTCAACCAGCTCGTCCAGGTCACGCCGCTGGAGCAGGTGAACGAGAAGATCCACGAGATCACCGAGTTGGTCCGCGGTCACCTGCAGGACTTCCTGTCCATTTATGGCGTCACGCTGAACGACGTCAAGGTGCTGATGCGGCCCAGGGACGAGCGGATGCGCGAGCTGATCTCGCTCCGCGCGTTCGGGCTGTCTGAACTCGACGCCGTGCGGTATTACGTGGCGATGAAGATGGCTGAGCGCGGGCTCGTGTCAGCGCCGAACATGGCCGTCGGTGAGTCGTTCAACATCGGCATCACCGCGCAGACCAGCCCGGTCGCGAGCATGCCGTCGCTGGCCGACATTAACGGCGGGGTAGTGGCTGCGCCTGCGCAGGCTGCGCACCAGGCGCCCTGACCGGTGTCAGACCTCTCTGACCGGCTGCGCGGGCTGCTTGCCTCCGACATCTACACCGACAAGGGCAGGCTCCGGTCCGATGATCTGCTCGTTCGCGAGCGGGTAGGGCATGGGCTCGGCGCGGCGGCGGCCTGCGTCCGGCAGCTGATCAGCCAGTGGCGCACCGACCGCGTCCCGCCGTCGACGAGGGAGCAGCCGTTCCCGCCCGCCGAGGTGATGGAGCCGATCCGCCGAGCCGAGCGGCTCGTGCGGGCCATCGAGGACGCCTCGGCCGCCGTCCGCGGGCTGCCAGTCCTGAACCAGGACAAGGTATGGAACCGCGTCAGGTCGGCCGGGCTGGACGAGCTGATGCAATTTGACTGGACGATGGTTGGCGAGGCCGACGCGCTAGCGGCCGATGCGCAGCGGGTGCTGGCGCTCGACGAGCTTGACGTTACGGCCATGGATGCAAGGCTGCGCAAGCTCCGCGAGGTCATGACCGATCGGCAGCGTTACATCGAGATCTCCTGAGTCGCCTGTGCCCGCCCGCTGCCGGGCGGGCACAGGGCCGCAGGCTTAGCCGAGCGCGCTAGCCGACTGCGACCGCCACGATGCCCGCGACGATAGCCGCGGCCGCTGTCAGCTTGCGGGCCATGCCACCCTCGCCCAGCAGCCGGCGGCCCAGCACGACCCCGAACAAGATGCTGACCTCACGGGCCGGCGCGATCGCGCTGACCGCGGAAAAGCTCAGCGCGACGAGGACCAGCACGTAGGCAAGCGGCGCGAGCACGCCTGCGGCCAGGACCTGGGGCCGGAACTCGCGCCACACCCGCGCGATGCGGCCGGGGTCCCGTATGACCAGCGGCGCGAAGGCCAGGGCCATGAACGGGAACGCGGCGTAGCCCTGCAGCATCGGCGGCGTCCGCAGATTCGTCACCGCGTACTTGTCCCAGATGGTGTAACTGGCGATGAAGACCCCGGTGCAGAGCGCCAGGGTCACGGCCACTGCGGCGGGCGGCCGAGGCGAGTGGTCCGCGTCGACGGCTCGGGCGCCGGCCGGGATGCCGATCGCGATGATGCCGGCCACGATGCAGCCAATCCCGGCCAGCGCCACGGGGCTGGGCCGCTCGCCCAGCAACAGGATGCCGGCCAGCGCCGCGAGTAGCGCGCCCGTTCCTCGACCGACCGGGTAGACAAGCGACAGGTCGCCCTTGCGGTAGCCGAACTGGAGCAAGAGGAAGTAGCCCGCCTCAAGCACGCCGGTGCCGGTCATAAAAACCCAGTTCAGGGCGGTCAGGTGCGGCGGATCGGCCACAGCGACGATCGCCACGACCGGCGCGTACAGGCCAGTCGCGGCGACTGCGAGGAGCCAGATGAAGAAGACCGCGCCGGTGCTGGCTGCCTGCTTGCTGAACAGATTCCAGCTGGCGTGCGCGATGGCAGCGATCAGGATGAGCGAGAGGGCCAACGGGCTCACGAGGCGGCTCCTGTGGGTCGGGCCCGCGGGGTGCGGGCACGCCGAACAGAGCCCTCGAGGTTTCTCTCCCGTCAGGTGTTCGCCCGGCAGTCCCGGCTCTCACTGTGAGCACCGGTCATGCGGGCTCTTGGCACCGCTCGGTCCAGGCCGCCCTGCCCTGGTTGTGTTGGTCAATGACGGACGGGGCGCGGAACCCTAGGCGCAGCCACATGCTGCCTTCAGCCTAGAGGCCGTCGGGCCCGCCGATCAAGGCGGAGCCGATCCGCCGGGCACCCCCCGGTAAGCTGTGCGGCGTATGAGCAGCAGCGATATCCGGTCCCCTGCGGGTACCACGGCCATCGTGCACATGGTGAGGCATGGCGAGGTCGACAACCCGCGCCGCATCCTGTACGGGCGCATTCCCGGCTACCACCTGTCCGAGGCAGGCCGCGTGATGGCGAAGGCCGTCGCCGACTTTCTCGCCGGTCGGGACGTCACCCTGCTGAGATCCTCGCCGCTCGAGCGCGCCATTGAGACCGCCGAGCCGATCGCGGCCGAGCTTGACCTGGCAGTCGAGCTTGACGATCGGCTCATCGAGCCGCGGAACTACTTCGAGGGCATGCGCTTTGCCGTCGGCGACGGCGCCCTGCGCAGGCCCCGGCACTGGATTCAGCTCCGAAATCCGTTCCGGCCGTCGTGGGGCGAGCCGTACAAGGAGGTGGCGGCGCGGGTGCTGGCGTCAGCCAACGACGCAGCCGCAGTGGCTGAGGGGCACGAGGCCGTGCTCGTCAGCCACCAGCTCCCCATCTGGGTGGCAAGAGAGGCCGCCGAGGGCCGCCGGCTGTGGCACGATCCGCGCCGTCGGCAATGCGCGCTTGGCAGCGTCACGAGCCTGATGTTCGCCGGTAGCAAGATCATCGGCGTGAATTACGCCGAGCCGTCTGGTCCCGGCCGCCGCCAGGTCGCGGGTGCCTGAGCCGTCCGCCGCCGGACCTGCTGCTCCCGCAAACCCCGCAAAGGCCGGCCCGCTGCCTCGGCCAGGTTACTCATCGGGCACAATAGGCGCGGTACTACTGCCTGTAGGAGATCGCCCAGTGACCCGCCTGCCACGCCTCGTGCGCTGCGGCGTCCGCGCCGCGGGCGACTCACGACGGCCTGGAGTCGGCTGGCGACGCCACAGGCTGGCCGGTTCAGGCCGGCCGGCCCTGATGGCGCGGGCCTGCGCGGTCATTGCGCTAGCCGGCGCGGGGATCGCCGTTGCCGGTTGTGACGGCGGGGCCATCGGGCAGAACACGCCGATCAGCGACGGCCAGAACTTCGTCAGCAGCAGTTACGCGAGCACGGTGTTCAGCGTCGGAAGCCGCCCGGTGGCGCCCAAGGTGTCCGGCACATCACTCACCGGCAAGCCGCTGACGCTCGCGTCCTACCGGGGCGACGTGATCGTGCTCAACTTCTGGGGATCATGGTGCGCCCCGTGCCGAGCCGAGGCGCCAGTTCTTGGCACGCTCGCGCGGCAGATGGCCGGCCGCGGCGTCCGCTTCGTGGGCGTCGACATCCGGGATGAGCCGGACGCGGCGCTGGCCTTCATGCAGGACTTCAACGTCGGGTACCCAAGCTTCAGCGATCCGAGTGACCTGATCGCGCTGGAGTTCCGCGGAGTCGCCACGCCTTCCGCCATCCCGTCGACGATCGTCATCGACCGGAGCGGCCGGATTGCCGCGCGGATCATCGGCGGAGTCACTTACGGCAGCCTGAAGGCCATCCTCACCAACCTGGCTGCGGAGCGCCAATGACCACGGCCGAAGACGATGCGCTGACAACGCTGCCTCCCTATTCCGATGCCGATCTCAGCGACCGGGAAGCCCCGGCGCCCGCTGGCCCGAGGCTTGGCGTGCTCGGCTGGCTACGCTGGACGTGGCGCCAGCTCACGTCGATGCGGACCGCCCTGATCCTGCTGTTCCTCCTCGCGCTGGCGAGCGTGCCAGGCTCGGTGTTGCCGCAGGAGGGCACGGATCCGGCGGCGGTGAGCCAGTACTACACCGCGCACCCCGGCCTTGCCCCGCTGCTGAACGACCTGTCGTTGTTCAACGTGTTTTCTGCGCCCTGGTTCGCGGCCACCTACCTGCTGCTGTTCGCCTCGCTCGCGGGCTGCGTGCTGCCGCGGACGGTCAGGCTCGTCGGGCAGGCACGCCAGCTCCCGCCACGGGCGCCGCGCAACCTGGCCAGGCTCCCGTTCAGCGCCAGCTACGTCACCCAGCAGCAGCCCGAGCAAGCCATGGCAGCCGCCTCGAAGCTGCTGAGCCGGCGGCACTACCGGCTGCAGACCGGCGATGGCTGGGTGTCGGCCGAAAAGGGATACCTGCGCGAGGTCGGGAACCTGATCTTCCACATCGCCCTGCTGGCGCTGCTGTTCTCGGTCGGAATCGGCGGCATCTGGGGGTACAAGGCCAACCGGCTGCTGATCGTCGGCCAGGGGTTCGCGAACACGCCCACCGACCTGGATGTCTTCCACCCCGGCCGACTCGTCGGGCCATCTGACCTGCAGCCGTTCTCGATCAACCTGCAGAGCTTCCAGGCCAAGTACGTGACATCGGGCCCGCAGCTGGACCAGCCGATCTCCTACGCGGCCCCGCTCACCTACCGGACGGCGCCGGGAGCGCCGCTGCGGCACTACACGCTGCAGGTCAATCACCCGCTGGTCGTGGACAGCGTGAGTGTCTACCTCATCGGGCACGGCTACGCCCCCGAATTCAAGATCACTGACGGTACCGGCCACGTTCAGTTCGACGGCCCGGTGCCATTCATCCCGGTGGACCAGCTGAGCCTGACTTCCGAGGGCGTCATCAAGGTCCCGGACGCCAAGCCAGCCCAGCTGGGCTTCGCCGGCATCTTCCTGCCGACGGCCGTGGACGTGAACGGCGAGCTCCAGTCCGCGTTTCCCGCCGCCTTGTTCCCCAGGGTGAGCCTGGTCTCTTATGCGGGCAACCTCGGCATGGACGGCCCGGTCGCGCAGTCGGTCTATCAGCTGGATACCAAGGGCCTGCATCAGTTGCCGGTCGCGCCCAGGCCGCTGGCACCGGGACAGTCGATCAAGCTGCCGGACGGCGACGGCACCCTGACCTTCACCGGCTACACGCAGTGGGTCAGCCTGGCAATCACCTACGATCCCGGCCAGCTGCCAGCGCTGATCTCCGGCATCCTGGCGCTGCTCGGCCTGATCCTGTCATTCCTGGTCCGCCGGCGCCGCGTCTTCGTCCGGGTACAGCCGCGAGCCGACGGCGGCACCGCGGTGGTGGTGGGCGGACTGGCTCGCTCGGATGCCGCGGGCGGGTTCGAGGCCGAGTTCACCGACCTGGCTCAGCAATTCCTTGACCTACACGACGGCACCGCGTTGCCCGAGGCCGCTGACCCCCGCCCCGGCGGAGACGACGAGGCGGCCGACGTCAGCAGCGGAGACGAGTTCGTTCCCAGAAAATCCGCGGTTACCGCACAGGCGCGCGCTGCCGGGCCCGACCCGGCGTCGGCCGGCCGTGAGGAGAGTGAGGCATAGATGCCGATCAACACCGGGCTGGCGGACACCAGCAATGCGCTCCTGTTCAGCACCGTGATCTTGTACGCCCTCGCGATGCTCTGCTACGCGTGCGACTTCGCCTTCGCCAAGGAGCGGGTGGTGGCCGAGGCGCCGGCGTTGGTGGCCGTCGGGGCGGGCGGCCCGCCCGTGCAGGTGCCGATCAGCGTGCCGGCCGACGCGGCTTCGCGCGCCACGCCCAGCCGGTGGCCGACCGGCGTGTGGCTCCGGGCCGCCTTCGGGCTGACCTGCATCGGGCTGTTCTGCCACGTGCTCGCGATCCTCGCCAGGGGCCTGGCCGAGCACCGGGTCCCGTGGGGCAACATGTACGAGTTCCTCGCCGCGATCACTTGCATGGCTGTGCTGGTTCTCGTCGCGGCGTCGGTCAAGTACCGGGCCTACTACATGGGCTTGTTTGTGCTGGTGCCGGTCGTTTTCGCGCTTGGCCTCGACCTGACGGTGATCTACACCCCGGCCGGGTCGCTCGTCCCCGCCCTGCAGTCGTACTGGATCGCAATCCACGTCACCGCGATGATCATCGCGTCGGGCCTGTTCATCTTTGGCGCCGTCGTGACCACGCTGTACCTGGTCGCGGACCGCAGCCAGCGCCGCATCGCCGCGGGCCAGCCTTCGTGGAGCGCAGGGATCGTGGACCACTTGCCCAAGCCGGCGATCCTGGATCGGCTGTCGTACCGGAGCATCCTGTTCGGCTTCCCCGTCTGGACGTTCGGCGTCATGGCCGGCGCCATCTGGGCCGACCACGCCTGGGGCCGTTACTGGGGCTGGGACCCGAAGGAGACCTGGTCGTTCATCACCTGGGTCGTCTACGCCATGTTCCTGCACGCCAGGGCCACGGCCGGCTGGCGCGGCCGCCGGGCCGCCTGGATCCACCTCATCGGGTTCGGCTGCCTGATGTTCAACCTGATCGGCGTGAATCTCTGGATCACCGGCCTGCACTCCTACGCGGGGATGCCCTAGCGGCGGCAGCCCGGCCGCGCCGAAACCGCCCGATTCCCTCTGGAACCGTCGCCTCGTAGACTCCGGAGAGTTCCCTCGCGGCTGGAGCGGCGATGCACTCGTACCTCAAGGACCTGGCGTTTGCCTGCATCGGCCTGGGTGCGGTGTTCTGCATTCCCGCGCTGCTGATGCCCGCCCGGTCGCGGAACCGCCAGCCAAATCGCAGGCATAGCCGGAGTCAGGCCCTGGCCCGGCCGAGGGGCGAGGGCTGGCCGGACCTCAGGACGTGCCTGACCGTGATGGCGATCGGGGCGTCGCTGCTGGCAGATCAATGGACGGGGCACCGGATCAGGCTGCTGCTGAGCATTCCGCTGTTCGCGGTGCTGCTATGGAACATCGTGTCGTGGCTGGCGTCACGGGCGAGGCGCAGGTCGGGCAGCCGGCAGCCGGGCCGGGGCGGCAATGAACCGGCTCGCTATCGCGGCGACCCGCGCTACCTGGCGAACTCGCGCTATCCCGATGAGTCGCGCTACGCGGATGAGTCGGGCTATCCAGCCCGCTCGCGGTATCCGGCCGATTCGCGGGCAGCCGCCGATTCGCGGGTTGCGGCCGATCCGCGGGTTGCGGCCGATCCGCGGTATCCGGCCGATCCGGGCCGCCGCGCCGGCTCGCGGCCTTACCCAGAGCAGTGGCCTTCCTCAGAGCAGCGGCCTTCCGCCGGCTCGCGGCCGTCCGCCGAGCAGCGGCCTGCCGCCGACCTGCCGTACCGGCACCAGCGGGAATCCCGCAGGAACCTGCGCTATGCGGCGGATCCGCACTATCCGGCGGATCCGCAGCACCCGGCGGATCCGCAGCACCCGGCGGGTGAGCGATATCCGGCGGGTGAGCGGTATCCGGCCGACCCTGGGTATGGGCAAGAGCGACGTTCTCGAGCCGACCCGGACTATCCCGACGACGCGCGCTACTCACAAGGCGCAGCCGACGCGAAATCCGATCGGCTACAGCGCTAGCGGAACAAGGCGCGGCCGCGCGAAATCCGATCGGCTTCAGCGCTAGCGGACAGGAACTCGGCAAGGCGAGCAAGTAAAGACCGCGAGCCTTAAACGATCTCGCACGGCACCGACCCCCTGCAAGTTCTCACACTCCCTGCAGGTTCTCGGCGTTTTCGCGGTCGCTTTGACCTGATATGCACCGAACAACTAACAGGCAGTGTGAGAACTTACAGGGAGTCCCTAGGCTTTTGGCGGAGTCGAGCCCTAGTTGTCCTCGCGAGTCTCCCGGATCCTCCGGTTCAGCTCCTCGAGGAAGTCCTCGTCATCATCCGGGCCGACCGGCATCATCTCGCCGGTGTCGGCGGGCCAGGTCCCCGGCTCACCGTAACCGCCGGCGGCCTGCGTGGCCGGGTGCCGCAGCACAGCCTGGGCCTGGCCGAACCCGGCATGGTAGCGGCTTGATCGGCGCATCAGGCCTACTGGCTGCGGCCGACCGAGGATCAGCCATGCGCCGGCGCCAAAGATCCAGAATGCTCCCACCACCAGGAGCCACATGCCCTTGCTGAGGACCGTGAACTCTGAGTCAGGAGTCGTCGCGATGTCGAGCATGCACGGAAGCACAAATCCGACGCTAAACAGGACAATAAGCGCACAAGCCAGCCACATGGTCGCAGCCTAGCCTGTTGCGCCAGGTGCTCGTTTACGAATTGCCAGATCTGTCCCAGTCACGTTAGTCACACTGCTGAGTTACGTTCAGTGACACACGCTTGCCGTGACGTGGGCCAGGCATACCCTGTCAGCAGCGGGCAGCGAGCGGGCTGCCCGGATCGGTCTACGCGGGAGCTTGAGGGCTATGCGGTTAATCCGCCGCGTGCGGCTACTTGCCTCTCGCGCGTTCACGAGACTCGCGCCGAGCGCGGGCCACGGCAGTCGGCCCGCGACGCCGTCACCGAGCAGCCTCAGCCCGGGAGATAGGGGCGCCGGCTCTCGCGGCAGCCACCGTCGTACCCGCGGCAAGCCTGCGCCACCGGAGCCTGGTCAGACACCGGTCACCCCTGCTGCCCCAGCCGCCTCCGGCGCGGCTCCTGCGGCTGCCGCGCCCGCGCTCAGTCCCACCGCACCGGGCGCGGCCGTCGGAGAGGCGGGCAGGCGCTCGCGGCCGGCCTCATGGTCTTCTGGTCCAGGTCGGGGGCAGCTCGGACCCGCTCGCCCGCACACGGTAGCCACCGGCGCGGCGCGCGCAGCCGTCCGGGCGCGGCCAGCGGCCAGAAACTCGGCGGCCCACGTGCAGCGACGCGCCGAGGCCAGGCCGCGCGAGTCGGCCGCAGCGCAGGCGCGCCCGTGGTTCGAGACTCGCCGTTCTGACCACCTCTCTGTCGGCCTGCGGAACTGCGGCTGCCTGGAGGACATCCTGTGCCGCGACTGGGCGGCAGATGCACTTCCTTCGGCCGCAACGCTCACGGCCATCGACCGGCTGGCCGACCTGCCACAGCTGATCAAGGACAAGCTCGCCGTCGGCCTGGACGCCATCTACGTCGGTTCCGGTGGCGTCCCCGACCTCGACGACATGGGCGAGCTGAAGGGCATTGCACTGCCGTCGGGCCGCGCGACCTGGGATGCCTGCGCCGGCGCCTACGGGAACCGGAAGATCGTCGTCGGTTCGCGGCCGTCGCCGACGCCGGACGTCATGTGCCACGAGATCGGGCACGCCCTGGACGACATCGATGGATCGGACGGCTGCTGGCAGTCCGACTCGGACGAGTTCTGCCGGCTGTACGAACGCTGCCTGCCGCGGATGGCCAGCGACTTCCACCGGCAGCCGGGCGCGCTCGGCAAGCGGGAGTTCTTCGCCGACTGCTTCGCCGCGATCGCCTCCGGCCAGCGGCCGGCCCTGGTCGCGATGCTGAGTGGCGATACGAGGGCTGCCCTGGACGTAATGCTTTACTTCAACGTGCGTTACGGCATCTGAAGAGGTCCATGCTGCGATGTTCGTGATCCGGCTAGCCAACGGCAACCTGCTCGTCCCCGACTCCGCTCTCAGCGGCGACGGGAGAATTCTCGGCGATGCATATGTGGAGATCGGCCCGGATGATGTCGGCTACGCGCGGCTGGCGGCGGAAGCCGTGACCGAAGAGGAGTACGAGGAGCGACGACGCGAGTGGCGAGAGGGTGACGAGCAGTTGCGGCGCGAGTTCCTGGATTACCTGGCGCGGCATGGCGCCGACGGCGGCTGGCGCGAGTAGCGCTCGAAGCGTCCCGTTGCCGCGCCGTGTCCTGCTCGGATTTTCCGTTTTGCGTCTCTAGACGGGAAGTGGTGAGATCGGCTCGTGATGACGGCTGACGTTGCCCCGCTGCTGATGCTGGCCGGAGTCAGCCGTAGCTACGGTGAGCTGGAGGCGCTCAAGCCCGTCGACCTCGGGGTAGCGATGGGCCAGTGCGTCGCCCTCCTCGGCGTCAACGGCTCGGGCAAGTCCACGCTCCTGCGCATCGCGGCCGGCCGGGACACCCCGACAACCGGGCAGGTGCGCTACGGCGGCGCGCCGTTGCACGAGGACGACCTGGTCGCGCGCACCGAGATTGCTGTCGCGGGCGACGCCTCGAGCACGTATCCGGACTTGACCGTCCGCGAGCACCTCATGCTCGTCGCCGTGGCCCACGGTGGCGGGCAGCTGGCGCCGTCCCTCGTCGACGGTGCGCTCGAGGAATGCCGCCTGGCCGATCACGGCGATGCTCTGCCCGGTTCGCTGTCGAGCGGCCAGCGGCAGGCTCTCCAGCTCGCGGCCGTCCTCGTGCGGCCGAGGCGCCTGCTCATCCTCGACGAGCCGGAGCAGCGGCTGGACCCCGGTGCCCGCCAGTGGCTCGCCGACCTGCTGGTGGCGCAGAAGGCGGCGGGCGCCGCGTTGCTACTAGCGACTCATCACCTTGAGCTGGCCGAAGCGGTCGCCGATGAGGTCATCGTCCTCGATGACGGTCAGGTCATCGCCCGCGGCGCACCCAGGGAAGCGCTCGGCAGCCCTCGGTGAGCACGTGATGGCCACGCAGACCGCGGTCGTGGTGCCGGACACCACCGAGGAGACCCTGGGGCTGCTGCGCTCGTTGCGCCGAGGCCGCGCCCGCGCTCAGGTCGCCAACGTCGCGTACTGGCTCTACGTGCTTGCCTTGGTAATCCTCATCTACGCCGGCTGGCTGGTCGAGGCGGTCTTCCGGGCGCTGAAGCACCGGCCAGCACCGGGGCCGCTGACACCAGAATTGCTGCGCGCGGCACCGGCCGGCCTGTGCGCGCTCGCGCTGCTCGTGTTGGTGTCCGTGCTATGGGACGCACGCTGGCGCGGGCCGGTCATGGTGGCCCAGCCGACGGCCGACTGGCTGCTCGACACGCCCGTACGCCGTAGTCGGCTGCTGCGCCCGCGCTTCCGGCGCGCGGCCGCGATGTCGGCGCTTGCTGGCGCCGTAGCCGGACTCGTACCGGCGGTGTTGCTGCTGGGGGCAGGGCTCGGCGGCAACGGGAGCGGCCAGTCCGTTCGGCTCGCGGGTACGGCGATGCTGAGTACCGGGTTGCTGGCCGCGCTCGGCACAGGGGCAGCTGCACTGACCGAGGCCCATCAGAACGGTCGCGCGCCTCGTGCGGCGACGATAGCCATCGCAACGGCCGCGGTCGCGATCGCCGGGCTCGCGGCTGTTACCGCCGCGGTCCGCCTGCCAGCGCTCATCGCGACCGTGCTGCTGTGGTCGGGCCCATGGGGCTGGGCGGCGCAGGGTCCGGTGGCGTTGGCTGGTGGCAGCGCACCGCTGTGGCCACTCGCGACCGGCTTGCTCGCAGCGGCGGCAGTCGGCCTCGTCGTGACCGGCGACCGTGCGGCGGCTCACGTCCCGGCCGCGGCACTGCGCACGCGGGCGCGCACCATGGGCCACATGTCCGCCGCCGTGCTGAACCTGGACGCGCGCCGCGTGACCACCGCCTACCGAGGTGCCGTTGGCACATATCGGCGGGTCAGGTTTGGGCTCCGCGTGCCGCTGCAGCGATGGCTCGTGCTGCCGTGGCGCGACGTGACCGCCTTGATACGGGCCCCATCCAGGCTGGTGTGGTCAGCGCTGCTCTCGTTCGCCGCGATTGGCATGGGCGCGCTCGCGGTGCGGTCGCCACGGGCGTCGCTGCTGTCACTGGCCGCGGCCCTGACGTTCGGCTACCTCGCCGCTGCCGGGTTGTGCGAAGGCGCACGGCTTGACGGCGACGATCCCAGCCGGTCTGGGCACCTGCCGTTCCGCTACGAGACACTGGTCTTTTGGCACGCGATCGTGCCGAGCTTGGCGCTCGCGGTGCTTGCTGGCGGCCCGGCGGCAGCGCTCGCGATCGCGACCGGTCGGCTGCCACTGCTGGCGCTCGTGGTGGTGGCGATTCCGGTGCTGGTCGGCGGCGCGCTGGTCAACTCGTTCCGCGGGGAGCTCGAAGGGCAGATGTTCCAGGGCTTCGAAACGCCGCTTGGCAACTCGTACGGAGCAACGATCTCGCTCTGGTACGTCACGGGGCCGCTGCTCGCAATCGGTCCGATGATCATCCTGCTGCACCGGTCCATCTCATCGCCGCGCGCCGGAACAATCACGACGACGGTCGTGCTCTCGATCGTTCTGGCCGCCTGCCTCGGGGCCATTGCTCGCGGTCGGGCTAGGCGCCTGCGGTCAACGTAGACGACGGGACGGCAAAGACGACAATCCGTGCTTAGGCCGAAGGGTCGGCGGTCGCCTCGTTGCCCTCGAGGAGTTCGCGAACCTCCGCCTCACGGAACCTCCGGTGGCCGCCCGGAGTCCGAATGCTGCTGATCCGGCCGGAAGCGGCCCACCGGGTGACGGTCTTTGGATCAACGCGGAAGAGCGTTGCCACTTCCCCCGGAGTGAGCAGGCGCTCGCTGGTGCCGTCCATCGTGCATGTCCCCCTTGGTGGACTCCCGAAGCCTTGTCGCAAGTGTCGCAGATGTTCGTTAACTTGGCTAACCTAACGACAAAGAACGTTTTTGTCCCAAGAGTCCGAACACATGCGTGCGCTACGCAAAATTTAGGTTAAAAGTTGCCCTTCGTACCTAGACAATCCTGAAACTTGCCATCGGCGCAGAACGATGTGTTGCGTTGGGTGGCGGCCAATGATCATCCGCAGGCAAAAATAGCCAGCGGAGGGCCGACTCGCCCCGGCGTCGTGGTCGTCGGGGAGGCCGCGCCAGGTGCCGTCGGGGTGGCCGCGCCAGGTGCCGTCGGGGTGGCCGCGCCAGGTGGCGGTCGGGGTGGCCGCGCCTGGTAACACATGCGCCGGGCCGCGGCTACGGCGGTACCACTGACGCAATATGCTCAGTAACGTTATGCGTGCGACCGTGAACTATACGATCTTGAGGCTGCTGCTCTTCTTCGCGGCCCTCATCGTGCTCTACTTTCTCGGTGTCGGCGGGATCGCGATGGTCGCTCTCGCGGCGGTGATCAGCGCTCTGATCAGCTTCGTCGTCCTGTCGCGGCTGCGCGACTCGATGTCAATCTCGCTGTCCGCCAAGGTGAACCGGTTCCGTGAGCGCCTTGATGAAGGCACCAGGTCCGAGGACATCGACTAGCCATAGAGCTACTGCGGCTCGGCCGCG
>JASHUG010000037.1 GCA_030040155.1 Streptosporangiaceae bacterium | reverse complement strand
AACGCGCTGGCGGCGGCCGCCGCGGCCAGCTACTGCCAGTTGCCTGACCGCTCGCTGCGGGCCATCGAGCAGATCACGGCGGGCTCGTTCCGGATGGAGCGGGTGCACGTGGCCGGCCACGACGTGTACCTGGCCCTGGCCAAGAACGCCAACGGGTACACCGAGGTGCTGCGCGCGGTACTCGGTGACCGGAAACCCAAGCGGATGCTGCTCGGGCTCAACGACTTTCCCGGCAAGCAGCCCGATACCTCCTGGATCTGGGACGTCGACTTCGACTCCCTCACGGGCCTGGTGCCAGCCCCGGTGGTCTGCGGTAACCGGGCCGCGGACCTGGCCGTGCGGCTGAAGTACGCGGGCTGGCTCGGCTCGGGACCCGAACCCGACGTCACCGTCGAGCCGGATCCGGTCCGCGCCTTCCGCACGGCGCTGGCGCAGACCCCGGCGGGCCAGCCCATGTGGGTCGTCTCCACCCAGGTCGTGCTGTGGCAGGTACGGCGGTGGCTGCGGCAGGAGGGATACGCCGGGGCCGTATGGCGCGAGCAGAGCGGAGCACCGCAATGGCAGGCATGAAGATAACCGTCGGCTACCTGTACCCGGACATCATGGCCACCTACGGCGACCGGGGCAACGTCGAGACCATCGTGCGCCGCTGCGAATGGCGCGGCATCGGCGCCGACGTAACCGAGCTCAGGCTGGGCGATCCGGTCGACGGGGCGTCGTTCGACCTGATCATGATCGGCGGCGGCGGCGAGGCGCAGCAGCGGCTGGTCGCCGCCGACCTCGGCAGGGTAAAGGGCGCGGGCATCAGGGAGGCCGTTGCGCAGGGCGCGGCCGCGCTCGCCGTCGGCGGCGGCTACGAGCTGTTCGGGCGCTTCTGCCAGCCCGAGGTGGGAGCCGAGCTGCGCGGCATCGAGCTGTTCGACGCGTGGACCATCAGGCAGAGCGCCGTGCTCAGCAATCACTACGGCAGCATCTCCGAGGCGCGCGCGGACCGGGCCATCGGCGAGCTCGTCGCGCGCTGGGGCGATACCTACCTGGTCGGCTTCGAGAACCACGCCGGGGGCACGTACCTGGGCCCAACGGCGCAGCCGCTCGGTTCCGTGGTCACCGGGCACGGTAACAACGGCGACGGCACCGAGGGAGTCCAGCTGGAAAACGCGGTCGGCACCTACCTGCGCGGCCCGTGCCTGCCGAAGAACCCGGCGCTGGCCGACTTCCTGATCGGCGCGGCGCTGCGCCGCCGCTACGGTGCGGCCGAGCTGGCCCCGCTCGCCGACGGACTCGAACTGGCGGCGCACGCGGCGTCGATCCGCCGCGCGTGCCTGACCGGCGCGGAGCGCTCCCGGCTGCGCCGGGCGGCCTTTGCGCAGGCCCAGCTGGCTCGGGCCAGGAGCGCACGGATCGTGCTGAGCCGCGTCTCGCTGTATATCTCACCGCGCTGGCCTCGGCCGCAGCTAGCACGACAGCTGCCGGCGCGGCCTGCCCGCGCCGTCGTCGCGCGGGCGTCGCATCCTGCTGCCGCGTCAGGGCCGCTTCCGACCGCGAGGCCCCAGGAAGTTCTGCTGACCGAGCTCAGTGACACCCGCGACGGCGCGATGGCGCGATCTGGCGCCACTCAATGACGACGGCAGAGCACAAGACAGGAGCGTCGCCGACCGACCCGGCCGCCACCACCACGAAGGCCGCGACCACCAAGGAGGCCGCCACCTCCGGGGCCGCGGAAGCCGGGGAGGCTGCCGGCACCGCGGCGCGCGCGGGCGTTACGGCTCCGGCGCCGGCACCAGGCCGGCGGACCCCGAGCATGGCCCGCTCCAGCACCGTGATGGCGCTGGGCACTATCATCTCGCGCTTCACCGGCTTCCTGCGCACCGCCGTGCTGCTGTACGCGATCGGCACGCAGAGCCTGGGCGACGCCTACAACGTCGCGAACAACCTGCCGAACGCCGTCTACAATCTCGCCCTCGGCGGCATCCTCACGAGCGTCGTCGTGCCCCTGCTGGTCAACGCGGCCAAGAAGAACCACGACGGCGGCGAGGCGTACGACCAGCGCATCTTTACCCTTGGCGTGCTCGCGCTCGGGGGCATCACGATTGCCGCGACCGCCGCCTCGGTTCCGATCACGGCCATCTACGGCCACGGCATGGGCAACGCGGCGACCTACCACCTGACCGTGATCTTCACCTACTTCTTCCTGCCGCAGATCTTCTTCTACGGCGTCAGCTCGCTGGCGGGCGCGATCCTCAACGCCCGCGGCAGCTTCGCCTCGCCGATGTGGACGCCGATCATCAACAACATCGTGGTCATCTTCGTCGGCATTGCACTGATCGTCATCGCCGGAACCGGCCGGACCCCGGAGAGCATCACGCCCGGCGAGGTCCAGCTGCTCGGAATCGGCACCACGCTCGGGATCGTCCTGCAGACGCTCGCGATGTGGCCGTCCATGCGCCGGGTCGGATTCCGCTGGCGGCCGAGGTTCGACTTCCGCCGGGCCGAGGTCTCCGAGATCGGCCGTATGGGCGGCTGGATGTTCGTCTACATCCTGGCCACCCAGCTCTCCTTCGTGACGACCACGATCGTCTCGAACGACGCCGGGGCCAGGGTCTGCAAGACGTGCGCGGGCGCCGGGTACGCCGCCTTCAGCAACGCCTGGCAGCTCTTCCAGCTCCCCTACGCGATCGTCGGCATGTCGGTCATCACCGCGATGCTCCCGCGCATGAGCGCGCACGCGGCCACCGGCGCGAACCGGATGCTGGTCAAGGACTTCTCGGCCGCGACCCGGCTGTCGTCGGTCATCACCGTGCCGTCGGCGATGATCCTGGCCGTGCTCGGGCCGCCGCTGGCGGAGGGCGTGTTCGGCCACGGGGCCACGTCCGCGGCCTCCGCCCGCTACCTCGGCGTCATCTTCGGCGTCTTCTGCCTCGGCCTGCTCCCCTACACGCTGTTCAACCTGCTGCTGCGCGCCTTCTACGCGGTCCACGACAGCAAGACGCCGGCCTTGATCGGCTGCGTGTCGATGGCGGTGCGGATTGCGTGCAGCTACCTGGCCCTGGTCTTGCTGCCGCCCGCTGACGTCGTGGCGGGCCTCGGCGTCGGGTTCGGGATTTCCAGCCTGGTAATGGCGGTATGGCTGTGGTGGATCCTCAGCCGCCGCGTCGGCGGCCTTGATACTCGCCGGGTGAACAAGACCCTGGTCAGGATGCACCTGGCCGCGGTTCCCGGCATGATCTTCGCGATCGTCACCTGGTTCGTGATCGGGCACGTCGGGTCGGGCGGCACGCTAACCGCGCTCGCCATCGTCACGATCGGCGGCAGCGGCGGGCTGCTGCTGTACGTGCTGACAGCCAGGTGGCTGCGGGTCACCGAGGTGAATGACCTGATCACGATGTGCCGCGCGCGCTTCGGCCCGTTCGCGCGGGCCAGGCTCGGCGGGTAGGCCGGGCCCGGCCGCTAGACCTGCTGCTCTGGTGCCAGCTCGGGAGCGCGGCGGGCCACCATCTCGGTGATCACCCTGGCCAGGTGCTGGGACGCGAGGCCGGCCTCGTCGAGCAGGTCAGCCCGCTCCCCGTGGGTCAGGAACTCCTGCGGCAGGCCGAAGGTGCGCACCGGGATCTCCACGTCGTGGTCGCGCAGCAGCCTGGCCACCGCGTCGCCGAACCCGCCGACGCGGCCGTTGTCCTCGACCGTGACCACGAGGCCGTGCTCCGCCGCCGCGCCCGGCAGCGCGGCATCCAGCGGCTTCACCCAGCG
>JASHUG010000336.1 GCA_030040155.1 Streptosporangiaceae bacterium | reverse complement strand
GCAGTGGCTGTCGCTCAGCCACGCTGACTTCCGCCGCGAAGTCCCCTCAGGCCGCGCGGGCCAGGTGACCTGGCCGGTCACCTGACCCACACGTTACGGCACTGCTGCGACATTCGGCGGCCGAGATTCTCGCCAGCTCCGGCGCGGTCCGGCAGAACCGCTCTGGTCAGCGCACTCCGGCAGGCTCTGCCACCAGTTCCTGATCGGCGGCGGCCCGCGCCGCGGCGGCATCGCCTGGCTGCTCCGCTAGGGTGCCGGTAACCTGCCCGCGGTGCCGTGGCAGCGCGAAGACGGCAGCGACTGCCGACGCAACCGCGACGATGGCGGCGACCTTCAGGCCCACGCTCATCGCGTGCACGAAGGCGGCGTGCGCGGCAGTGGCCAGTTCGGCTCCGGTGGCGCCGCCCGCCCGTGCGCTCAGCATGTCCGCCGCTGCTATCGACCCGGTGGCCACCTGGGCCACCGAGCCGGGCGCATGGGCCGCGGTCAGCGCAGAGCCCAGCCGCGCGGAGTAGGCGCCTGCTGCGATGCTGCCGATGACCGCAATGCCCAGCGCGCCGCCGACCTCGCGGATGGTGTCGTTGATAGCGCTGCCGGCACCTGCCTGATGGCTCGGCACCGAGGCCATGATCGTCGTGCTGGCCGGCGCCATCACCAGGCCCATGCCGGCGCCCATGATGGCCACCGCCACTGCCAGTGGCGGATAGGTAGTGTGCACGCCTGCCGTGGACAGGTCCAGCAGGCCCAGGCCCATCAGCGTCATCCCGATCGGGATCAGGGCGCGGGCGCCGATGCGGCGGGCGAGCACTGGCGACAGCGGTGACATCACGCCCATTGCCAGCGCGAACGGGAGCGCCCGTACACCTGCGGACAGCGGGCTGTAGCCATGTACGAGCTGGAGGTACTGGGTCAGCACGAACAAGCTGCCGAATAGGGCGAAGAAGATAACCGTCACCGCTGCGGCGGAGGCGGAGAACGCGCGCCTGGCGAAGATCCGCAGGTCGATGAGCGGATGCGCGGCGCGAAGCTCCCACCAGGCGAAGCAACCAACAGCCGCGAGCCCGGCCGCGGACTCGGCCAGTGTCAGCGGGGCGGTCCACCCGCGAGTAGGAGCCTCGATGATGGCGTCCACGATGGCCACCAGGGAGAGCGCGATCAGGCCGGTACCTAGCCAGTCGAGGCGGTGGCCGGATGGCTCCGCCGTCTCCGGCACCACCGCCACGACCCCGGCGATCGCCAGCACGACAAGCGGCACGTTGATGAGGAAGACGCTGCCCCACCAGAAGTGGGTCAGCAGCAAGCCACCAAGCGTAGGCCCGACGATGATCCCGACTCCGGCCACGGCGGACCAGGCAGCGATCGCTTGCGGCCGCTCCCGCGGCGGGAACACGGCATTCAGGACGGACAGCGTGGCCGGCATTACGAACGTCGCGCCGAGGCCCATCAGCACCCGAGCCGCGATGAGCGACCCCGTTCCTGGCGAGAACGCAGCGGCCGTGCTGCCGAGCGCGAACACGGTCAGGCCACCGACCAGCGCAATCCGTCGCCCGTAGCGGTCTCCGAGGGCACCTGCAGGAATGAGCAGGGCGGCGAAGCACAGGGTGTAGGCGTCGGTAATCCACTGCAGCGAGCTGGTGCCGGCGTGCAGCACCCTGGCCAGCGTGGGAAGCGCCGTGTTAAGGATCGTGTTGTCGATCACGACTACCAGCAGGCTCAGGCACATCACCAGCAGGATCTGGCGGCGCCTGGGGTGTCCGGCCGGCCACTGCGGGCCCGTCGCCGCGGCCGCAGGCTCAGCCGGTCGCTTCGTAATCGCTTGAGCCGGCCGCCGGTTGCGTCGGCGCTCGGGTGGAATAGCCCGGTGCTGTTGTCCGTCGTGACCTGCGGGCGCTGCGCTGTGCGAGCTCATCGAGGCTCCCCAAAAGATTATGGCTTACAGTTGTAGGCTTACATGCGTAAGTTTAATCAGACAACCTTACGGGTGTAAAGTTAAGTCGTGAACTCTTTTCCAAGCAGAGGTGCCGGTTTCGCGAAGGCCCCTGGTCAGGCACTCGGAGCCGGGTCGCGCCGGCAGCGCAATGCCCGCGGTGAGGGCTCGAAGCTGACCGCCGAAATCGTCGATGCCGCGCTTGCCCTCATCGACCGCACCGGCACCACCGAATCGGTCACGCTACGGGCCGTGGCCAGGGAGATCGGAATCGCGGCGCCATCCATCTACAGCCACTTCGATGACCGCGATGCGATCCTGCTAGCCGTCGTTGCCCGGCTGTTCGACGAGCTAACCGCTGCGATCCAGGACGCCGTGAGCTCGGCCCCGGCCGATCCGGTCGAGCGGCTCGTCGTCGGTTGCCAGCAGTACGTTCAGTGGGGATTGCGCAACTCCGCGCGTTACTCGACTCTGTTCGAGTCGCGGTGGACCGAGATAGACCGCGCCGCGGATTACTGCAAGGCGGTGGCCATCGCGCCGGGCTGGCCGCCGCTGCCGGAGTTCGGTGCCGAGGCATTCGCGCAGCTGGTTAACGCGATCGAGGCCTGCGTGCACGCCGGAGCGTCGGCCAGCACTGACGTTGTCCGTACCGGCACTGCGCTCTGGGTGGCCCTGCACGGCACCGTGACGCTGCGGACGACGCGGCCGCGCTTCCCCTGGCCGGAGCCAGCGGACGAGTTCGTCCGCCAACTCGTGCTCCCGCTGGCAGAGGTGAGGTCGGTCGGGTAAGCGGGAAGGGCATGTCCTGGCGCACCCGCGGCCCTGTTCCGGTCGGTTAGCCTCGGCCAAGTAAGCTCCGGCCATGAAACTGAACGGAACCGCTGCAATCGTGTCCGGCGGGGCCAGCGGCCTCGGTGAGGCCACTGTCCGCGAGCTGGCCACGGCCGGCTGCTCGGTCGTCATCGCTGATCTCAACGAGGACCGAGGAAAGGCGCTGGCAGGCGAGGTTAACGGCCAGTTCGCTCGCACCGACGTGAGCGACTCAGAGTCCGTTCGCGCTGCGGTCGAGGCGGCCGCATCCACGGGCAAGCCGCTGCGCGTGGTGGTCAACTGCGCCGGGATTGGCTGGGCGCAGCGAACCGTGGGCCGCGATGGCTCCCCGCACGACCGAGCGGCGTTTGGCAAGGTCATCGACGTCAACCTGATCGGCACCTTCAACCTGATGAGCATAGGCGCAGCCGCCATCGCCATGACCGACCCCGCCGATGCCGACGGCCAGCGCGGAGTGGTCATCAACACCGCCTCGATCGCGGGTATCGAAGGCCAGACCGGGCAGCTTGCTTACTCCGCATCCAAGGGCGGCATCATCGGCATGACCGTACCCGCCGCTCGCGACTTGGCCGCGATCGGCGTGCGGGTCAACACGATCGCGCCCGGCATCATCGACACGCCGATCTACGGAACCGGGGCGGCGAGCGAGGAGTTCAAGGCCAAGCTCGTGGCCCCGGTCGTGTTCCCGAAGAGGATGGGAACGGCCGCCGAGTTCGCGCATCTAGTCCACGCACTGATCGAGAACGACTACATGAACGCCGAGGTCATCAGGTTCGACGGCGGCATCAGGTTCCAGCCGAAGTAATGCGCAACACCTCCCTCGCTACCCGTTAAGGACAGTTACGTCGATGCCTGAGCCAGTCCTGACCGAGGTCAGTGACGGCGTTGCCGTCATCACCATCAACCGGCCCGAAGCCCGGAACGCGATCAACGGCGATGTCGCCCGCGGAATCGCGGCCGCGCTTGACGAACTCGACGCCAGCAGCGACGTCCGCGTGTTGATCCTGACCGGCGCTGGCGGCACGTTCAGCGCGGGCATGGACCTGAAGGGCTTTCTGGCCGGCGACGCTCCGATCGTTCCCGGCCGCGGATTCGCTGGCCTGGTCCAGAAGCGGCCGGGCAAGCCTCTGATCGCGGCGGTCGAGGGATACGCCCTGGCGGGCGGGTTCGAGATCGTGTTGTCGTGCGACCTGGTCGTCGCCAGCGAGGAGGCCAAATTCGGGCTGCCAGAAGTCAGGCGCGGCCTGGTCGCAGGGGCGGGTGGCCTGATCCGGCTGCCGCAGCGAATCCCGTATCACCTCGCCATGGAGATCGCACTTACCGGCGGTCACTTCTCCGCCGCGCACTTGCGCGATGCCGGCCTGGTGAACTCGCTCGTGCTGCCTGGAGAGGCACTGGCCGGGGCAAGGGAACTCGCGGCCACCATCGCCAAGAACGCGCCGCTGGCGCTGGCGGCGACTAAGCGCGTCATCGTCGAGTCGGCCGACTGGGACAGCGCCTCGGCCTTCGACCGCCAGGGTGAGATCATCGTGCCGGTCATGCGCTCGGCCGATGCCATCGAGGGAGCGGCCGCCTTCGCCGAGAAGCGCGCTCCCAACTGGCGCGGCGAGTAGCGCCGACAGTGTGGTGAATGTGGCTGAGCTGCAGGCCGTCGCCGACGAGGGCTCCTGGTCGCCCGACGGCGTCCTGACCGTGCGCGGCAGGCATGCGGGCCCGCCAGTGCCGGACTTCGAGGCGCTGCTGTGCCGCCAGGGTGCCACCGAGGTCCATGTCGTGGCGGTGCAGCTGGCCGGCGACGACCGGTTCGCGGTCGAGGTACCGGCGGCGAGGATGCCAGTTTTCGGCACCAGCCTTCCGCTGCGCGACGGTGTCTGGGAGCTGAAGCTGCGCCGCAAGGGCGAGCCCGGCGCGGAGGCAGTGCCGCTGACCTGGGATCAAGCCAGGCTCGGCGGGCTAAGGAAGGGCCGGATCCGGCTTGACCGCAAGAGCTTCGCGCTGACGGCCGGGAAGCAGGGCCAGCTGACGCTGGCCGTGGCGCCCGCGCTGGCCCTCGCCGACGGTGGCCGGGTCAGGCGCAAGGTGCTGCGGGATGTCTTGTACCCGCTCCAGCAGCGGCGGCCGGTCCGCGAGAGCATCGTGTTCATCAGCTTCAAGGGCAGGTCCTGCAGTGATAACCCGCTGGGCATCAGCCAGCAACTGCGCCGGCGCGGCGATGACCGCGAGCACATCTGGGCGGTCAGCGACTGGTCGGTGCAGGTGCCCGACGGCGCGCGGCCGGTGCTCATGTGGACCCAGGCATTCTGGGACGCGCTGGCCAGGTCCAGGCACATCATTTCCAACGACGAACTCCCCGTCACGTTCTCCAAGCGGGCTGGTCAGCTTTACGTGCAGACGTGGCACGGCACGCTGCTGAAGCGGATCGGCTTCGACATCGAAGACCCGAAGTTCGCCGGCGGCAAGAAGTACAACGAGGTGCTCGCGCAGGAGGTCGCGAAATGGGACCTCGCCTTGTCGCCGAACCCATTCAGCACGCCGCACATGCGGAGGGCCTTTCGCTATGAGGGCCAGATCTGCGAGTCCGGCTACCCGCGCAACGACGTGCTTTGCAGCGGAGACACGGCCGCCCTGGCCGGCCAGGTCCGCGAGCGCCTGGGCTTGCCCGCCGCAAAGAAGATCGTCCTGTACGCGCCGACCTGGCGCGATAACCGGTACTACGAGGCGGGCCGGTACCGATTCGATCTGCGTCTCGACCTGGACGATGCCCATCGCCAGCTTGGCGACGATTACGCGTTCTTGATCAGGGGCCATCACCAGGCGGCCGACGACGTTCCCGCTGAGCCGACACCGGGCTTCGCGGTCAACGTGACGACGTACCCCGATGTCTCTGAGCTGCTCCTGGTAGCCGACGTGCTGATCACCGACTACTCGTCGATGACGTGCGACTTCGCCGCGACCGGAAAGCCGATGGTGTTCCACACCTACGACCTGGAGGAGTACAGGGACAACCTGCGCGGCTTCAACTTCGACCTTGAGGCGGAGGCGCCCGGGCCGCTGCTGGCCACCTCCGCGGAGGTGATCGCGGCAGTAGGCGATATCGAGGAGGTTGCGGCACGCCATCGGGCCAGGTACGAGGCGTTCGCGGCGAAGTTCTGCTCTCTCGACGACGGAAAGGCAGGCGCGCGCGCCTGCGACGCCATCTTCGGCGCGTAGCCGGCCTGCCAGCGGTAGGCGGCCTGCCAGCGGTAGGCGGCCCGCCAGCCGTAGCCGCCCTACCAGCCGAAGGCGGCCCGGTGGTGCTGGAACAAGCCGAGCGCGGCCACCGTATGCGCGTCGGTGATCTTGCCGTCGGCTATCAGCTGCCACACGGCTGCCTCCGAGAACCACTCGCTGCGCATGCCCACCTCGTCCGGCTCCGGTCGCGCCTGGCCCGGCGTGAGCCCGGTCGCCACCATGATGTGGAAGCCGTGGTCGCAGAAGCCATAGGAGGGGAAAAGCCAGCCAAGCGGGGTGAGGGTCGCCGCCGTCAGCCCCGTCTCCTCGGCTAGCTCGGCCCGCGCCAGCAGGACGGGGTCGATGCCCGGGCTGTCTTCGCTAGCGCCCTGCGGGAACTCCCAGTACCGCCCCCGTACCGCGTACCGGTACTGCTCGACCAGGTAAAAGCCGCCATCGGCAAACGGCATCACCAGCACGAAGTCGGCCTTATGCACGACGCCGTACACGCCCATGGACCCGTCTGGCCGCAGTGTCTGGTCCTCGCGGACCTTTATCCAGCGGTTGGAGTAAACGACCGCGCTGCTGGTCGTGACCAGCTCTGCGGCAGGGCCAGGGTCATCGGCGGGCATGCGCCGACGCTATCCGACGCGCACGCGAAGCCCCGCGCCTGCCGGGGGGAGGCAGGCGCGGGGCTCCGGGGGAGGCCGAGCGCGGCCGGCACGGTGAGGGGATGTGCCTGCGCCGCACCGGCCGGGTAGCCGGCGGTTCGCGCACGCGGTGCGCAGG
>JASHUG010000335.1 GCA_030040155.1 Streptosporangiaceae bacterium | reverse complement strand
CCGCCCGAGCCGGAACCCGCCGCCGACGTGCCCGAGTCTCCCGCCGCGGCACCGCCCGTGGCCGCGCCGACCGGCTACCCCGGCGGATACGAGCAGCCGACCGCCGCCGCCGAGCCACCCGCTTACGCCGAGCCACCCGCCTATGCCGAGCCACCCGCCTATGCCGAGCCACCCGCTTACGCCGAGCCACCCGCCTATGCCGAGTCCCCTGGCTACGCCGTGCCGGCTCCGGCCGCCCCGGCCCCCGGCTATGACACCGGCAACGGCGCGGCCGCCGCGGATGGCGGCGGGATCACCGAGGGCCCGGACGGACCATACGTAACCCCCCTAGTACGCAAGCTCGCAGCCGAGCACGGTATCGACCTCGCGTCCGTGACCGGCACCGGCGTGGGCGGCCGCATCCGCAAGCAGGATGTGCTCGACGCGGCGCGCGTCGCCCGCGGCCCAGACGTGCAGCAACTCGCGCCGCAGGCGCAGGCAGCGCCGGCGCCGCCCGTCACCGCTCAGGCACCGGCCGCGTCGGTGACGACAGGGCCGGTGACCACAGCGCAGGTCGCGGCGCCGGTTGTCCCGCCTGCCGGCTTCCAGGCGCCGGCCTATCCGCCCCAGGCGCAGGCGCCGAGGCCGGCCGCGGCCACCCCTCGTTCCCCGATCGTGCCATCGAGCCTGCGCGGCACCACCGAGCGGATGTCGCGGGCCCGGCAAGTCATCGCGCAGCGCATGGTCGAGTCACTGCAGACCTCGGCACAGCTGACGACCGTTGTCGAGGCGGACGTCACCGCGATCGCGCGGCTGCGCGACCGGGCCAAGGCACTGTTCGAGGCCCGCGAGGGCGTGCGGCTGTCGTTCCTGCCGTTCTTTGCGCTGGCCGCCGTCGAGGCGCTCAAGGTGCACCCGAAGCTGAACGCCGTGATCGACACCGCGTCCGGCCAGGTCACCTACCACGACGCCGAGCATCTCGGCATCGCCGTGGATACCGAGCGCGGGCTGATGGTGCCGGTAATACGCAATGCGGGCGACTTGAACATCGGCGGTCTCGCCCGGAAGATAGCCGATCTGGCCGAGCGCACGAGGTCCGGCCAGGTGAATCCAGACGAGCTGGCCGGCGGCACGTTCACGCTCACCAACACCGGCAGCCGGGGTGCGCTGTTCGACACGCCCATCATCAACCAGCCGCAGGTCGGCATCCTCGGCACCGGCACCGTCGTCAAGCGCGCGGTTGTCGTCGAGGACCCGGCGCTCGGCGAGGTGATCACGGTCAGGTCGATGGTGTACCTCGCGCTGACCTATGACCACCGGCTCGTCGACGGCGCAGACGCCGCCCGCTTCCTGGTCACGATGAAGGCCAGGCTCGAAGAGGGCGCGTTCGAGACCGAACTCGGCCTGTAGGCACGACCGCGCGCGTGCGCGAAGCGGTCCGGTACCTCACGACTTCGCGTGTGCAAGATGCCGCGAATTCCAGGCTCGCGCGCTCGCCGCGACTTACGATTTCCGGGTGCAGAACCGGATAAGACCGCCTCGTTACCGCCAGGCGGCACAGACCTGGACAACTGCCCTCGCCGTGAGCGCGCTTATGCTGCTCGGCCCCGCCCCCGCCGCTAGTGCGGCATCAGCCAGCACCGCCGGGAGCGCGGCCGCTTCCGCGCACGCCGCCAGGCTGGGCCGGGTTGCGGCACGCTCGATCCGCGAGGGCAGCGTGAGCCTGACCAAATGCGGCACGGCGCCGGTGGTCTACTGCGGCAGCATTAAGGTCCCGCTCGACTACGCGTCCACGGCAAGCCCGGACATCAGCATCGGTTTCGAGCTGCTGCCGCCAACCGTGGCCAAGGTCGCGACTGGCACGATCCTCTCGGTCGAGGGCGGCCCGGGGTTCGCTACCACCGGCAGCGAGTCGCTGTACGTCGCCGCGGCGGGACCGCTGCTGCGGACGCGCAACATGCTGCTGGTGAACCTGCGCGGCACCGGGAACTCGACCCTCATCAACTGCAAGGGACTGGAGAACTACGCCCAGCCGCAGCACCAGTACGGCGCGGCGTTCGACAAGCTGGTCGCCCAGTGCGGCTACCAGCTCAACCACACCTGGCACTACCGCGACGGCGGCTGGGTGCACGCGTCCGACCTGTTCAACACCGCGTACTCGGCCCGCGACGTGTCGAACGTCGTGAAAGCGCTGGGCCTCGGACGCGTCGACCTGTACGGCGACTCCTACGGCAGCTGGTTCGCGCAGGTCTTCGCCTCCCGCTATCCGGGCCAGCTGCGCTCGGTCACTCTTGACTCGACCTATCAGGTGCTCGACCTGAACCCGTGGTACGCCACGACGGCCGTGACGGCCCGCCGTGCCTTCGACGTGGCCTGCAGCCGGTCGCCGGCCTGTGCCGCAGCCACCCGCGCCGACGGGTCGGCGTGGAGCCGCATCACGCAGCTGGCCAGCCGGCTCGCGCGCCGGCCGGTCACCGGCGAGACGACGACCCTGGCCGGGACCACGGCCAAGATGACGGTGAACGAGCTCACGCTGGTCAACCTCGTGAACAACGCCGGCTTCGATCCCATCGTGTACCGGGACCTGGACGCGGCCGGCCGGGCGCTGCTCCAGCACAACGACGCGGCGCCGCTGCTGCGGCTGGCCGCCCTGTCGATCGGGTTCGACGACACGAACTTCCCGCTGCCCGAGTTCAGCGACGGACTGTATTTCGCCGTGTCCTGCACCGACTACGTGCAGCTGTTCAGCCGGACGGCGCCGCCCGCTGTCCGGCTGCGGGAGTACGACGCAGCACTGCGGCGCGAGCCGGCCGGCACGTTCGCGCCGTTCAGCGTCGCCGAGTGGACCAGCATGGACCAATACACCGAGGCCTACAGCGCCTGCCTGGACTGGCCGTCGCCCGTGCACGCGGTCGCGCCGATCATCCGGCGCCCGCCGCTGGTGCCGGCCAGCGTGCCCGTGCTAATCCTCTCAGGCACGCTCGACTCGCTGACCCCATGGCTGGACGGCGCGTCTCTTGTCGCGAGGCAGATGGGCAAGTCGGCCCGGCTGGTCAGGGTCGCCAACCTCACCCACGTCACGCTGCAGGACGCCGACGACGCCTGCCCGGCCTCTATCTACCAGCGTTTCGTCGCTGACCCCGGCAACCTGCGCCACGAGAACGTCAGCTGCGCCGCGCAGGTGGCGCCGGTCCACACGGTCGGCACCTACCCGCTGGTGCTGTCCGACGCCGTCCCCGCGAAGCCGGCCGCGGGCAACACGGCGAGCCGGACGGCGCGGCAGGCAGCAGCGATCGCGGTGGCCGCCGTCGGCGATGAGATCAGCCGGTCGCCCGACCTGGTCTCGAACACCGACCTCGGATTGCGCGGCGGCACCGTGACGATCTCCGCGGGGAACGGGGTCACGTTCTCGCTGGACGCGGTCCGCTGGGTCACGAACGCCACGATCGACGGGACGGCGACCTGGAATCAGGCGACCGGCGTGGTGACGGCCAGGCTTGTGGTGCACCTCAACCACGGCGCGCCGGTGCACGTCACCGCCACCTGGCAGGTGTTCGGCCAGCCGGGCAAGTACGCCGTGATCACTGGGTCGCAGGGCAACCGCGTCCTGCGGGCGCGCTGCCCGGCACCGTAGCCGCAGGCCGGTGCAGGCGGCTCGCGGCGGGGTAAGGACGGGCCATGCGGATAGCCATGACCGGCGCGAGCGGGCTCATCGGCAGCGCGCTCGCGCAGAGCCTGGCCGGCGACGGTGACGAGGTCATCCGGCTGGTTCGCCGGACGCCGGCCAGCACCGGCGAGGTGCGCTGGAATCCGGCCGCGGCGGGCGGCGGACTCAGCCCGGAATCCCTGACCGGCCTGGATGCCATCGTGCACCTGTCCGGCGCGCCGGTCGCGGGCGGCCGGTGGACGGCCGCCCGCAAGCGCGAGCTGCGGGCAAGCCGGATCGCCAGCACCGCCGCCCTGACCCGCGCCGTGCTCGCCGCCTCGCAGCCGCCGCCGGTGATGCTGGTCGCCTCCGCAATCGGCTGGTACGGCGACACCGGCCAGCAGGAGGTCGACGAGAGCGCGCAGGCCGGCCGCGGTTTCCTGGCCGACCTGGTCCGCGACTGGGAGGCGGCCTCTCAGCCCGCCGCCGACGCCGGCCTGCGGGTCGTGCACCTGCGGTCCGGGGTCGTGCTGTCCCGCCGCGGCGGGATGCTCAGGCCGCTGCTGGTCCCCTTCCGGCTCGGCCTCGGAGCCCGGATCGGGCCGGGCACCCAGTACCTGAGCTGGATCTCGATCGAGGATCATGTCAGGGCGTGCCGACGGCTGCTGACCGACAGCCAGCTCTCCGGGCCGGTCAACCTGACCGCGCCTTCGCCGGTCACGAATGCCGAGTTCACCGCGGTGCTGGCCAGGCAGCTGCACCGGCCTGCCTTCCTCGACGTGCCCGGCTGGCTGGTGCGCGGCGCGCTAGGCGAGCTGTCGGGCGAGCTGCTCTCCAGCTCCAGGGTCCGGCCTGCCCGGCTCGAGCAGGCCGGCTTCACGTTCCGTTACCCGCAGCTCGGGCTGGCCATCGCCGCGGCGCTTGCCAACGGTTCGGCTGGCGGATCCGGCTAGCTGACGGGGCCGCCAGGCCCGCTGACGGGGCCGCCAGGCCCGCTGACGGCTCCGGTTCCGACTCCCGTCGCGGTCCCCGGATCGGCCAGCAGGTCATGCAAAGGCCTGCCCGCGCTGGTGCCGACCAGCCGCATGTGGCGCAGCCGCGGCGCCGGCCCGGCGTTACCCTGACTCAGCCACAGCGCCCGGCTGGTCATGTGCAGCAAGCGGCGGGCGCCAGCGATCGCCAGCGCCGCCAGCGGCAGCTCGATCACCAGCGCGGAGGCCAGGCTCCAGTAGAAACCGGGCGTCCGCGCGTCCAGGACCACGTCGAACCAGGCATCGCAGCACAGCAGCGTGGCCAGCACGACCAGGCAGATGATCAGCATCTGGCGACGCTTCCATGACGCCCAGCCGGCGGCCGCGAACGCCGCCAGCAGCCCGACGTCGAACCCAACCCAGGCGCCGCGCCACCCGCCGGTCCGGTAGTACCGCGGCAATGTCGCCGCCAGAACGCCGATCCAGGCCACCAGTACCACGCAGCACACGACGATCAGGGCGAGCGCGAGCGCCCGACGGCGAGCTCCGGCCGCGATCGAGGCCGGATCGGGCGTGTCCATCGCCGCCAGCGTGGCCATCAGCTCACACCGCTCCTGCGGGGTAAGGCGGCGCAACTGCTCTTCGTCGATCATCCGCACGCACCTCCTACCCTCGCAAGCCAGCCGCTTAGGCAAGACATTCCCGTCTCGGGGCGCTGCGAAAGCCGCGCCCGCGCGTACCGCGCATCGCGGGACACAAGCCGCGCTCTGCGGCCTCTGCGGCCTCTGCGGGCCAGCGCTAGCCGACGGTCACCGGTAGCTCGTCGAAGCCCCGGAGCACCAGGCTCTCGCGGCGCCGCGGCGCGCCGGCGGGCGCCAGGCCAGGGAACCGAGTTACTAGCCGGGGGAAGCCGACCTCCGACTCGAGCCGGGCCAGGGCGGCGCCGATACAGAAGTGGGCCCCGGCCCCGAAACTCAGCGGCCCGCCCACGGCTCGACGCGGGCTGAAGGTGTCGGGGTCAGGGAACCGCCGACCGTCCCTGTTGCCCGCGCCCAGCAGGAGAAAGACCTCGTGGTCCGCCGTGACCGGTACGCCGCGGATCTCGACGGAATCCGGGCGGCGCCTGGTGGTCATCTGCACGGGCGAGTCGTAACGCAAGACCTCCTCGACGAAGGAAGCGGGCGGAATCGACCCGCCGCGGACTGCGCCGGCCAGTTCCGGGTCGTGGAGCAGAAGGTGCACCCCGTTCCCGAGCAGGTTCGTTGTCGTCTCGAAGCCCGCAACCAGCAGCAGCGTCAGGTTGTCGAGCAGCGCGGCATCACTCAGGCGGCCATCCTCGGCATCGCTGATCTCGACCAGGGCGGACATCAGGTCGTCACGCGGCTCCGCCCGCCGCTCCGCGGCCAGCTTCGTGAAGTACTCGCGCAGCCAGATCGCCCCCGCGTCCGCGCGGGCCATGACCTCGTCGTCCAGGAAGGGCTCGATGGTGGCGGCCAGGTCCCGGCCAACTGGCCGGAAGCTCTCCCGGTCCGCCTCCGGGATCCCGATCAGCTCGCAGATGACCGTGACCGGCAGCAGGAACGCGAAATCATGCATGAAGTCCACCGTCGCTCCGCCCGCTCCGCGATCCGCCATCGCGTCCAGGAGGCCGTCAGTCATCTGCTCGATGGCCGGGCGAAGGCCGGCGACCCGGCGCGGCGTGAACGCGGCGGAGATCAGGCTCCTGATCCTGCCGTGATCGGGCGGGTTGAGGCTGAGCATCCCCTCCGCCCCGGCCGCGGGATGCTCCCGCCAGCCGGGTTCAATCTCGTCCAGCCGGGCCGCGTCCTGTACCAGGTAGGCCGGGTCCCGCAGGACTGAGCTGATCGCGTCGTATCCGGGCACGAGTACCACCCCGAGCGAGGTTGGCACGACCTCGCCAAGCTTGTGCAGCTGCGCATAAAGCGGGTACGGGTCCTCGCGGCCCGCGGGCTCCAGCAGCGCGGTGAAGATCTCTTCTGCGTTCATCGGAGTGCGCCGCTAGCCGATCCCGACCGGCAGGACGTCAAATCCGCGCAGCACCAGCCCAGTCCGGCGTACCGGCTCGCCAGCCGGGGCGATCGCGGGGAACCTGGCCAGCAGCCGGGGGAATGCCACCGCGGCCTCAAGCCGGGCCAGCGCCGCCCCGACGCAGGAGTGAGCGCCGCCGCCGAAGCTTAGCGGGCCGGCCTCCGCGCGCATCGGGTCGAACTTGTCCGGGGCGGTGAACTTGCGCGGATCCCTGTTCCCGGCGCCCAGCACCGGCATCAGGTGGTCGCCCGGCTTAATGTGCAGACCGCCGAGTTCGCCCTCGTAGCCGATGCGGCTGGTGGCCAGTTGTACCGGCGAGTCGAAGCGCAGCACCTCCTCGACGAACGAGCCGACCGGCACCTCGCCGGTGCGCACCCCGGCGGCCAGGGACTGATCGTGCAGCATGAGCTGCAGGCCGTTCCCGAGCAGGTTCGTCGTGGTCTCGAACCCGGCGACCAGCAGCAGCGTCAGGTTCCGGGTCAGCTCGGCGTCGCTGAGCCTGGCATCCTGCTCGCCGCGCCCGCCGACCAGCGCGCTGATCAGGTCTTCCCTCGGCTCGGCCCGGCGCTGCGCGGCCAGTCCGGTGAAGTACGCCTCGAGCTCGACGGTCGCCTCGTCAGCGGCCGTGAGCTCCTCGAAGTTGTCGAAGTCGAAGAGCATCGCGATCGCGCGGGCGATCGGCCTGAACGTCTCCCGGTCCGA
>JASHUG010000334.1 GCA_030040155.1 Streptosporangiaceae bacterium | reverse complement strand
TTCGCGCACGTCCAGTACGCGTTCGCGGCGCACCGCGCGGTCGTGGACGTGGATACCGACCTCGGGCTCATCAAGGTCGTAAGCCTCGACTGCGCCCAGGATGTCGGCAAGGCGATGAACCCGGACGCGGTGCTCGGCCAGATCCACGGCGCCAGCGCGCAGGGCCTGGGCCTCGCGGTCATGGAGGAGATCCAGGTACGGGACGGGCTGATCCGCAACCCGTCATTCACCGACTACCTCATCCCGACGATCCTCGATATGCCGCCCATGCAGGTCGACGTGCTCGAGTATCCCGACCCGAACGCGCCGTACGGCGTCCGCGGGGTCGGAGAACCGCCCACGATCTCCTCGGGGCCCGCGATCGCGGCCGCGATCAGGGACGCAACCGGGCTGGAACTGACCCGCATCCCGATCAAGCCCGAGCACCTCACCGGTACCTGACGTGCCCTCGAGTCCGGACCTGCTCGTGCGCGCGGACCGGGTCGTCACCGTCGACGGCCTCGTTCCCGCCGTCGTCGCCGTCACGAACGGCAAGATCAGCGCCATCCTCCGGCCCGATGCCGCGATGAATGGAGACGCGGCAGCGGCTCGCGGTGCGAGCGGCGGGGAATACGGGGCCGCTGGTGCGGGCACCGTGGTGCAACTTGCCGCCGACGAGGTGCTGCTGCCCGGCCTGGTTGATACGCACGTGCACGTCAACGAGCCGGGCCGCACGCAGTGGGAAGGCTTTGCCACCGCAACGGCGGCCGCCGCGGCCGGCGGCGTCACCACGATCGCGGACATGCCGCTGAACTGCGTGCCGCCCACCACCGCAGTCACCGCGCTCCGGCTCAAGCAGACGGCGGCAGCGGGCCAGTGCCGGATCGACGTCGCGTTCTGGGGCGGCGCGGTGCCGGGCAACGAGCCCGACCGGCCCGCCCTGCACGAGGCCGGCGTGCTCGGTTTCAAGTGCTTCACCGTCGACTCGGGAGTGCCCGAATTTCCCCCGCTCGGGGACGCCGGCCTAGAGCGCGCGGCGGCCCAGCTAGCCGCGCTGGGCGGCCTGCTGCTGGTCCACGCGGAGGACCCGCGGTGGATAACGCAAGCCGCCCGGCCCGGTAGCCAGGCCTACGCCGATTTCCTCAGCTCCCGCCCCGACCAGGCGGAGACGGCCGCGGTGGCACGCGCGCTGGAGATCGCGCGGCACACCGGCGTCCGGCTGCACATCCTGCACGTTTCCAGCGCTGAGGTGCTGCCGCTGCTGGCGGCGGCGCGGGCCGAGGGCCTCGCCGTCACCGCCGAGACCTGCCCGCACTACCTCGCGCTCGCGGCGGAGGATATCCCCGACGGCGCGACCCAGTTCAAGTGCTGCCCGCCGATCCGGGTACGAGCGAACCGGGATCAGCTGTGGGAGGGCCTGCGAGCGGGAATCATCGACAGCGTGGTATCCGATCACTCGCCCTGCCCGCCCGCGCTCAAGCGCCTCGCGGAGGGCGACTTCGCCGCGGCCTGGGGCGGGATCGCCTCCGTTCAGCTCGCGCTGTCTGTTGTGTGGACATTCGGGAGGGAACGAGGGGTCTCCCTGGTCGATGTTGCCCGCTGGATGTCGGCGTCCCCGGCGTCAATCGCCGGCCTGCCGGACAAGGGCGGCATCGAGGTGGGCCGGGATGCGGACCTGGTCGCTTTCGCACCCGCCGAGCGGTTCACCGTCGACCCGGCGATACTGGCGCACCGGCACAAGCTCACGCCTTATGCAGGCGCGCGGCTGGCTGGCGCAGTGCGGCGGACCTGGCTGCGCGGTCGCGAGGTCTACCCGGCTGCGGCTGACACCCGCCCCGCCGGACGGCTGCTGGTCAGACCGCGTCTCGCCGCGGGTGCGCAGTGACCGGCATCCCCGGCTTCACCGCGCTGCCCGATCTCGCCTCGCGCGCCCTGGGCGGCAGCGTCGTGGCCGCGAACGACGACTTGTTCGCCGAGAAGGAGAACCTGATCAAGCCGGAGCCGCCGTCGTTCGCCGCGGGTGACTACGGGCCCAGGGGCAAGGTCTACGACGGCTGGGAGACTCGCCGCAGGCGCCAGCCCGGTCACGATCACGCCATCATCCGGCTCGGGCTGCCCGGTGTGGTACGCGGCGTCGTCGTGGACACTTCGTTCTTCGTCGGCAACTACCCGCCGCAGGTGTCTATCGAGGCCATCGGCGCGAACAGCTACCCGTCGCCGGACGAACTGGTCGCGATGGACTGGCAGCCGCTGGCCGAACGCGCCGACGCTAGCGGTGACACCGCGAACTTCTACCCGGTCGCCGACTCGCGTCGCTGGACGCACGTCCGCCTATCGATCTACCCTGACGGCGGCGTGGCCAGGCTGCGCGTGCACGGCGAGCCGGTGCCCGACCCGGCCTTCCTGCAGGGCACGGTGGACCTCGCCGCGATCGAGAACGGCGGTCAGCTGGTCGACTGCTCGGACGCCTTCTACGGGTCGGCGATCAACCTGATCATGCCGGGAGTTGCCCGCAGCATGGCCGACGGCTGGGAGAACGCGCGCCGCCGCGACGCCGGCCACGATCACGTGACGTTTGCGCTGGCGGGCCTAGGCGTCGTGCGCGAGGTCGGCATTGACACCTCGTACTTCGTGGGGAACGCACCCGGCTCGGCCCGGCTGCTGGCCGCGACGCAAGAGGCCGCCGGGCTGGCCGCGCCTGGGGTGATCCTGGCCGGCGGCGCGCCGTCGGTGCCCGTGAACTTCGGCTGGCGCGAACTGCTGCCGAGGACCCGGCTGCAGCCCGATACCCGGCACCGGTTCCTGGTGCGAGCCGCGCAGCCGGCCACGCACGTCAGACTCGAGGTGTTCCCCGATGGCGGAGTGGCCAGGCTGCGGGTGCGCGGAGAACTCACGTCTGACGGCCTGGCAGCGCTGCGCGAGCGCTACCAGGCCACGCTGCCGTAGCGGGTCAGGGCACCACCCGTCGAAGAACACGGCGTAGTAGCCCGTGGTCGGGTCGTTGTCGGTGATCGTCACCGCTTTGCTTAGATGCGATTGAGGATGAGCGGGGAGGCACAGCGCTGCTCCGGATCCGGTGGCGGGATCTGCCGGTTCCGGAGCTTTTCGCCGGAAGCAGCCGGCTAGTGAATGATGGCCCGCGTCGCGGAGGTAATTCAGTGGGCGCTGAGTCTCGCTTCAGTCTCTGGTTGCGTCCCCGCCGATCGGCGATGATGAGCACCGGACCGGACCGCTGAGGGCAGGACATGCAGATTCTGAGCAGGGAGCAGGTATTCGGCCTGGCCCCGGATGCCGCTGCCGCCAGGGCCGCGCCGGGGCAGGCCGTCCAAGCCAAGTGGAGCGGCCTTGGCCACGATGAGCGGGCGGCATGGGGTGAGTGCCAGGGCAGCGGCGCGAGCCCCTACCGGTGCCAGGCTGCGCTGGACGACGGGGCCACGCGCTGTTCCTGCCCAAGCCGGAAGTTTCCGTGCAAGCACGCGCTCGGGCTGCTGTTGCTGCTCGCCGACGGCGTGGTCCCGCAAGGGCCCGCCCCCGACTGGGTAACCGAATGGCTGGCGGCGCGCGCCGGCCGCGCGCAGGCCGCATCGCCCGACCGGGCCGATGCGCAAAGACGAGTTGTCCCGGCTAACCCGCAGGCCCGCCAGCAACGTGCCGCGAGCCGCGATCGCAAGGTCGACGCCGGCGTAGAGGAACTCCGCCGGTGGCTCGCCGACATCAGTCGCGGCGGCCTGGCCGCGGCACAGGCCCAGCCCTGGACGTGGTGGGACCAGATGGCCCGGCGGATGGTCGACGCCCAGGCGCGCGGCCTGGCCGGCTACGTCCGACGGCTGGCCGAGATTGCGGCTGCCGGCGGTCACCGCGACGACTGGCCGGAGCGGATGCTCGACCAGTTCGGGGCTCTGCACCTGCTGTGCGAGGCGTGGACCCGCCGGGACGTGCTTCCGGCCGCGACCGTGCAGGCACTCCGCACCCGGATCGGCTACACCCAGGCGGGCAGCGACGTGGCGCAGACCGGCGAACGGCTGACCGACGTCTGGGCAGTGCTCGGCCAGCGGCAGGACGACGACGGCCAGCTCAAGAGCCTGCGGCAATGGCTGTACGGCGAGGGCACCGGCACGGTTGTGACGTACCTGGCCTTTGCCGTCTCCGGTCAGCCGCTGGCGCCGGGGCTGCCGCCGGGTATGCGGACAGCTGCGACCGTCGTGCTGTATCCGGGGTCCCGGCCGCAGCGGGTGCTGATCGAGGAGCGGGAGGATGTCGGACGGCCGCTCGGACGGCTGCCTGGCGCTGCGACCTGGAATCAGGCGCTGTCGCGGGTTGCGGACGTACTTGCGGTGGACCCATGGGCCGATGTGCTGCCGCTGTCGGTCAGGGAGGTGACCGTGATCCCGGTGTCCGCCGGGGCGGAAATTCAGAGCCCAGGCCCCGGCGCCTCGTGGCTGCTGCGCGACAGCGACGGTTGTGTCGTGCCGGTCCTGTCGTCACCCGAGGTCAGATGGAGCCTGTTCGCGTTGTCTGGCGGTCGGCCCATCGACGTGGCCGGAGAGTGGGACGGGTTCGGGTTCCGCCCGCAAGCCGCCGCGACCGCCGGCGGGGATGGGTTTCTGATCACATGACGGCGTGGACCGAGCTTGTCGACGCCGCGCTCGTTGGAACCGGCCGCGCGAATGTGCCGCCCGCGGAGGCCGGGCTGGCGGGGGTGGCCGCGGACCGGGCCGATGACATGATCCGCCTTCTGGACCTCGCTGCCGCCACCTCGCGCGCGCGCCGCGCCGGCTA
>JASHUG010000036.1 GCA_030040155.1 Streptosporangiaceae bacterium | reverse complement strand
GGGGGGACGACCCTCCGAAGCCCCCGCGGATCCCGAGTTCATTGCCTCCACGCCGAGCACGTCGAACACCTCGTGCCCGGTCAGGCCCAGCGTCTCGACGCTGTCGCCCGGCTTGAACTGCAACGGCAGGACGCCCATCCCGATCAGGTTCGAGCGATGGATGCGCTCGAACGACTCGACCAGCACGGCCCGGACCCCGAGCAGTGCGGTGCCCTTGGCGGCCCAGTCGCGGGATGACCCCGACCCGTACTCCTTGCCCGCGAGCACGACCAGCGGCGTCCCGGCCTCGATGTACCGGCGCGACGCGTCGTAGATCGACATCTGCTCGCCCTCCGGCAGCTTGAGCGTGACCCCGCCCTCGGTGCCGGGCGCGAGCCGGTTCCGCAGCCGGATGTTGGCGAACGTGCCCCGGATCATCACCTCGTGATTGCCCCGCCGCGAGCCGTAGCTGTTGAAGTCGGGCCGCTGGACGCCGTGGTCGGTCAGGTACTGGCCGGCCGGGCTGTCGCTCTTGATCGCGCCGGCGGGCGAGATGTGGTCGGTCGTGACCGAGTCTCCGAGCAGGGCCAGCACCCTGGCGCCGTGAATGTCGGTCACCGGACTGGGCGCGGTCTGCATCCCTTCGAAGTAGGGCGGGTGCCGTACGTAGGTGGAATCCGGGTCCCAGGCGAACGTGTCTCCCGGTGGCACGTCCAGCTCCTGCCAGCGCTCATCGCCGCTGAACACGTCGGCGTAGTCCCTGGTGAACATCTCGGCGGCGACGGCCGTCTCCACGATCGACTCGATCTCGGCCGGTGCGGGCCACAGGTCACGCAGGTACACCGGCTGGCCGGTCGACCCAGTTCCTATTGGCTCTGTCGTCAAATCGATGTCCATGGTCCCGGCCAGCGCGTAGGCCACGACCAGCGGGGGCGAAGCCAGGTAGTTCATCTTGACGTCGGGGTTGATGCGGCCCTCGAAGTTGCGGTTGCCGGACAGCACAGAGACAACGGCGAGGTCGTTGGCCGCGACGGCCGCGCTGATCGCCTCGGGCAGCGGTCCGGAGTTGCCGATGCAGGTCGTACAGCCGTAGCCGACCAAGCTGAAGCCGAGCTTCTCGAGGTAGGGAGTGAGCCCTGCGCGCTCGTAGTAGTCCATGACCACCTTCGAGCCGGGCGCAAGCGTGGTCTTCACCCACGGCTTGCGCTCCAGGCCGGCTTCGACCGCCTTCTTGGCCAGCAGCGCCGCGCCCACCATCACCGACGGGTTGGAGGTGTTGGTGCAGGAAGTGATCGCCGCGATCACGACCGAGCCGTGGTCGACGAAGGTCCTGGTGCCGTCGTCCAGCGTGACCTCGGCCGGCGCGGACGGCCGGCCCGCGCCGCCAGCAGGCCTGACGATCGTGCCGTTGCCGTTCTCGCTGTCGGCGACAAACGGGTCGGAGGCGGGGAACGTGTCGGCGATATCGTCGTCCAGCTTGTCGAGCGTGACATAAGCACCGAGAGAATCGCGGAACGAAGTCTTCGCCTCGGTCAGCGCCACCCGGTCCTGGGGGCGCTTCGGCCCGGCCAGGGAGGGCACCACGGTCGACAGGTCGAGCTGGAGCTCTTCTGAGTACCGGGCCCGGCCGGCCGGGTCGTGCCAGAGGCCCTGCTCCTTCGCATACGCCTCGACCAGCGCCACCTGCTCCGCCGGCCGGCCCGTGAGCCTGAGGTAGGCCAGCGTCTCGGCGTCAATCGGGAAGATCGCGCAAGTGGAGCCGAACTCGGGGCTCATGTTGCCGATCGTGGCGCGGTTGGCGACCGGAACGGCGGCCACGCCCTCGCCGTAGAACTCGACGAACTTGCCCACGACACCGTGCTTGCGCAGCAGTTCCGTAATCGTCAGCACCAGGTCGGTGGCGGTCGCCCCGGAGGGCAGCTCGCCTGACAGCCGGAACCCGACGACCCTCGGGATCAGCATCGATACCGGCTGGCCCAGCATGGCCGCCTCGGCCTCGATGCCGCCGACGCCCCAGCCGAGGACGCCAAGGCCGTTTTGCATCGTGGTGTGTGAGTCCGTGCCGACACAGGTGTCGGGGTATGCGGCCAGCCCGCCGTCGCTCTCCTGCGCCATGACGACCCTGGCCAGGTACTCGATATTCACCTGGTGCACGATGCCCGTGCCCGGCGGCACGACCTTGAACTGGTGCAGGGCCTCCTGGCCCCAGCGCAGGAAGGCGAACCGCTCCTTGTTCCGGTGGAATTCCAGTTCGACGTTGCGCTCGAACGCGTCGGGCCGGCCGAAGACGTCGGCGATGACTGAGTGGTCGATGACTAGCTCGGCCGGGACAAGCGGGTTGATCTTGCCGGCATCGCCGCCGAGCGCCCGCATGGCCTCGCGCATCGCGGCCAGGTCGACCACGGCCGGCACGCCGGTCAGGTCCTGCAAGATGACGCGGGCCGGGCTGAACTGGATCTCGGTGTCCGGCTCTGCCGTCGGGTCCCAGTCGGCCAGGGCGCTGGCGTGGTCCGCCGTCACGTTGACGCCGTCCTCGGTTCGCAGCAGGTTCTCGAGCAGGATCTTGAGGCTATACGGCAGGTCGCCGGCGCCTGGCACGGCGTCCAGCCGGTCTATCTGGTAACTGGTCCCGGCGACGTCGAGGGTTGCACGGCTGCCGAAGCTGTTCCCGGTCATGTCTCCTCATTCTCCTGCCCGGCCGCATTCCCGGGCGCTAACGGCCCCGGCTGACGCCGTGGCCGGCGCCGGGGTGCCTGCTAAGACCAGGCCGGCCCTGCTTGCATCTTTCCGCACGGCCCTGGGTCACGCGCAGGCTCTCCTATTTCCCTGGACCGACGGCCTGGTGACCGGCCGCGAGGCACGACCCGGGCTCTGGGATATCTCGACATCAAGCTATCTATGCGGAGAGCGTAGTCACCGAACTATCTCGACGTCAAGCTAATCGGGACCCCGCGCGTCATCTGTATCAGAGGCCCGCAGACCGGCAGCATGCACGCATTGACGACATCCCCCCATGGGGAGAACATGTGAGCGCCGTGGCAGGCCAGCCGGAGGGAGCCGACCGTGACCAAGAGAATTGATGGGGTCCTGCTGGCAGCGGTCGAGAACGATGTCGTTCCCGGCGTCGTCGCCCTGGCGGCCGACGGCGGCGGCGTCATTTATGAGGGCGCGGCCGGCGTGCGGGCTGCCAATGCCGATGACCAGATCACGCCGGACACGATGATGCGGATCGCGTCCATGACCAAGATGGTCACGATGACGGCGGCACTGCAGCTCGTCGAGCAGGGCCGGCTCGATGTCGACGCCCCCGTCGACACGTACTTGCCAGCCTTCGCCGACGTTGAGGTGCTGGAGGGGTTCGATGGGGACACGCCGCGGCTACGCCAGCCGTCCACCCGCGCAACCGTGAAGAACCTGATGACGCATACGACCGGGCTCGGCTACTGGATCTGGAGCGGCGACATCGACCGGTACGAGCAGCTGACGGGCACCCCGAACGTCATGCCGGGCACCATCGAGGTCTTCACCTCGCCGATGACCTTCGATCCAGGGACGCAGGTGCAGTACGGCATCAGCGTCGACTGGCTCGGCCGCGTCGTCGAGGCGGTCAGCGGCGAGACGCTGGACTCGTACTTCGCCGAGCACATCACCAAGCCCCTGAGCATGATCAACACGACGGCCACGATGACGCCCGAGCAGCGGGCGAACTCAACGCCGGTCCACATGCGGGGCGAAGACGGCCGCTGGATGGCGACCGAGGTCGACTGGGCGCAGAAGCCCGAGTACTGGGGCGGCGGGCACTTCCTGTACTCGACGCCGCGCGACTACCTTCGCTTCCAGCGGATGCTGCTGCGCCGCGGCGAGCTTGACGGCACGCGGATCCTGGCCGAACAGACGGTGGCGGCCGCGTTCACGAATCAGATCGGCGAGCTTGAGTTCCCGGCCGAGATGCCCACGGCCCACCCCGAGCTGAGCGCGCCACTAAACCTCGGCCCCGGCCTGAAGTGGGGCTACGGCCTGCTGCTGAACCAGGCCGACCTGCCGGGCATGCGCGCCGCGGGCAGCGGCTCGTGGGCAGGCCTGTTCAACACGCACTTCTGGGTCGACCCGGCCAGCGGTATCACCGGCTCGATCTTCTCCCAGACGCTGCCCTTCGCCGACCCGGCCGCCTTCGGGATGTACGTCGAGTTCGAGATGGCCCTGTACGCCAGCCGCTGACGCTTGAGCAGCCTCGCTACGCGAGGATGCGCAGGCGCTGGTGTTTGTGGCACGGGCAGCGGCTGCGCAGCCTCGCTACGCGAGGATGCGCAGGCGCTGCGGATCGTAGAACGGCGCGATCTGCAGCCGGGCGGGCACGTCGCCGGCGCCGGTCCTGACCCGGAACTCGCCGCCCTTCAGCCACTGCCCGGTGACCCCGTCTGGGCACGTCACCTGGGCCAGCCCGACGGCCCCGCCGACGGTAAAGCCGTACGCGGCCGCGCGCACGTACCCCACCCACTCGCGACCCGAGAACACGGGCTCGTTGCCGAACAGGTCGACCGACGGCTCCTCCACAAGCAGGCCGACCACCCGGTCGCGCGGCGGTCCCTCCGCCCGCGCGGCGAGCAGTGCATCCCGGCCGGTGAAGCCGCCCGGCTTGTCCCACGCGACCGCGAAGCCGAGCCCGGCTTCGAGAGGGTTGTCGGTGTTGTCGATGTCCGCGCCAAAGTCGCGGTAGCCCTTCTCCAGCCGCAGCCCCGACATCGCGGCCAGGCCGACCAGCCGGAAGCCGAGGTCAGCGCCGGCCGCCACCAGGTCGTCGTAGACCCCAAGCGCGTACTCGGCCGGCACGTGCAGCTCCCAGCCCAGCTCGCCCACGTACGTGACCCGGATGGCGAGCACCGGCGCGTAACCGACGTAGATCTGCCGAGCGCTCATATAGGGGAACGAAGCGTTTTCCAGGTCAGCGTCTGTCAGCCTGCCGATCAGCTCCCGCGACGCCGGACCCTGCACCGACATCAGCGTGGTGCCTGAGGTGACGTCGGTCACCGTGACGAACTCGCCCGGCCGCGTCGCGCGCCGGATCATCGGCTCGATCCGGCGGTGGATGACGTCGCTGGACACCACGAGGAACTTCTCTGGTTCCAGCCACGTGACCGTGACGTCGGCGACGATGCCGCCCGCCTCGTTCAGCCACTGGGTATAGACGATCCGGCCAAGCCCGGCGGTCACGTCGTTCGCCGACATACGGCTCAGCACGGCGGCGGCGTCCGGGCCCTGCACGATGAACTTGGCCATCAGGCTCATGTCCATCATCCCGACCGCGTGCCGGATCGCGTGGTGCTCGCGCGCCACGATCGGGTGCGACTGCTGTCGCTGGAAGTCAAGCGTGGTCACGGGGTGCTCTCCGGGCTCGGCGTGCCACTCGGCGAACTCCCAGCCCGCCGACTGGGCGAAGTGCCCGCCGGCCGCGGCCAGCCGGTCATGCAGTACCGAGCGGCGTACGTTCCGGCCGGTCGACGGCTTCCACGACGGCCAGACCGCATCCCCGAATAGCACTCCGAGTTGCTCGACCGTCCGGGCGGCACGGAACTTGCGTGACGTCTCGTAGGTCGCGGTCCGGTCGATCGCTATGTGCGCGGTGTCGACCGGAGGCACGCCGTCCACGATCCACTGCGCGACCACGCTGCCCACTCCACCGCCAGACAGGATCCCGAGCGAGTTCAGTCCGGCCGCGACGAAGTAACCGTCCAGCTCGGGCGCCGGCCCGATCAGCGGCTTGACGTCCGCGGTGAACGACTCCGGCCCGCAGAAGAACGTCCGCACGCCGGTCTCGGCCAAGCACGGGATCCTGGCCAGTGCCGGCCCGAGGAACGGCTCGAGCCGGTCCCAGTCAGGCGGCAGCTTGCCGAAGGAAAAGTCGCTGGCGACGCCGTCAAGCGACCACGGCGCGCCGACCGGCTCGAACAGGCCGACCAGCATGCCGTCGCCCTCCGGCCGGTAGTAGCCGTAGTTGTCGGGGTCCTCGATCACCGGCAGGTCAGGATCCATGCCGGGCACCGTGTCGGTCAGCAGGTAGTAGTGCTCAGCTGCCTGGAGCGGCACCGACACGCCCGCGAGCGCGCCGAACTGCCTGGCCCACATCCCGGCCGAGTTGACCACGTACTCGGTCTCGATCCGGCCGGCCTCGGTCAGCACCGCGGTGACCCGCCGTGCCCTCGTCTCGACTCCGGTCGCCGCGACTCCCTCGACGATCCGGACCCCGAGCTGTCGCGCCCCCTTGGCCAGCGCGGTTGCCACGCCAACGGGGTCGGCCCGGCCCTCGTCCGCGACATAGAAGCCAGTCAGGATGTCATCGGTCCTGGCCAGCGGCCACATATCCGCGATCTCCCTGGCCGAGATCTCGGTGTCCTCCACGCCGAAGCCGTGCATCCAGTCGGCTTCCCGCCGCAGCGCCTCGCGCCGCTGCGGCGTGGTGGCGATCGAGATGTGGCCGACCGGCCGGAACCCGGTGGAGTGGCCGGTCTCCTGCTCAAGCCGTGCGTACAGATCGCGTGAGTACCGGCTGAAGAACAGTGCAGTCTCGTCGGTCATGCCGGCCGAGGTGATGAGCCCGGCCGCGTGCCAGGTGGTTCCGGCCGTCAGCCGATGCTGCTCGAGCAGGACGACGTCGGTCCAGCCCAGGTGAGCCAGGTGGTAGGCGATGCTGCAGCCGATCACGCCGCCGCCGACGATGACGACCCTGGCCCGGTCCGGTACGCCGGCCGCCGGCGGCCGCGCAGCCTCTTCCGCCCTGTCTGAACGTTCAGTCATGACACGATCGTAGACAAAGCGGCAGTGATGCGCCAGACGGCATCAGGCCGCGAACTGCTCTGCCACCGGGGTAACGTGGCATCCCGGCGGCAGGGCAGGAAGGCACCTTCATGGCGGGCGACATATTTAGCGGGCTGTTTGATGACGCATCGCTGTTTCCGCCTGCCTCGCTGGCGATGCCGGACGCGGTCGCCGGTCACCTCAGGCACCAGCAGGCCTGGTACGGCGATATGTCGGGCCCGTTTGTCTGCGCCGACACCAAGATCACCCAGCTCTCGGCCGCCCTGACCGCTGCTAACGTCGCCGAACTGGATCTCGCGCTGGTGCTGCCCGGCGGCGCCGACAGCCTCGATGCTGCCGCGGACGCGGTGTTCGCGGATCCGCGGCTCAGGCTGCGGGCGGTCGAAGTGCCCGTAGACCGGCAGGCGGCCAACACCGAGGTGGCCGTCGCAAGGCTGGTCGCCCGCCTGGACGAGACGCCGCTGGTCGGGGCGACCGCGTTCGCGGAGATACCGGCCGCCCAGCTGAACTCCGACGCCGTCCATGCCCTGTCCGAGCACCGCTACCTGGCCAAGCTGCGGACCGGCGGAGTCACGGCCGAGGCGTTCCCTGACGAACCGACGCTGGCGCGGTGCCTGATCCTGCTGGCGGATCAGCGGCTGGCGTTCAAGTGCACGGCCGGGCTGCATCACGCCGTCCGGCATCGGGCCGCCGACACGGGCTTTGAGCATCACGGGTTCCTGAACGTGCTCCTCGCCGTTGTCGCCGCGCTTGAGGGTTCTGACGTGCCGGACGTGGCCGGGGTACTGGCCGACCAGGACGCGAACCGTGTGGCTCGCGGCGTCAGCGAGCTCACACCCGATGCCGCGGCCGGCGCGCGAAGCCTCTTTACGTCATTCGGCACCTGCAGCACCGACGAGCCAGTCACCGACCTCGTTACGCTTGGCCTGGTCAGCAAGGGCTGAGCCGACCGCCTGGCGGTCGCTACGGCGCGGAGGAACAGCATGGCGCAGACGGCAGAGTGGCTCGGGATCCCCCCGGAGCACCCGTTCGGTCTGGCCGCCCTCCCTTACGGGTCCTACACCGCCGCCCACCACGCGGATGAGTACCGCGTGGGCGTCGCGATCGGCGACTGCGTCCTCGACCTGACGACGGCCACCGACCGGGTTATGCCAGGCCGGGCGCACTTGTTCAGGAGCGGCAGCCTGGACGAGTTCCTCGCGGCCGGTGACGGTGCGTGGTCGGGGGTCCGAGCCGAGATCACGCGCTGGCTGTCCGACGAGACCTGCCGACCGGTGATCGAGGACTTGCTGGTCCCCGCCGAGAACGTCAGCCTCCGGCTGCCGTTCACCGTCGCTGACTATGTCGACTTCTACGCGTCCGAGCACCATGCCAGTAACATCGGCCGGATCTTCCGGCCGGACTCCGAGCCGCTGACTCCGAACTGGAAGCACCTCCCGATCGGCTATCACGGCCGCGCGGGCACGGTCGTCGTGTCCGGGACGGACGTTCGCCGCCCGTGCGGCCAGATGCGACCTCCCGGAGCTGACCGCCCGACCTATGGCCCGTGCGTGCGGCTGGACTTCGAGGCCGAGCTGGGCTTCGTTGTCGGCGCGCCGTCACACCTGGGCGAGCCGGTTCCTGCCGGTCGATTCGCCGAGCACGTATTCGGCGTGTGCCTGGTCAACGACTGGTCCGCCCGCGACATCCAGGCCTGGGAGTACGTCCCGCTCGGGCCCTTCCTCGGCAAGTCGTTCGCCACCACGATCGCTCCGTGGATCCTGCCGCTTGCTGCCCTGGAGCATGCCCGCGTCCGGCCGCCGTCGCGGGATGCGGAGCTGATCGGCTATCTCACCGAGTCCAGCGACTGGGGCTTGGACATCGACTTCGAGGTCCGGCTGAACGGGCACGTGATCACGAGGCCGCCGTACTCGGCCATGTACTGGAGCCCGGCCCAGATGCTCGCGCACATGACCGTCAACGGCGCGTCCCTGCGCACGGGCGATCTGTACGCCTCCGGCACCGTCAGCGGTCCAGATCGAACCGGGCAAGGCTCGCTAATCGAACTCGGCTGGGGCGGGGCGGAGCCCGTTCCCCTCCCTGACGGGTCGTCTCGTGGGTGGCTGCAGGACGGGGACGAGATTACGATCACCGCCACTGCGGCAGGCGAGGGCGGCGCCAGGATCGGGCTGGGGTCGGCCACGGGGTGCATACTTCCCGCGACCCCTGAATGATCTTCGTGCTGCCTGCCATCGCCCCGCCCGTTTCGCGGCGCACCGGCGCTGACCTGGCCGCAGTCGCCTCACTGAGCCCATGAAGGCCGGCCCGGCAGGTGCTCAGCCTGGTCAAGGGCCCGCCCAAAAAGTCCGAAGTGACACTACGATGAGCGGGTCGCCAGGAGGCGGGAGATTGCGCTATGCCAGGGCCGGCTCAGCCGTGGGACCAACCCGAGGACCCGCGGGACAAGACAGTCGACTTGCCGCGCATCGACCTGGCCAGCAACGGGAACGGCAGCGCCGCGAAAGGCGGCCGCGCCGTGCCCCCGCGGGAGCCTGGCGGCCAGCGACCCAGCCGTAACGGCCATTCCTCGGCCGCGAACGGGGCCCCGCGGTGGCCGGTGCTACCTGAACCTCCCTTGCGCCCCCTCCCCGACCTGAACGGCGATCCTTATGCCCAGCCTGGCGGGCAAGCGCGGCCAGGCTCGCTGTTCGAGCGGCCGCCGCAGGCTCGGCCCGGCGGGTCGAGTCTGCCCGCGCCGCCTGCGCCGGCGCCGTCAACACCGCCTGCTCCCGCGCCTGTGCCGCCAGCACCCGCCGAACCAACGAGACCACCGCCTTCGCAGCCGAACCAGCAGTCTGCGGCCGCCGCAGCCGAGTCTTCAGACCGGCACGCGTCAGCCGGGCCCGCCAGCCCTCCACTGCCGGAGGATGGCCCGCCCGCATCCGAAACTCCCGCACCGGGCACCGAGCAGGTCATCCCGGCTCGCCGTCCGGAGCCAGAACCTCGGACTCGCGACCAGCGCACGCGCGGATCTCTTGCGGATCTCAGATCGCGTCTTGACCGGCTGCCCGACGGCCACCCGTCTTCGCCCTACGAGGACGGCGGCATGGCCAAGCCGTTGCCGCATCGCCTGAAGCAACTTGAGCTCGGCCTCCCCGCGCCGGAGCGCGATGGCGTGGACGCTTCATCCCGGCCCTCACACCCGAGCGGCGAGGCTGATGGCGGCGGGCAGGCGATCGCCGATACGGCACCGGCTCCGGATACAAGCGCGCCAGCCGATCGCACCGGCCGCCGCTACGACCCGGCCGGAGCCTGGCAGGACCCGTACGCTCTTCCGCAGGCAGCGGAGAACGGAACTCAGCCGCACCGCGAACTGAGACCCGCTGCCGGGCCGCCGGAAAGGTCTCCGAGCGCGAACGAGCGGAGCGACCGTGGCGATCGCCGGATCCGTGACCGCCCGGCCGGAACTGGCCAGCTCAGCGCTCAGGCCAGCGAAGTGGTCGCCAGATTGCTGGCTGACGGCCGGGCCGCAGAGGGCCGAACCGATGTCGGCGCCTACGGAGCGAGCGGGCTAACGCCAGTGATCAGGCGCATCGCGCACCAGCTGAGCCGCGGCGGCCTCGCGCCCGGCAGTGACGCAAACAGCCTCAAGTCGGCCGAGCGCATCTCGGCCAAGCTGGCCAGGCTTATCGCCCGGCACCCGGACCGCACCGCCGACGAGCTCGCAGCCAGTATCTGTGATGTCGTCAGGTACGCTTTCGCGTTCGACCCTGAGTCCTTCACCGAGGGCACCTGGCTCGTGCACCGGAAGCTCAAGACGCAGGGCTTCGAGCTCGAGGCGCGGCGCAACCGGTGGGAGAGCCCTGAATACAAGGGCATCTGGACGCGCTGGCGCGATCCGGCAAGCGGCTTGTCCTTCGAGATCCAGTTCCACACGTTCGCTAGCTGGGATGTCCTCGCCGGAACGCACGAGGCCTACCGCACGATCACGGACCCGGCAACGCCGTCCGCCGAGCGCGCCCGGCTCCGAGCCCGGCAGGTCGCGGCAGCGGCCGAAGCCAAGGCCCCGCCCTACTGTGCGGAGATAGCCGACTTCGGCAAGGGGGTGCGGTGACCCCCGAGATCCAGTACTACGCCGTGATCGCCGTCGGCCGTGGACAAGCGAGAATGCCGTCGGGCCTGGCTCGCCGCATCTACGAACCTGACGGCCCGGTGGACCAGACGCTTCGCCGAGACCTCGGCTGGATGCCTGACTCGGCGATCGTTGAATGGGAGTACGGCGACCTGGGTGCCGAGCTCGTCAAGATAACCGAGGATGACGCGGCCAGGCTGCGCGAGGCGTTCCGGGCCCGGTGGGCAGGGCTTTCCTGAGGTCGCAATGCGGCCGCTGACGGATGCCTAGGGGGCGGCCCCGTTTGCTGGGCGTGACCGCTCGAAGAACTCCTTGATCAGCTCCTGCTGACGCTGACTCACCTGCTCGAAGTGCTTGTCGAGTGCGTCCTCGCCGATCGCCTCGGCGGTGAGGTACAGATCTTTGATCTGCTCCAGCTTCTCGCTGGCGGCCTCCGGGATCGGGCGGCCCGGTTGGCCGCCTAGCGGTTCAGCGAGGTCACGCGGTAGCGGATAACCTGAGGCCATAGCCGGCCCATCCGGTTCGCCCGACGTGCCATTCTGAACTGAACCCGCTCCGCGCGGCGCGCCATTCGAGTACGGCGGCAGTGGCTCCATTGACCCGGTGATGCTGGTTGAACCCGCAGTCGTCGCCGGCTCGAACGGACCGCGGGGCGCTTCGATCCGCGGTGGCCGCGGGATTGATGCAGCACCCGGCAGGACGTATGGCCGACGAGGCGCTTCGGCCTGCGGCGGCCGCCGGGTTGATGCGGGGCCAGGGAGGATGACGGGCAGCGGGACAGTGGGCTCCGAGTCCTCGTCAACAACCCTTTGCGGGTCCTGGACTGAGCGCCGGAAACCGTACTCATCCTGCGCGGGCTCACCGTCGGAAAACGGCGGGAGAAAGGGCCTGTCGCCCGTCCTGGCCGCGGATGGCAACCGAGCATGATCATCCGCTGGCAGCGGCCTGAGGTTCTCGTAACCAGCCGAGCCGTTGTGGCCTGGCGCCCTGGGCCCGTCGACCCGCGGATCACGGCCGAGCGGCGGCCTGCTCTCGACCAGCCGCGAGTAAAGCGGCTCGTCCCGAAAACCGTTGGATCGCTCGCCGAGCGTACTGCCACGGTCGTAGGGCACTGGCGGCCCGTCGGCCCTGTCCAGGCGCGGACCGGCCTGGCGCTCGATCCTCTCGGGGATGCCGGGATGTGCCGGACCCGTCGCCGGCGGCCGTACCGCTGGCATGCGCCGCTCATCCGGCTGGTTGCCGAGTTCGACTGGCGGCTGCCGCGCGGACGGATAGTCAGGGCGCGGCGGGCGGCGATGGTCTTCATGCAGCCGCGGCCGGCTAGGTGGCGCCTGCTGGTCACGAAGCCGGTCTTGCCGATAGGCGGGGAGCAGGTCTTGGCGGTAGTCGGACCGCTGGTCCCGGCTGTGTCCGCGATTCTGATCAGGTCGGTCTTCGGAGCGGGGAGCCCGGAACTGGTCTGTTCGCGGCCCGCGGGTCTGCTCGGCACGCGGGTCACGGAACTGATCGGCGCGGGGATCACGGAACTGATCGGCGCGAGCGTCACGGAACTGATCGGCGCGCGGGCCGCGGAACTGATCCGGACGGGGGCGCGCGAACTCATCGGGACGGGGGCGCGCGAACTCATCCGGATGGTGGCCCGCGAACTCATCGCGCCGGTGGTCGCTCCGTGACTCGTCGCCTGGTGCGCGCCCGCGCCGCCGGTCGGGCGCTGGACCGGCGTACCGGTCCGGCGGGCCATCGCCGTATCGGTCGGGACGCACACTCCGGACCTCATCAGACCGCTGATCGGGACGGTAGCCCCGATCGGGCCCGGTCATCCCCGGCTGCGGGCGATGCTCGGCGTGCCGCCGCTCGGCCTGCTCGGCATCCCGGTCAGCGGACGTGAGCGCATCTGGCCGCACCGGCCTGAACTCGCTCAGCCACTCCTCGGCCGAGGGTTCGCGGAGGTTGTCCTCCGCCCGCTTGTCAGCGGGCCTCCGGCTGAATTTCACCGCTGCCGCCACCCCGCCAAAAAAATCTTCCCCCCCACCTGTACCACCAACGTGCTCATCACGACCGGCATGCAGCGCATGCCCGCGAAGCGAGCCTGCCAGGACCCAGCTTCACGGGCTCGGGTCCTCGCTGGTGGGACCGGCCGCGAAGATCACCAGGCCCTGCCCGGCTGGCACGCGCGGACGCCATCGCGGACAGGCCCTCCGGCCAACCATCGCATGCACGCCAACCCACCGCAACCCGTCCGCAGGACCCATACCGGCAGCGCAGGAGCTCGGCACTTTCCGTCGGGTGATCGTCTTTCGTCGGCGCGATTTCGTGATCGAGGACAGCAACGGATGGCTGGAAACGGGCCGACTCGCGACCGCAATCCCCCGGTAACCCACGAGGAGACCAATGTCATCGGCTCGGCAAGAGAACGCACGGCCAGGAGAGTCCGGCGTCGAAGAATCCACGGAAATCTGAACCTGCGGCAGCGGTTGCGGAGCCGACCGCGAAAAGCGGATGCAGCCGCCGAAGTCTCGAATTGGCCTTATGAGTCGCTAAGCCGGGCACTTCCTGGCCTGGACAGTTGTCCGCTAGCGTTACGGCAGCCGGGACGTTTCCCGAACCTTCCCAGTGCTAGGCATGCGAGCGGAGGAACTCATGGATCACCAGGTCAAGTACGTTCTGCAAGAGTCCGAGATGCCGCGCCACTGGTACAACGTGATCGCCGACCTGCCGTCTCCGCCCCCGCCGCCGCTGCACCCTGGCACCGGTCAGCCGGTCGGCCCCGATGACCTGGCACCGCTGTTTCCTGCTGCGCTGATCGCGCAAGAGGTCTCGCCGGAACGGCACATCGAGATTCCGGGAGAGGTCATCGACGTCTATCGGCTGTGGCGGCCGACGCCGCTTTTCCGTGCACGCCGACTCGAGCAGGATCTGGGTACGCCCGCGCGCATTTATTACAAATACGAGGGCGGCAGCCCGGCAGGCTCGCACAAGCCGAACACGGCAGTGCCGCAGGCCTACTACAACGCCCCGAGGGCGTGACCAAGCTGACAACGGAGACAGGCGCGGGCCAGTGGGGTAGCGCGCTTGCGTTCGCGTCCGCGCTCTTCGGCCTGCAGCTTGACGTGTGGATGGTCAGGGCGTCATACGACCAGAAGCCCTACCGCAAGATGCTAATGGAGACCTACGGAGCGACAGTGTATCCGAGCCCGTCGGAGGAAACCTCGTCCGGGCGAGCGGTGCTGGCCGACCACCCCGATTCGACCGGCAGCCTCGGGATTGCCATCAGCGAGGCGGTCGAGCGGGCAGCCTCGGACCCCGACGCCCGCTACGCGCTCGGCAGCGTGCTCAACCACGTGCTGATGCACCAGACGATCATCGGCGAGGAGGCGCTGAAGCAGCTAGCCCTCGCCGGTGACACTCCGGATGTCATCGTGGGTTGTACCGGCGGCGGCTCCAACTTCGGCGGGCTTGCCTTCCCGTTCCTCAGGGAGAAGCTGGCCGGCCGGATGAGTCCGGTGATCCGGGCGGTCGAGCCAGCCGCGTGCCCATCCTTCACCAGGGGCATCTACGCCTACGACTTCGGCGACACTGCCGGACTCACTCCGCTGCTCAAGATGCACACGCTCGGGCACGAGTTCATTCCCGACCCCATCCACGCTGGCGGGTTGCGCTACCACGGGATGTCGCCACTGCTTTCGCACATCTACGAACTGGGGCTGATCGAGGCCGTGGCCAAGCCGCAGAACGAGTGCTTCGCGGCCGGCCTCCGGTTTGCGCGGACGGAGGGCATCGTCCCGGCGCCCGAGCCCACCCACGCCGTCGCCGCGTGCATCGAGGAAGCCCTGCGCTGCAAGGAGACCGGCGAGGAGAAGGTCATCCTCACCGCGCTCTGCGGGCACGGTCTGCTCGATCTAGCCGCCTACGGTGAGTACCTGGCCGGCGAGCTCAGGGATCTGCAGCTGAGTGACCAGGCCATCGAGCAAGCGCTGGCCGGGCTCCCCGCTGGCGCCTGACGAAGACCGCCGTCGACAGAGCCTCATCCGGCCGGAGCGCGAGAACAGGCGGAAAGGTGCCGGACCCGGGCCGGGAGGAGGGGGATCGGCCCGGGTCTCTGTGGCACGCTTCCGCGGCCGTCACAGCGGACGCGCCAGGACTGCATGACATAAACAAGCGTTCATACAGCTATACAGTCGTACGCTGACGAGCCGGTAGATGTCAAGAGTTTGGCTGACAACCGGCGCGGCGAAGCACGCGTCAAAGAACGTACCTGCTTCCAAGCTGATCAAGGATGGCAATGAGCGCCGAGACGCCGCCACGGTCCGGCGCCCGCCTGCCCATAGGCGGTACGAGCATCCAGGCCCGGATCGCGGAGGCGGCGATCGACCTTTTCTACGCACGCGGCGCGGCTGGGACTACTGTGCGCGACATCACATCCGCCTGCGGGCTCTCGCCGGGCGCGCTCTACAACCATTTCGCCTCGAAGGACCAGTTGCTGTACGTCCTCGTCAGGGACGTGCACTTGCGGGTCGACGGCGAACTGGCAACGGCGTTGGCGCAGGTCGGTGACCGGCCAGCGTGCCAGCTGGCGGCCGCCGTACGTCTCCTGGTGGCCCAGGCGGCCGGCCAGCGGAAGGAATCCAGGGTCGCCAACCGCGATTTCACGGCCCTGACCGCCAAGGGGCGCCAAGAGATCACCGCGATCCGGCGACGGCTCAGGGACCGGCTCACCGATGTCGTGGAGGCAGGCGTCAGGGACGGGACGTTCACCCTGGTCGCCTCCCAGGATCGCGCGGCTGCGGCACTCACCGCGAACGTGATCGCGACGACATGCGCCAACATCAGCGAGTGGACGAGGGCGAATCACCCGATGACCCTGGCTGACCTGCAGGATCGCTACGTTCAGATGGCGTTGCGCCTGGTGGGCTTCCAGCCCGTGTCAGCGCCGGTCCGCATCAGCTAGCGAGCAGCGCGGCGAAGTCAGCCGGGTCTACATTGCCGCCTGACAAGACAACGCCGACCCGTCCCGCAACCGGGACGAGTCCCGCCCGCAAGGCCGCGAGCGTGACCGCACCGCTCGGCTCGATAACGATCTTGAGTCGCGTGAAGCAGAACCGCATCGCCTCGATGATCGCCGGCTCCGGCACCGTGACGACGTCGTCCAGCAGCCGGGCGTTGATCGGGAATGTGAGCTCGCCCGGCTGGCTCGCGCGCAGACCGTCGGCTATCGTGGCCGGCTCCCCTATGCTCACCCGCTGCCCCGCCCGCAGCGACTCGCTGGTGTCGCCCGCGTCCTCGGGCTCCACGCCGATAACCGCGGCGCCCGGCTGCAGTTCCTTGACCGCGGTCGCCACGCCGGCGATCAGCCCGCCGCCGCCGACCGGCGCGAGCACGAAATCGAGCGGGCCGGCCTGTCCGGCCAATTCCAGGCCGACAGTCCCCTGGCCCGCCATCACGGCGTAGTCGTCAAACGGCCGGATGATTGTCATCGAGCGCTCGGCCGCGATCTCCGCCGCCACCTCCTCGCGGCGCTCCGACGCCGGGTCGTAGGGCCGCAACTGCGCGCCGTACCCGGCGATGGCCGCGAGCTTGAGCGCGGAGCCCGTGGCCGGAACGACGATCACGGCCGGGATGCCAAGCAGGCGCGCCGCCAGCGCGACCGCCGCTCCGTGATTGCCCGACGAGTACGCGACCACGCCGGCCGTCCGTTCTGCCTCGGTGAGCTGGCTCAGGCGGTTGTACGCACCGCGGAACTTGAACGAGCCACTGCGCTGGAAGGACTCGGGCTTGAGCATGATCGTCGCGCCGCACTCAGCGTCCAGCGTGGCCGAGGTGATCAGCGGGGTGCGATGCGCCACGCCGTCCAGCCGCTCCGCCGCTGCCTGGACATGCTTGAGTGTCAGTTCATCGGCACTGATGGGGGCCTCCTGGGGTCTGAGTCGTTTCGCGTGCCGGGCTGTCTGCCTGTCTACCATGCTGCCGGCGGAGCATGCGGGGCGCCGGCGACGCCTAGCGGTGGTTGGCTGGCCCGCCTGCAAGATAGCCTTCGGGCCTATGGTGCAGCGCCCTGACCCCTTGGAGAGCACGCCGCCAGCCTTCGGTGCGCAGGCAGCCAGGCAGATCCTGCGGGACGGCTTCGGCCTCGAGTCGCTCTCCCTTGAGCCCCTCTCAGGCGAACGCGACCAGAACTTCCGGGTGGACACGGGCAACGGGGAACGCTTCCTGTTCAAGATCTCGAACCCGGCGGACGACGGGTCCGTCCTGGCGATGCAGGCCGCTGCGCTACTCCACATCGAGCGGGTGGATCCGGGCCTGCCGGTGATGCGCGCCCTGCCGACGGCGGCTGGAGAGGCCTGGCTCGAGGTGCCGGGTCCCGAGAGCCGGATCTACCCGGCTCGGCTCTTCACGTTCCTGCCCGGGCAGGTCAGGGTGAACACAGCGCTCACCACGCAGGCCATCCGGTCCCATGGGCAGATCACGGCCCGCCTCGGGCGGGCGCTGCGTGGTTTTTTCCACCCCGCCGCCGACTACGAGATCTTGTGGAACATCACCCAGCTGCCCAAGATCCGCCCGCTGCTCAGCCATGTCTCCGACGGAACGCGCCGCGCTCAGCTCGAATGGATTCTGGACCGGTTCGACGCCCGGGTCGCGCCGGTTCTGCCTGGGCTTCGCGCACAGGTGATCCACGGCGACATGAGCCTCGACAACGTGCTCTTCGACGATGACCTGCTGGTCAGCGGGATCGTGGACTTCGGGGACATGACCCACGCGCCGCTGGTCTGCGACCTCGCGGTCGCGGTCGCCGATGTGCTGCACGGCCGCGGCGATGCGATCGAGGCCGCAGACGCGATAATCGGCGGCTACGTCTCGGTGACGCCGCTCGAAGACGAGGAGGCCTGGCTGCTCGCGGACCTCGTCGCGGCCAGGCTTGCCGCTGAGGTCGCCATTACCGCCTGGCGATGCGGGATGTACCCGGACAACGCCGCGTACGCGGCGAGCGGCGAACCCGGAGCTCGCGCCTTCCTCGACGCGATCGAGGCGGCAGGCATAGACACTGTCGGGCGGCGTTTCCGCGACGCCTGCCGTCAGCTGCCCTATCGAAGATCTGTCACCGGCGCCCTGCTCGAGCGCCGCCGCCGGGCGCTGCCCCGGTCTCCGCTGTTCTACTCCCAGCCGGTGCACCTCGTCCGCGGCGAGGGCGTCTGGCTGTTCGATGCCGACGACCGACGCTACCTCGACTGTTACAACAACGTGCCCGTGGCCGGGCACAGCCACCCACGGGTCGTCCAGGCCGTGACAGAGCAGCAGCAGTTGCTCGCCACCCACAGCCGCTATCTCCACGAGGCGATCGTCGAGCTCGCCGAGCGGCTCAAATCCACCCTGCCGCCGGAGCTGGACGCCGTCATGGTCGTGAACTCCGGCAGCGAGGCCAACGACCTAGCCTGGCGGATCGCGCGCGCGGCCACCGGGCGGGCCGGCGCCGTCGTGACCGCCAGCGCGTACCACGGGCTGACCGAGGCCACGCACGCCCTGTCCCCCGAAGAGTGGGCCGAGGGACAGCAGCCTGCCCACGTTGCGACGATCCCCGCACCTGACGGGTACCGCGGCCCGTACCGTCGCGAAGAGGACGGGTGGGTGCAGCGGTATGCCGGGCGCATCGATGACGCCGCCGTGGCGCTCGGCGATCACGGCTTCGCCGCCCTCTACCTCGATCCGGCCTTCACCGCGGACGGCATCCTGGCGCCACCTCCGGCCTACCTGCGGGAAGCAGCCCGGCGGACGGTGAAGCTCGGCGGGCTCGTGGTGGCCGACGAAGTGCAAGCCGGTCACGGCCGGTACGGGACGCACCTATGGAGTTTCCAGGCGTCAGGGATCACGCCTGACATGGTGGTGATGGGCAAGCCAATGGGCAACGGTTTCCCGGTCGCCGCCCTGGTGGTCAGGTCCCAGCTGCTCGAGGCCATTCCGGGCGATGTCGAGCTGTTCAGTACCTTTGGCGGTAACCCGGTAGCCTGCGCGGCCGCGCTCGCGGTCCTGACCGTCATCGAGGATGAAGGCCTGCTGGCCAACGCGGCGAAAGTGGGCTCCTACCTCCGGCAGGGCCTGCTGACGCTCGCCGGACGCCACCCCCTGGTCGGTGACATCCGGGGCGAAGGCCTCCTGCTGGGCGTGGAGCTGGCCGATGAGGCGCGCAGGCCAGCGGCCGCACACGCCCGCCAGGTGACCGAGGCGATGCGCGAGCGGGGAATACTGCTCGGCACAACCGGCCCGGCCGGAAACGTGCTCAAGATCCGGCCGCCCCTGGTATTCCGGCACGAACACGCCGACCTGCTCCTCCAAGCCCTCGACGAGGTTCTCGCCCCTTCATGACGCCGAACCTGGCGGGGCGCGAACACGGCGCGCGCAGTGGGCGATGATGGATCGGTGCAGGTGCGCTTCGTCGGCAGCGGTGACGCCTTCGGCAGCGGAGGCCGCTACCAGACCTGCATCAGGGTCACGTCGCATGACCAGGTCGCGCTTATCGACTGCGGCGCGACCAGCCTCGCGGCGATGCGCTCCCAGGACATCGATCCGCAGTCCGTTGACGTCGTCGCGCTCACGCATCTGCACGGGGATCATTTCGGCGGACTGCCGTTCCTGATCCTCGACGGCCAGTTCTCCCGCCGCAACCGGCCGCTGCGGGTCTACGGGCCACCCGGCACGCGGGCGCGGCTGACAGACACGATGGAGGCCCTGTTCCCCGGTTCGAGCGAGGTTTCGCGTCGGTTCGCCGTCCCCGTCATCGAGGTCGAGCCCGGCGGATCCGCTGATCTCGGCGCGCTGCACCTGCGGTCCTGGCAGGTCGTCCACGCCTCAGGCGCACCCTCGCTTGCGCTCAGGGTCGAGGACGGCGCGTCGAGCTTCGCGTACTCCGGCGACACCGAATGGACGCCGGCGCTTGTCCACGCGGCGCGCGATGCCAGCCTGTTCGCGGTCGAGGCCTACACCTTCGACAAGCCGGTCCGTTATCACCTCGACTACCGCACGCTCCTCGCGCAGCGC
>JASHUG010000333.1 GCA_030040155.1 Streptosporangiaceae bacterium | reverse complement strand
TCGGGCCCGCAAATGGGGGTGTAGCCCTCGCGCTCGAGCAGGCGGGTGACGTTGCGGGCGACCGTGCGCGGCGCCTCTGGCGCGGGCCCGCCCTCGGTGGTCATCGCGTCGCCCAGGCACCACGCGACGCCGGTCTCCCAGGGCAGGGCGGTGACGGTCGTCAAGTCCGGGTAGACGCAGATGTCGGGCAGGCCCTGCTCGAGACCACCCTGGACCGGGACCACGTCGCCACGCGGCGAGGTGTGGTACACGGCCCGGCAGAACGAGAGCCCATGCTGCGCCACCGCGGGGAGCTCACTGACCGGTACGTCGCGACCGCGGTCGACGCCGATGAGGTCCGGATACGAGATCCGGATGACGTCGATGCCCTGTGCGGCGAGCCGTTCCGCGACGGCCGAAGCGCTCGAGGATTGCGTCACGTCTGCTCCAGGCCCACTATGAACGTTTGGATACAAACAATCGATACCGCAGCGTAAACGGCCGGCTGCAGCCCGGGCAAGGGTCGCGCCGGCCGGCTTACGATCCGATCCTGTTGGACATGCGCGACCAGGGAGCAGGCATGAGTCACGTTCAGGGATTCTTCTACCCGCGGACCGCTACCGGGAGATCCTCGCTCCTGCCGCCGCCGCCCTGGCACTATTCAGGCGATCTGCTAACCGTGGAGTACCGTACCGACCCGGCGAGGGTCGCCGAATTGCTGCCCGCTCCGCTGGAACCCGCCCCCGACGACCCCGGCGCGGTCGCGCTGATCTGGGCGGACTGGCAGTCCTGCGGTGACGATGGAGCGGAACTGCTCGACCCGGTCCGCGCCCAGTACCGCGAGTGCTTCTGCGTCGTCCGCTGCAGTTTCGAAGGCCGCGTGTACTCCCGCTGCGCCTACATCTGGGTCGACGCGGATTTCGCGCTCGTCCGTGGACTGCACCAGGGCTATCCGAAGAAGCTCGGCTCGATCCGCCAGACCCGGCCGCACCCGTTCGGGCGGGCGCCTCCGCGCATCGCGCCGGGCGGGCGGTTCGCCGGCACGCTCGCGGCCGCCGATCGCCGGCTGGCCCAGGCGGTGGTGACGCTCCGCGAGGAGTCCGCGCACAACGGCTTCGTCAACGCGCACCCGATGGCACATCATCGCTGGATGCCCTCGATCGCGAAGGGAGCGCCTGACTCGCTGGACGAGCTTGTCCAGTCCGGTAGCGCCAGCTTCGAGGCTGGCCAGGCCTGGCGCGGCGAGGCGTCCCTCGAGCTGTTCGACTCGCCGACCGAGGAGCTCTCGCGGCTGAGCGTCGAGGAGATTATCGGCGGCTACTACCGGCAGGTCGGAGTGACCTGGGACGGCGGCCGAGTGCTCGCCGACCGCGGCCGGGCGGTTGGCGAAGGGCCAGCTGGCGGTGCTGGCCCGGCGGTCTAAGCCCGGAACCGGCTAAACGGGTCAAATCTCTTGTAGCCCCCTCCGAGGCTACTCTCTAGTTCCGTGTTTGTCCATGTAGTAGACTTGATTTGCTGTTTGCCTGATTCATCCTGCTACGGTATCCATGAGAAGAAAGTCAGGCCCGGCGAGAGGTGGAGTTCGCCGCGTAACCGGGCGGGATACGTCGGAAGGCAGATCTTGGGTTCGGCACCCCTACGCAGCACCAGCAAGATTGCTCAGAGGCGAGGGCGGCACCGTCGACCGTCGCGAGTGCAGAAGGTCGCAAAACGGGCGAGCATAGCCGTCCCGGCACTCGCGGTGTCCGGGGCGCTCGCGGCGGCACCGCAGGCACTCGCAGCCACCACCCCCCGTGTGCACGCGGCCGCGGTAGCCGCGACCACGCACCCGATCAGTGCTCAACTCGACGCAGCGGTGCACCGCACGGCCGCTTCGTTCACCACCTACAGGGTCCAGCCGGGAGACACTCTCTCGGGGATCGCGTTGCGGTTCTTTGGCCGCGCCAGCGCATGGCACCAGCTGTACTGGCAGAACAAGTCCAAGATCAGCAACCCAAACGTGATCCGCGTCGGCCTGGTGCTCGTAATACCGCGCCACCTCAGCACCGGCAGACCGCAGACCGCCGGCAGTCACCCAAGGGCCGGCACCCACCGGAGCGCCGGGAGCAACCGGAGCGCCGGGAGCAACCAGGGCACCGGCAGCCAGCAGAGCAGCGGCAGCCAGCAGTCGGCCCAGCAGTCCTCAGCGCAGTCCCAGTCATCCGCAGGGAACGGCTCGGCAAGCCTGCAGGCGGACGTGCAGCAGGACATCGCCAGTGGCAACTACCTGCTGGCCGTTGGCCAGTACCTGGTGGAGAACGGGTACTCGGATGCCGCGGCCGCCGGCATCGCCTCGTGTGTGGACGGCGAGTCGACTGGCAACCCCGAGTCCGTGGGGACCGGCGGCGGGGGCCTGATCGGTTGGACGCCAATCGGTTCGGCCGAGCCCGACTCCAACATCATCACGGGCAACCCGGCGCAGGACATGATGACCCAGCTGTCCGACCTGCTGTACTACAACTCCTCGGAGATCGGCCAGGCGCTGGTGAGTGAGCTCAACACCATCAGCGACCCGGTTGCGGCCGCCGACTTCTTCTCGCAGAACTTCGAGAAGCCGGCCGTCACCGACTCCGATGTCGTCCCGTCGGTGGCAGAGCAGATCTACTCCCAGCTCAGCGGCTGACGCGCAGTCCCGGATCCGGGCCGCGGGGTGCGGGCTTTGTGCTCGCCCCCGCGGCCTGGCGTTTCTCGCACTCGGGGAGGGTGCGCTGGTTGACGGGGCGGGCTCAGGGCTGGAAGACGACGCGGTTCGTCCGGCTCTCTGGCGAGTCCCAGACGGCTTCGACGTCCCTGAGCGGCACCGGCAGCGCGTTGATCGTGAGCCCGCCCGCGGCGATCTCGTCGATCAGCGCGGCGATCTCCTTGACGAAATCGGCGGTTGACACTGCGCCCTGGCCGCTGCCGAGGATCGTCAGGTTGTGCGACCGGAGCGCGACTGAGGGCACGCTGGCCTCGGCTCCGCCCATGGCCCCGATGTGCACCCAGGTCAGCGGCTGACTCGGATCTGATCGCGCGGCCAGGATGGCTGGCAGTATCCGCTGCGCCGGCACGCCCCACAGGTAGTCGATGACCATGTCGGTGTCGGCCGCGTTCTGCTGGACCTCGGCCGCGATCTCGGCGTCGCTGCCGGTGAGCGAGATGGTGCCGTCCGCCCCGAGCCCGGGCAGGGCGGCGAGACGTTCGGGATCGCGCCCAGCGCCGGCGACCCAGCCTGCGCCGAGGCGCTTTGCGATCTGGACCGCCATCTGGCCGGCACTGCCGGTGGATCCGAGTACCAGGACGCGCTGGCCCGGCTGCAGGGCGGCCCGGCGGCGCAGCGGGACCCAGGACGACATTGCCGGGTTGACCGCGGCGGCGACAGTGACGTCGTCGGCCGTATCCGGGAGCGGGATGTACGCACGGCGGCGGATGACGGTCTGGTCAGCCATCGTGCCATGGACCGAGTCGAGCGCCGCGAAGTACACCCGCCGGCCGTCGGTCAGGACGCCGGTGCCATCGACGCCGGGAATCAGTGGCAGCGCCGTGCTGCTGGCGTAGTGCGCGCCCGCCGCCCCGGATCGGACGCGCGGATGGAGGCCGGCCGCCCGGACATCGACAAGGACCTCATCCGCGGCCGGGGCCGCCGGGTCGTTGACTTCTGCGTACTGCGGCGGGCGGTCAAAGGACGTGACGAGGGCGGCGTGCATGCTGACCTCCCTGATAGGCCGACCTGCCTGCTGGCCGGATTTAGTTTGTGATACCAACTAATATAGTTGGTGACACGTACCAATGTCAAGTACGCTCCCGGCATGGAAGCCGATCCCGCGGATGTGGCCGAACTCAGCCTGACCGATGCCCTCGTGCAATTGTCGTTTGCCGTGCAGGCGATCTTGGGGCGGGTCGGCGCGGATCACGACCTGTCCATCATCCAGGCGCGGCTGCTCGGCATACTGCGCGACCGGGAGCCGACGATGGCCGCATTGGCCAGGTACCTCAGCCTGGACAAGTCCAGCATCACCGGCCTTGTCGACCGGGCCGAGCGCCGTGGTCTGGTGCAGCGGACCGCCGATCCCTCCGACGGCCGATCCGTCCGCGTCGCGGTGACTGACAAGGGCCGGGCGCTTATCGAGTTGACCGGGACCGATGTCGACCGGCAGATCGCGCTGCTGACGCGCAACCTGTCCGGGCCCGAGCGCCACCGGCTCACTGCGCTGGCAGGCCGGATCGCGCCGCGGCTCTAGAGCGGCGGCTGGCCGCTAGAGCGGCAGGCCGTGGAGCGCGGCCGGGCCGGCCTGCACTTGACTGGATCCGGTGCGCGCGAAGATAATTTGGGTCCAAACGATCTGTAGGTGCCGAAAGGCGCGAGCTCGGCTGGGAAGGTTATGAGCACAGCGCAGGTAGCGGGCGTGGACGTCGACACCAGGCACTGGATCGGCGGCGAGCGAGTCGCGTCCGCCGGCACGTTCACGGATATCTCGCCGATCGACGAGGCGCCGATCGGCGACGTGGCCCGCGGCGGGCCAGCCGAGATCGACATGGCCGTCCGGGCCGCCTCGGCTGCCTTCGCCGGATGGTCGGGGACGCCGGCGGCGCAGCGGGCCGAGATCCTGCACGCGATCGCCGACGGTATCGACAAGCGGGTCGAGGAACTCTCCCAAGTCGAAACCGCCGACAACGGGTCGCTGCTGCGCTCGCACCGGCGCAGCGTGATGCCGCGAGTCGCGCACAACTTCCGCTTCTTCGCCGACTGGCTCGGCCACCTCGACGGTCAGCAGCCAGATATCAGGGAGCACCGCCAGCACGTGTCCTGGTGCCCGTCCGGGGTCACCGCCGTTATCACCCCGTGGAACGCACCGCTGATGCTGGCGACGTGGCGGATTGCTCCCGCCCTCGCGGTGGGGAACGCGGTGGTGGCCAAGCCACCCGAGCTGGCACCGCTGACCGCGAGCCTGCTCGCCGACATCGCCGCTGATGCCGGGCTGCCTGCGGGCGTGTTCAATGTCGTGCAAGGTCTCGGCGCGGAGGCAGGCGCGGCGCTGGTCGCGCATCCGGACGTGGCGCGGGTCGCATTCACGGGTTCGGCCGGGACCGGCCGGAGCGTGGCCGCCGCGGCCGGAGCGCAGCTCACCCCGGTCTCGCTCGAACTCGGCGGCAAGTCCGCGCTGCTGGTGTTCGCCGACGCCGACATGGACCTGGCCGTCGCCAACGCGGTCGAGCAGTACGACAACGCCGGACAGGTCTGCCTGGCCGGCACTCGCCTGCTGGTCGAGCAGTCCGTGGCCGCCGAGTTCACGCAGCGCCTGCTGGGCCGGATCGCCGCGCTCGCGCAGGGCGACCCGAGGGAGGAGGCGACGAACGTCGGCCCCAATATCAGCCGCGCGCAGGTAGAGCGCATTGACGGGTACGTGGCCCGTTCCCTGCGTTACGGCGCGCGCCTGCTCGCCGGCGGCTGCGTCAATCGCGATCTCGGCGGCCTGTATTACCGGCCCACGCTGCTCACGAACGCGCCGCCAGGCTCGGAGATCCTGACCGAGGAGATATTCGGTCCGGTGCTCACGCTGCAGACGTTCGACGGCGAGGACGAGGCGCTAGGTCTGGCTAACGGCACCCGGTACGGTCTGGCGGCGATGGTCTTCACCGGCAACCGTGACCGCGCGGAGCGCGTAGCCGCGCGGCTGGTCGCCGGGACCGTGTGGGTGAACTGTTTCTTCGTGCGCGACCTGCGGGCCCCGTTCGGCGGAGCGCGGCAGTCGGGGATCGGCCGTGAGGGCGGCTCCTGGAGCTTCGACTTCTACGGCGACGTCAAGAACACCGTCTACGCACCGAGGGGATGGCACACCGATGGGTGAGGTGGTAGGGGCCGGCCTGCTCGCGCACGTGCCGACGATCATGCTCCCGCGGGCCGAGCGGCTGGCGCTGAACGACGGCAAGGAGATCAGCCTCGTCCCCGGCCTGGAACGACTGCGGCGCGAGGTGTTCGAGACCCTCGAGTACGACACGGTCGTGGTGATCGACTCGCACTGGTGCACCACCGTCGAGTTCGTAGTCGCCGCCCACGACGTCCGGGCCGGCCTGTTCACCTCCGACGAACTGCCGCGCGGCATGAGCCGGGTCCCCTACGACTTTCGCGGCGACCCGGAACTAGCCGGCGCCGTGGCGGCGGCGGGGGAGAAGCACGGTACCTGGATTACCGCGATCGACGACCCGTGCCTGCCCATCTACTACGCGACCGTGAACCTGTGGGCCTACCTCGGCCGCGGCCTGGACAAGCGGTGGGTCACGATCAGCAACACGGCGCAGACCGGTGACACCGAGGACTTCCTGCGCGCCGGCCGGGCCCTCGGTGCGGGCATCGCGGGCACGGATCGGCGGGTGATCGTGCTGGGATCGGGCGCGCTCTCGCACACGTTCTGGCCGCTCCGCGAGCTGCGCGAGCACGAGGCCAGTGACCCCGTCCACATCAGGACTCCGCAGGCACGGGCCGCCGACCAGGAGCGGATCGGCTGGCTCGAGGCTGGCGATCATGCCCGCGTCATCGACACGATGCCCGACTACCTGAGAGTCAGGCCCGAGGCGAATTTCGCCCACTACCTGATGATGATCGCGGCGCTGGGCGAGCAGAGGGTAACGGCGCCGGGCCGGCGGTTCAGCGAGTACGAGAATGCGATCGGGACCGGGCAGATGCATATCTGGTTCGACCGTCCTCCGGCAGGCTGGTCAGAGGCCGGAGGGTGACTGAGATTTCCTACCGGTGGAGAGACGATGGCCGAGTACCGCAGGATCCTGCTCGATGGCGCTGCCGTGCAAGTTGTTCGCGACGGTCAGTACCTGGTCAGCGGCGACGGACGCCGGGTAGCGGCGGCCGAGGCCGTGCACCTGCCGCCGGTTGTGCCCACCAAGATCGTGGCCGTGCACCTGAACCACCGCAGCCGGGTAACGGAGTTCGGCGTCAGGCTGCCCGCCGCGCCGACCTACTTCCACAAGCCGACCTCGGCGCTGGTCGGCCACGGCGGCGCGGTCGTGCGGCCCGCCAACTGCAAGTACCTCAACTACGAGGGCGAGGTCGCGATCGTGATCGGCCGTACCTGCCGGGGCGTCCCGCCGTCGGCGGCCGGTGACTACATAGCCGGATACACGATCGGCAATGACTTCGGGCTACATGACTTCCGTGACACCGACGCCGGATCGATGCTGCGAGTCAAGGGATCGGACACGATGGCACCGCTCGGCCCGGGGCTGGTGACCGGCTGGGATTTCCATGGCAAGCGGCTGCGGACCTACGTCAACGGCGCGCTCGTGCAGGATGGCTCGACCGACGAGATGCAGTGGGACATGCACTATCTCGTGGCCGACATCGCGCGCACGATCACGCTGTATCCCGGCGACGTGCTGCTCTCGGGAACGCCGGCCAACTCCCGGCCGGTGCAGCCCGGCGACGTAGTCGAGGTCGAGGTCGACGGCCTCGGCCGGCTGGCCAATCACGTCGTGGCGGGCCCGCTGCCGGTGCCAGGCGAGTTCGGGGCGCAGCCGACCGAGAGCGAGGAGGTCGTGTCGACCGCGCTCGGCGGGGACTGGGAGTTTCGCGGCATCAGGCCTCCGGCCCGCTCGTGACCGCCCTGCCGCTCTCGCCGGCTCCGCGGATGTGCCTGATCCTCAGCGAGAACTGGACGATGACATCCGGGCGGGACCTGCCCACCCTCGTTCGCTGGGCCAGGGAGGCCGAGGACGCCGGGTTCGACTCGGTCATGATCAGCGAGCACATCGTGCTCGGCCCGTCGGCCGGAGCCAGCGGTGTCATGGCGAACCCGCGGGAGTACGCCCTGCCCGGCAACCAGGATCCGGGCACGCCGTGGCCGAGTTCGCTCGTCCTGCTGTCAGCGATCGCCGCGGTCACCTCACGGATCCGGCTTGTGGCGGGCGCGGTGATCGCGCCGCTGCGCCATCCGCTGCTGATCGCGCGTGAACTCGGCTCGCTCGACCTGCTCAGCGGCGGTCGGCTCGTGGTCCTGCCGACCGTGTCGTGGCTCGAGGAGGAGTACCGGGCGCTGGGTGTGCCGTTCGGGTCCCGCGGCGACCTGCTCGACGAGCATCTGCGGGCGTGGGCCACGCTGTGGCGGGACACGCCCGCGTCGCACGCTGGGCCCCGCTACCCGTTCAGCGACGTCTATTTCGAGCCTAAGGCGTTCCGGAAATCGGGGCCTTACCTGTGGCTCGGCGGCTCCGGGATGCACCGGCGGATGACCGAGCGCATCGTCCGCTACGGCGACGGCTTCAACCCGCTGGGCGTGCCGACGGGCGAGGAGATGCAGCAACTTCGAGATGCGATGAGCGCGGCCGGGCGTGACTTCGCTAGTCTTGAGCTAGTTGGCGGGACGCGCGCCGAGTTCCCCGACGACCACAGCCCGGCCGACCTAGGCCAGGCGCTGGCCGGGATCCCGGCCCAGCTCGAGGCCGGCTTCACCACGTTCTGCATCAAGCCGTCGCAGTTCACCGACGACCCCGACCATGTTCGCGGGCTGTGCGAGGACATCATCGGGCGCGTGGCGCGGCTTTCCGCGCACTGACCGTGGCCCCGAGCGGCACCGCTACGGCTTGGCGTCGCTCAGCCGGCTGGCCCTGGCCTCGAGGTAGCGCTGCTCGGTGAGGCTCGCGGTCGCTCGCGCGGCGCGCTTGTAGTGCTCGCGCGCGGCCGCGTGATCACCGGTCCGTTCCAGCAGGTGGGCGCGCACCGTATGGAGCAGATGGTGGCGGGCGATCCGGTCGTCACCGTCCAGCGTCGCCAGCAGGTCGAGCCCGGCTCGCGGGCCCTTGATCTCGGCCAGCGCCACCGCCCGGTTCAGGGTGACCATCGGGTTGGGGGCGATCCGCTCGAGGATCAGGTAGAGCGCGTGGACCTGCCGCCAGTCCGTATCCTCCGGCCGCTCCGCGCTCGCGTGAGTGGCGGCGATCGCCGCCTGCACCTGATAGGGCCCGAGCGATGAGGTGTCCATGGCCGCCTCGATGAGCGTGACTCCCTCGGCGATCTGGGCAGCGTCCCACTGGGTCCGGTCCTGCTCGGCCAGCGGGATGAGGTCGCCGCCGGGACCGGTCCTGGCGTCGCGCCGGGAGTGGTTCAGCAGCATGAGCGAGAGCAGCCCGGCCACCTCGCCATCGCCGGGCAGGTCGCAACGGACCATTCTGGTGAGGCGGATCGCCTCCCTGGCGAGGTCGGGCCGGTGCAGCTGCGAGCCCGATGAGGCGGTGTAGCCCTCGTTGAAGATCAGGTACAGCACCTGCAGCACGACCCGCAGGCGCTCGTCTCGTTCCTGTGGCGCGGGCATGGTGAACTGGCTGCCCGACGACTTGATGGTCTGCTTCGCCCGGCTGATGCGCGCGGCCATCGTGGCCTCGGGGACCAGGAACGCGCGCGCGATCTCGGCGGTGGTCAGGCCGCCCACTGCCCGCAGCGTGAGCGCGGTCTGTGACGCGGCGGTGAGCGCCGGGTGACAGCACAGGAAGAGCAGGACCAGGGTGTCGTCGCCGGCGGAGGCGCCGTGGTCTTCGGCGGTGCCCGTCCTCGGCTCGAGTGCCGCCGCCGTGGCCTCGCGCTGCCTGCGGGCGTGCTCGCTGCGCATCTGGTCGATGAGCCGGCGCGTGGCCACGGTGGTCAGCCAGCCGCGCGGGTTCGCCGGCCAGCCCTCGGCCGGCCAGCTCAGCGCCGCGGTGAGAACCGCCTCCTGGACCGCGTCCTCGCACTCCTCGAACTGGCCATATCGCCGGACAAGCGTGCCGAGGACCTGCGGCGCGAGTTCGCTCAGCAGGCCCTCGACCGCTGTGTCGTCGCTCACCACAGTGTCCCGCGTCACGGCTCCAGGTTCCCGGCGGAAAACATGACCGGCCGGACCTCGATGCCCATGCCCTCGACGCTGGCATCGGGGATCATCCCGGCTAGTTCGAGCGCACGCTCTCTGCTCTCGCAATCGACCAGGTAGAAGCCGCCCAGATACTCCTTTGCCTCCAGGTAGGGCCCGTCGCTGACCACCGGCTGGCCGCCGCGGACCCGGACCACGGCGCTTTGGGACGGGTCGGCCAGTGCCTGAGTCGTGATCAGCTCACCCGATTTGGTGATCGTTTCGATGAACCGGCCGTGGCCGTCGGCGATTTCGGTCCGCTCTTCCTCGGTCAGGCCGTCCCAGACCTCTGGATTCAGGTGCATGATCAGCAGGAACTTCATGTGCCACCCCTCGTCTCATCCGCGAGCCCGCTGGCGGGCTCTCTTACCGGAAGGTCGGAGCTGGCCGCTCGGCCTTGACATTCGTCAGGCTACGGATTTCCCGGCTCGGGTCGGCCCCATAGCGGCAGACGCGCGGTACCCCGGAGCCGCCTCGTTCCCCTCCCTTGTGCCTTAGCTGTCAGGCACCCGCGCCGCTCCAGGAGGCCTCGCCGGCCGGCTCTATCTCGTCCTCGCCGACGATCAGGTGGCTGTGGCTGAGCGCAGTGACGCCGCTGACAAGCAGGGCGAGGGCCAGCGCCTCAAGCGCGAGGTCTTCGGTGGCCGCCTGGAAGTGCTCGCCGAACAGGAACATGCCGAGCAGGCTCGCGGCCAGGGGGTCAAGGATCGTGAAGCCAGGCTGGGAGGCGGCGAGAGGCCCGGCCGCCAGCGCGTGCGAGGCCAGCAGCAGGCTTGCCGCACCGGCGCCGATGAGGGCGTACACCGACCAATTCGTAAAGATCGCGGCGGGACCATCTCCGAGATGGGAGCTGAACTCCTTGATGACGGCGGCTACGAAGCCCCACGCCACGCCGGTGGCGGCACCAAGGATCGCCGCGCGCTGCGAGGGAGACGCCGATGGCCGGCGGCCCAGCCCGAATGCCAGCGCCAGCCCGACGAGCACGACCGCCAGTGTCACGAACCCGGCGAGCAGCCACATCGACGCAGGCGCGTGGCTGCGCCCGCCCGACGGCGAGGCGGCGAACAAGAACAGGGCGAGCCCGGAGGACATCGCGGCGGCCGCGAGCCAGTCTCTTGGCTTGACGCTGCGGGAGCCGATGATCGCCATGTAGCCGAAGACGAACAGCAGCTCAAGCGAGAGGATCGGCTGGACCAGCGCCAGCGCTCCGTAATGCAGCGCCGTGAGCTGGAAGACGAAGCCCATGATCATGCTGGCGATGCCGAGCAGCCATATCGGCCGGCGGGCAAGCCGGAAGAGGAGCCAGATGTCAAGGCCCGTCGCCTGGCTGGTCCTGGCCCCGAGCCGCTGGCACACCGAAGACGTAGCCGTGCACACACTCGCCGCTAGTGCGAGGGCGATCGCCTTGTCCATGTCCTCCCGCCGCCCATCCCGGCTTGGCCCAGTTGCCGATGGTCCCCTCGGCGCGACCCTCGCCGCCCCGCAGCGAGGTGCTCAGGCCCACTGTGCCAAGACCCAGTGACATTCGGCTACCGTTCAGCTATAACCCAGACGCCCGCTCAAGATTCCGGGATCGGGCGTCCTTTTTCCGAGATATATCCTGCAGGGCGCCGCGCCGGCTGCCCGCCGGAGGGGCAGTAGATGCTGCGGTCGCACAAGGCGTGGGGCTGATCGTGCGCGCGGTGCTGGCAACGGCTCCGGTTAGCCCGCAGCTCGAGAACGAGGACTTCGCCGCCGTGACGCCGTCGGCAGCGGTGCTGCTGGACGGCGCGGGGACGCCTGCCGGGCTTGGGACTGGCTGCGTCCACGGCATTTCTTGGTTCGCCAGGACTCTCGGGACCACGCTGTTGTCCCTGATCACCGCGGCCGATGCGGGCACGCTGGCCGACGGCCTGCACGCTGCTATCGGCGAGGTCAGGTCTCGGCACGAGGAGACCTGCGACCTGGCCCACCCCGGCAGTCCGTCCGCGACGGTCGTCGCGACCCGGATCCGCGGGGACGAGCTTGAGTATCTCGTACTGTCCGATTCTGTCCTGGTGCTGGCCGGGGACGGCGTGCATCAGGTCGTGACCGATGACCGGATCGAGACCGCTGCCCGTCCGCACCGGGGCAAGTATGAGGGGATGCCCATGGGCACGCCCGGGCGGGACGCAGCATTCCGCGAGTACGTCCAGACGGTCCGCGGGCTGAAGAACACGCCCGACGGGTACTGGGTGGCGTCGGCCGATCCCGCGGCTGCGCGCCACGCCGTCTGCGGCTCCGCCGCCCTGGCCGGGCTTCACGCGGTGCTGCTGCTCAGCGACGGCGCCAGCCGCCTGGCCGACCTGTTCGGCCTGGTGTCGTGGGCCGAGCTCGTTTCGCTCGTTCGGCGTGAGGGCCCGGCGGAGCTGATCAGGCAGGTCCGCAGGGCCGAGGCCGCCGATCCTGACGGTTCTCGCTGGCGGCGCGGGAAGGCGGTCGATGACGCCACCGTCGTCTGGTGCGACCGGCTGACACCGTAGGTACTCCAGGCTTGGGCAGTCGCCCCGGGAGGGCGGCTAACTGCGTGACACTGCGAACAACTGGCCGTAGTCATCGACTCTGACGTCCGAGCCGGTCACGCGCAGCGCATACCACAAGGAAACCTGGTTGGCGGTGAGCACCGGCCGGCGGAGATCCTCTTCCAACGCGGCGATCACGCCGATGGCGCGCAGGGCGTTCCCGCCGATGAACACGGCCTGCGCTGAGGGTGGGACATGGCCGCGAACCCACTCGTAAATCTCGGCTGGACTCGCCGCCGAGCCCGTGTTCGGGTGGGGAACCTCGACCGGCGGCATCAGATGACTAACGTGAACGACGTCGAATCCGCGCTCCTGAAAGTAGGCAACGCCCTTCTGGTCGAAGTCGTCACTGAAGAAGGGCGCATGGATCAGCGCGATTCGTTCTGCCTCCAGCGCTCTGAAGCCGGCCGTTGCCGCGGGGGCCGACATGAGGACGGGAATGCCATTTGAGTGTTCCTCCGCGCGACTGACGAGTTCTTGCTCTCCGGTCGGGCCGAGAAGATAGCTGCCGACCGTCCAGGCGTAAATGATCGCCTGCAGAGGCAACCGCGAAAGCAGCTCGACCGCGTTTTCCGGACCGGGAGGATCGGCGAACGTTGCTAGATCTGCGAAGAATACGCGGGATGTGTGGAGAGACACTCCGTCGGGGGCCATGGTCCACAGTTCCGATTCAGATATCGCGCTGTCATCGTGTGTCAGCACCCCTAGCCGCGCGCGCCATCCGTGCCCATCGGGCCGCAAGTTGTTGATATTTCTCCGCATATGTTGCTCCAATCGCGCGAACCAGTGAAAGTGACGTCCCCGGCGTAACCTCGGGTAACCCCGGTCGAGGCTCGGCTTCGATGCGGCCGGGGCTAGCGCCTTCGGCGTTACGTTCTCTCGCGCAACCCTTCGCGGCCGCGCTGGCCTCGGCTGAGCTGGATGGCCGGGCAGGCGCGGCATCAGTCGGCGGCCCGCGTACCCCCACGAATTTTTCCTGATGATTTGGTCAGCATTCGTGCCGCTAGGTACCGTCGCTGAGGTGAGCGGCAGTTCGGAAGACAACGGCTGGTTGGACTCGTGGTTCCGCCCGGAGCCCACCGCCGCACGCCATCCGCCGGCTGGCCCTTCGCCGGCTGGCCCTTCGCCGGCTGGCCGTTCCTCAGCGCCCGAGTCGCGGCCGCCACACGGCAGGCACGGGAGGCGGGGCAGGAAGCGGCGAAAGCTTCCGTACGTGGTGGCCGCCGTGGCGGCAGCTGCCGCAGTTGTCACGGCGGTGCTGGTG
>JASHUG010000332.1 GCA_030040155.1 Streptosporangiaceae bacterium | reverse complement strand
CCTCGCCCGAACGGTATGCCTGGCGAGGGGTGGCTCAAGATCTCTGCCAGGCGCGCCTCGATCGCCAGCCGTTCGGGCAGGCCCGCCAGCAGCCGCTGGGCCAGCTGATCCTGAGCTGCTACCCATGCCTGCGTCGCGGGGCGGCCGGAATCCTCGAGATGACGGTAGGAATCTTCGATTACCGTGCCGTGGAAATCGTCTTCCTGATCGCTGGTCTCCGGGACTGGATAACTGATCCGGCAATTGCCGCCTGGCCATTCGTTCCCGCGCATCAGCGGCCGTCCTGCCTGCTCATCGTGCCTTGCCGGCTTTTTTGGATTTACTGCGGAGACTGCCTGCAGCTATCTGGAAGATTGCAGTTAAATGATTATCAGGGAGATACGATTCTGGCAAGTTCAGCTCGCCTACCGCTATTTACTGCGGCAATTCATCGCGGTAAATTAAGCCAATTTGGAGCGGACCTCCATTCGACGGATGGGTGCTGCGGCCCTATCCCGCGCTAATGTCCTAACTTCCCATGAGCGCTCAGGCCTTCGGCCCACCGCAAGGAACGGTCAATGAGCCTGCGGGTTAGCCCCTCAGCGGGGTTTGCGCTGAGCAGCAAGGTCCGGGCAGGGCGATTAGCCGCCCATTCGTAGGCCTCCGGGGACAGAGCATCATCGATCCAGGCCAGCGGGCGCTGGCCGGCGAAGGCGGCCACGGCGGGCAGCTTGTCCAGGTCGCCGAAGGGGGCCGGCGGGAACGCGATCACCGGAAGGTCTGGCAACTGCAGCAGCGGGGCCAGCAGGCGGTTCGCCTCGTCCTCCCACGCCGTCGCCCACACCAGCTCAAACCGGGCGGCGAGTTCGCGCAGCCATGGCCCATGCGCCGGGCACAGCCGCACCGGCTCTTCGCCAGCGAAAAACTCATGTTCCTGATACCCGGGCGGTGCGTCCGGCGCGGCAAAGGGATTCAAGACGCCGTCGACGTCCAGCAGGAACAGCGGCGGCACGGCCTGATTATCTGCCCGCATCGTCCATCCGCTGCCGCCCGTCACGTTCGGAAGTTCGTACAGTCTCGCATGGCGCCCGGAAGGCGCAGGGTACTCGACCGCACTGGCGGCGACTCGCCGGTGCTGCGCGCTAGGGCCAAACGTGGTACTTCTGGCTCATGGACACCAGCCTGGCTGCGCAGCGGGTGCGGGAAGTCCTGCGCGGCGCCGGGTGCCGGGAGTGGGCTGAGGGCCGGCGGGGCTGGTCAGTGGAAGGCGATCCGCAAGGCGGGTGGGTAGTAGTCGCCTGCTCTATCAAGGGCGCGAAGGGCAACCGCCGGCTGGAGCAGTATCGAGACATTCTGTCGGCCGCCGGTTTCATCGTGGGTCCCAGTCCGCACGTGTCAGGCGTACTTCGGGTGACGCTTCCTGAAGACGGCTTGAACTAGGCATCGGGTGGCGGCGGGGCCGGTCCATCCGATGCTGGCGGCTCACCGGCTCCGCCGCCTTTGCGCTGGTCGGGATCCTGGCCGGCCGGAGGGCTCTCACCCTGCCCCTGCGGCCGGTCAGGGCCGGCTCCCTCGGCCTGCGGCGGTTCCGCAGTGTCGGAGGGCACGGAGGCTGGCGCGGGATGCCTGGTCCTGTAGGTCTCGACGGACTTATTCACAAAGGCCAGGAGATCAGGCTGGAGACGGTAGAGCTGCCTGCGGTCATACCACCTCACGACGGCGGTGCCGAGTACGAGCCAGAAGAGCAGGCCGAGGGCGGCCTCAAGGGTCCCTCTGGCCAGGCCGGCGTTACCTTGCGCGCCGAAGTACAAGATTGACCGGGTGCCGCCCAGGACCTGGCGCAGCGGCTCTATATAGCTCAGCGTGCGAAGGAACCCAGGCAGCGCCTCTACCGGCACGGTCCCTCCGGCCGAGGCCAGGCCGGCGTAGACGAACAGCAACAAGCCGATCAGCTGCCCGTAGCTGCCGGCCACGGCAAACAGCGCGAGCGTCCCGACTCCGACGCTGCCCGCGCACAGCCAGGCATACAGCCACAGCAGGGCGAGATGGGGCGCGTCCATGCCCAAGCCAACCGAGATAGCAAGCATCGCCGCGGTCAGCACGGCCGTGAGCACGACGATGATGGCCCACTTGGTGAGCAGGGTCTGCCACCGGTTGATCGGCACCGGCTGGCGCTGGCGCCAGCGTGGCCCGACCTCGTTGGTGGCGTAGCCGAGCGCGGAGTCCACGACTGAATTCACGATCGTGGCGCCAAGGAATCCGCTCATCAGCGTCAGCAGCGCGACGTAGAAGGCGCTGAGGCCCAAGGCGCTGTTCGGCGGCAGGGGACGGTACTGGGTGATCACGACCGTGACCGGGTTCGCGAGGAGCACCTTGGTAGCGCCCGTGAGGGAACTGGGTGGCACCAGGGCGGCCAGGTGCTGCCCGATCCGGTGCGAAGATACCGCCAGTGCGGGCTGCAGGATCCCCGTGGCCAGGCTGGTCCCGACGGTCCCGGCCCGTTCGTTGATCAGGATCTCGACCTGCGGGGCGGTGGCGGTAGCCAGGCCAGGCGGGTGCAGTCCGGCCACGTACAGCAGGTCGGCGGTGAAGTTTGCGGGAATCACCAGCGTCGCGTACAGGCCGTCGCGGCCCATGGCCTGCTCCGCCTGCGCGAGCGTAGACACCTCCAGGTGCAGCCGACCCGAGACCGCGGGACTGGACAGCAGCCCGGCTTGAATCTCCTGGCCAATCGCGAGGTGGTGCGAAGCGACTGTGGCTCCGCGGTCTTCGTTGACAACTCCGACCGGCAGGCCGTGCAGGTGTGCCAGCGGGTCGACGACAGCGCCGATGTACAGGGCGGTGATGATGGCGACGACCACGCACGCCAAAGCCAGCGGGACGACCCAGATCGCCCGGACGCGCAGAATGTTGCGGGCCCGGACCGGCATATGCGGGTCCGGCGCGCCGAGGCGACCCGAGGATGAGGAGTTCACAACGGCCTCCTCCCTCCCGGCGCAGGCCGGCGCCTGCACAGGATCTTGTCGTCAGGCCGCCACTCGCACAAGATCTTCCCCTTCTCGGCATTTCTCATCCGGCGCGCCAGCTGGCGGCCAAGGCCTGCGGTCGCACGGGGGAGGGCCCGCTGACTCGGCGAGGTGGCCGTTAATTAGCGAGCGCGCGGTCGGCATGCGTGCTATGACGTCTGCTATGCCCGATCCGCCGCTCGCGCCCGACGAGCAGGTCAGCGCCGGCGCCGAACGCGAGGTGCTTGAGGCGTTCCTCGACCTGTACCGGACCATTCTCGCGCGTAAGGTCGCGGGCCTGACCGACGAGCAGTTGCGGGCCCGGCACGTCGCGTCGGGGACGACTCTGGCCGGGCTGGTGAAGCACCTCGCCGGAGTCGAGCGGGAATGGTTCCAGGCGGTACTGGCCGGGCGCCAGGCCGAGGACCTGGGGTTGCCGGACGCCGGCGGCTGGACCGTGAGCGACTGCGAGACCGGCGGCTCGCTGCTGGCCGACTATGAGCGCGCGTGCGCCGAATCACGGCAGGTCGCGGCGGGGCTGGCGCTCGGGCAAACCGTGCCCCATCCGCGGCTCGGACAGGTGTCGCTTCGCTGGATCTACGTCCACATGATCGAGGAGACGGCACGTCATGCGGGGCACGCCGACATCCTCAGGGAGCAGACGGACGGTGCCACCGGATTCGACGGCTGACGGTTTGCGCGCGCGCGTGGCCGGTCGCGGGGAAGGCGACCGGCCACGCCGGAGCGCGATGGTTCAGAACAGCTGGTAGGAGCCGAGGACTGTCAGGCGCTGCACAGCGGGCGGCTCTGCATACCACCCCTTCAGCTTCTCGATGAGCTCCACGTACGCGGGCAGTGTCGCCAGGGGGTGGCTGCCATCCGGGTTGAGCTCCAGGAGCGCAACGAATGTGGTGCCCTCAGTCAGCACCGTGTACCGGACATCAGCCGGGCGCGCCTGCTCGAGCGCGTTGATGACCTCTGCCGTGGCTGCCTGCGCGTCGGCAACGTTCTCCTCATTGAGCTTGGCGCGGACGAGCAATACGTTCATTGACCTAGTTCCTTCCGTGGCGGAGTGGACTCTGCCTAGGCCACGAACGGGCAGCCGCGCCGGGGACAGGTGGCGTCAGAGCTCTTCGAGCCGTCGGCTCAGGAACCGCCGCTCGGGGGTTGTGGTGGCCAGCTCCAGCGCCCGGTGGTAGGCCGCTGCGGCCTCGCTGTCGCGGCCCAGGCGCCGCAGCAGCTCAGCGCGGGTGGAGTGGAAGTACAGGTAGCCGTCCAGGTCAAGTCGGTCCACGGCGAGCAGCCCCGCGGCGGGGTCACCAGCCTGAGCGATGGCGACGGCGTGGTTGAGCTCGACCACCGGCGAGCCGGTCAGGTCGGCCAGACGCTGGTACAGCCCGGCGACCTGCGGCCAGTCAATCTGCTCGGCTGCCTGCAGCGATGCGATCGCGGCCTGGATGACGTAGGCGCCGCGCCCGCCGAGCGCGAACGCCCGGTCGAGGGCCGCCCGCCCGGCCGCGATCTGCGCGTGGTCCCACAGCGACCGATCCTGATCGGCGAGCAGCACGAGATCCTCGCCGGAGAACCGGGCGCGCTGCCGGGCCTGGTGGATCATCATCAGCGCGAGCAGCCCGTGTACTTCCGGTTCGTCCGGCATGAGCGTGGCCAGGACTCGCCCCAGCCGGATGGCTTCCGAGCCGAGGTCGATCCGGCCGCTGTAGCCCTCGTTGTAGATCAGGTAGATGACGGCGAGCACCGCATCGAGGCGGTCAGGAAGCAGATGGGCGTCGGGGACCGCGAACGGTATCCCCGTCGCCTTGATCTTGGTCTTGGCGCGCGTCAGGCGGCGCTTCATGGTCTCTTCGGAGACCAGGAACGCGCGGGCGATGTCGGCGGTTTCCAGGCCGCCGAGAGCCCGCAGCGTGAGCGCCACCTGCCCGTCCAGCGCCAGCGCGGGGTGGCAGCAAGTGAAGATCAGCTCGAGCCGCTCGTCCTTGATCACTGTGTCATCGAACTCGTCCATGACGGCCTCCGGTGTCGGCAGCAGCTGAATCTTCCCGGCCAGGACCCGCTCCCGCCGGATCCGGTCGATCGCCCGGTTGCGGGCCGTCGTCACCAGCCAGGCACCCGGGTTGGGCGGCACCCCCGACGCAGGCCAGCGCTCGGCCGCGATCGCGAACGCCTCCTGCGCGGCGTCCTCGGCCTTATCGAAGTCATGGAGGTACCCGACCAGGGAGGCCAGGACCCGGCCCCACTCGTCGCGGAAGACCTCCTCCAGCGCGGTCAGGGCGCCACCACCGGCCTGACCTCGACGACGCCGCCAAGCCGGATTGCCGGGATCCGCGCTGCCAGTTCCATCGCCTCGTCCAGGTTTGCCGCCTCGACCACGTACACCCCGCCGAGCACCTCCTTGGTGTCCGCGAACGGGCCGTCTGTCATCAGCATCCGGCCACTGGCAAGCCGGACGGAGGTCGCCGTCTCGACCGGCTGCAACTGCACGTGGGCGACGCAGCGAGCGTCATCAGCCAGCGCCAGGAACTCCGCGCGCACCGCCTGACGCTCTGCCTCCGGCAGCGCCTCGTGGTAGCCGGGCTCGGTGTAGATCATCAGGGCATACTGCATCGCAACCTCCGGGGCACGTTGGCTCTTACTTCCAATACGAACGAGCAGCAGCGCCCGGGACACTACCGGGCCCTCGAGTTTCGGGACAGCTCAGACGCTAATCCGCGGGCCGCATCGGCTGCCCGGCGGCTCGGGCAAGCTGCGCCGGCAGCTGTCCCCCAAGCGGCAGCCCGTTCGTGGCCTGGATGAGCGGAACAACAACCCGGGAGGACCTAGAGATGTCCGCAATTCACGCTGTCAACAATGAAGAGACGTTCGGCCGGCGCCGTGACGTCGTCAACGCCGGCGAGACGCCCGCAAAGCGATGGCTGACCCTCGCCGTCATCTGCACCGCCGCGCTCATGATCGTCCTCGACGTGACCGTGATGACCCTTGCGCTGCCGTCCGCGCAGCGCGCCCTGGGATTCACCAACGCTGACCGGCAGTGGATCGTGACGGCGTACTCGCTGTCGTTCGGCAGCCTGCTGCTGTTCTGCGGACGGCTGGCCGACCTGCTCGGCCGGAAGGCGACGTTCCTTACCGGACTGGCCGGCTTCGCGATTGCCTCCGCCATCGGCGGCGCCTCGGACAGCTTCACGATGCTGGTGACGGCGCGCGCCTGCCAGGGCGTCTTCGCCGCCCTGCTGGCGCCGAGCGCCCTCTCGCTGCTGGCCACGACGTTTACCGAGCTGAAGGAACGGGCCAGGGCGTTTGGCGTCTATGGCGCGGTGGCGGCCAGCGGCTCCGGCCTGGGCCTGCTCCTCGGCGGTGCGCT
>JASHUG010000331.1 GCA_030040155.1 Streptosporangiaceae bacterium | reverse complement strand
CCCTGCCACGCCGCCAGCGCGAAGAGGAAGAAGCCGATGGCCACCATCAGGTCGAAGCTCAGATGGATGAGCGTGGGCAGCGGCGGCCGGTACGCCGCGGGCACGCTGTCCCAGCCGATGACCCGGGTGTGCGGGCTGAACCCGACCAGGATCGAGTCGAACGCCGGGATGGCGGCGCCGAAGTAGACGTGGCCGTTGATCAGGATCCCGCCGATCCATTCGGGAGCGTCGCGCGTCGTTTGGGAGACGTATTCCATCGCGGCGAACTTGACCGGCTGGTTGGTCGCGATGAACCGGGCGATGACGTCCCCCATCAGCACCTGCAGCGGGGCCAAAATCCCAGCCACCGCGAACGGGATGGCGAAGCCCAGCCGGTGGTAGCGGTCCCGGCGGCCGCGCAGCAGCCCGACCGCGTAGACGCCGGCGATGACGAATCCTGCCACCATGTACGCGGCGAGCAGCATGTGCGTGGTCTCATAGGGGGTTGAGGCGTTGAAAAACACCGACCACGGGTCGACGCTGGTGAGCTTGCCGTGGCTGAGCGTGTACCCGGCCGGTGAGTTCATCCACGAGTTCGCCGCGACCACCGACAGGGCGCCCAGGATCCCGGACACCACGATCGGCATCCCACTCCACCAGTGCGCCCAGGGTGACAGCCGCTGCCACCCGTAGAGGTACACCCCGACGAAGATCGCTTCCAGGAAGAAGAAGATTCCCTCCATCGAGAACGGTAAGCCGATCGCCGCCCCGAACCGGCCCATCAGGCCAGGCCACAGCAGGCCCATCTCGTACGACAGCACGGTCCCAGACACCGCGCCGACCGCCACCAGCACCGCCATGACCTTCGACCAGCGGCGCGCCAGCAGCAAGGCCGCGGCGTCGCCGCGCTTGATGCCGATCCATTCCGCCGTCATGATGACGACCGCAAACGCGATGCCGAAGCACGCGAGGATGATGTGGAACCCAAGCGACGATCCCATCTGCGACCGCGCCGGCACCGGGTTCACCGCCAGAACGTGCGCCACTGAGCCCATCGCGTTCCCCCGTTCGCCGCACGCCCCCGTCGCGGCGGCAACACTGTCGCGCTAGGTGTACCGCCAGCGCGCTCCGGGTACACCTGCGGCCGCAACACTCACTGAGGTGCATGGGCTAAATGAGCATCAAGAACGTCGGATCGGTCGCCCTGGTAATCCTGCTCGGGCTGGTAATCGGCGTGCTCGGGATAGTCGCAGATGAGTTGTACACCGTTGGCGTTCTGATTCTCATCATCGGCGGCGTTGGCGCCGCCGTTCTGGCCGGAGAGTTCCTCATCCGGTACTTCAGCCGCCCCCGACCACCTGCCTGACGGGGAAACGAAGGCTCGCCAAGGCGGCCAGCCGTTTTCGCTTTGCTAGCTGGGACTCCCCCCGTGCAGCTCAGCCAGCTCGCGATCGGCCTGGGCGCGCAGAGCCGCCAGATCTTGGCCTAGGTCGTGAAGAGAGCCGGCTGCTTCTCGGCCGCCCCGGATCCGTGCCCGGACGAGCCGCGTGCCCAGCCCGACGGCAGCGCCGAGCGGGTGAATGTTGACGGCGATATCGGCGCTCAGGCTTACCGCGTGCGAGATTCCGGTTTCCTTCAGCTGCCGTTCCACCCGCTGTGTACCGGTTGGCGCGGTCTTCGCCTGGGCTTCTTCGGTTAGTACCGGCGCGCCGGCGAGGTGCTGTGCGACCAGTTCCCAGTGGTCGATGACCTTGCAGCTGCCAATTACTCGACCGTCCTTCATCAGCTCCAGGTCCTGGCCGCGGCCCTCGCCCTGGGCGGACAGGCGCACGCTATCGGCATCTCCGCACAGGGAGCCGAACGCTCTGCGGTTGATCAAGTCGACGAGGAGGTGCGCGAACTCGGATTGCCTGTTCTGGCTTTGCAGCGTGCGCTGCTCGGCCGGGGCCAGCTGCGCGTCGAGGCCGCGCCTCGTCCTGGGCGCAAGCCTGGACAGGCCAAGCCGCCCCATCGGCTCGGCCAGCGTTGCCGGCCAGCGAGCGGGCGCCAGGTCATCGTCGTCGAGCAGGCCCGCAAGCAGCGCGCTGTACAGGTAATACGCAGCCAGTCGCTGGCGTCCTGCATCCTCGATGACCTGGTCGATCGCTGGCGGGTCGGGGACACGCCGGCACGCGTCCTGACGCAGCGCAGGAAGCGATACCTCAGCTGCCACCGCGACTCCCCTGGTTGATTCCGGCCTGTTCCTCGAGCGCCGCTACTCGGGCAATCAGGTCGACTAGGAGCGCATGGTCGGCCCGCGCGATCTCGGTCAGCAGTTCGACGTCGCCTCGCAACTCATTCCAGGCGTCCTCTTGCGAGACCTTCCGCGTGACCGACTTGGACGCCTCGCCAGCTCGTGACGCCACGTCCTTGGTCACGGCAGTGGCCTGCTTGACGCGGTCGTCCTGCTGCACGCTCGATAGCACCGACCGGGCCCTGTCGGCGAACGACCTCATGCGGTCATCATCGCTGTCAGACACGATCTCCCCTCCCGTCAGATGACTAGCCTCCCAGGACAGGGCTGCACGGCGGCGACCGCCGCTAACTCCAAGATCGCTTCATAAGTGGCTTGCTGTCGTCACGCGAACTGGGTGAAATCGAGCCAGATGTAAGGGACAAATCACCCCCGCCGCGGTGGCTGGGTGCGGCAGGTGCCGGCCGGCCGGCACTAATTTTCCCCAGCCACCCTGACCCACGGTGATTTGCCCGATCTGTCGGCGGACCTGGCAGCGGCTCAGGCTGAGCGCCCGCGCTCGCGATCGCTAGGCGCCAGCCAGGTCGGCGCGGCGGATGCGGATCGCGGCGACCGCGACTATGAGGATCAGCACGGCGATCGCGGCCGAGACCAGGAACGCCCGGTCGAAGCCGACCGCCATGGCGTGCCGGTACGCCGCCGCTTGCCAGGCGGCCGATAGATGGGTGGCCGACCGCGCGGCCGCGGCGCTCTGGGCACGGGCGTTATCGGAGACCGCCGTCCAGGCCACGGTGCCCACCACAGCGAGGCCGACGGAACCGCCGATTTGCCGGCCGGCGTTCAGCAGGCTGGCAGCGGCGCCGGAGTCTGCCTCGTGGACGCGGGCCAGGCCGACGAGTGTCAGCGGGACGACCAGCAGGCCGAAACCTGCCCCCATCACCAGGCCGGGGCCAAGCAGCCCGCCCGCGTACGTACTGTGCTCGGTCACCAGGGACAGCCAGTACAGGCCAATGACGATGGCGGTTCCCCCGGCCAGCAGCAGCGGACGTGCGCCGGTCCGCTGTACGAACCTGGCGGCGGTGAGGGAAGCGACCAGCATGATGACGGTCACCGGCAGGTACGCGACACCCGTCCTGAGCGCCGAGTACCCCCATACGCCCTGCACGAAGAGGGTGAGGAAGAAGAACATGCCGAAGATGGCGGTGCCCATGACGAGCATCATGAGGATCGCACCGACCCGATCCCGGCTCCGCAGCAGCCGGGCCGGCAGCAACGCGTGGCGGCTGCGCGCCTCGATGACCGCAAATGCCGCGAGCAAGACGGCGCCCGCCACCAGCGAGGCCACTACGCTCGCGTCGCCCCAGTGCGACACCCCGTTCTGGCTCGCCGCGGCGTTGGTCAGACCGTAGACAAGCGCGGTGATTCCGGCGGTACCGGTGATTGCGCCGGGAAGGTCGAACTTGCCTGCGCTGCGGCGGTGATCGGCCGGCAGCACGGCCCGGGCGCCGAGCGCGGCAGCAACGCCGATGGGCACGTTAACGAACAGCACCCACTGCCACGAGGCGTAGGTGACCAGCAATCCGCCGGCTATCAGGCCGATTACCGTGCCGGCGACACTCATCGCGGAATACACGCCCATCGCCCGGCTGCGCGACGGGCCCTCGGGAAACGTCGTCGCGATCAGTGCGAGTGCGGTCGGTGCGACGATTGCCCCGCCGACCCCCTGAACGGCCCTGGCTGCCAGCAGCCATGCCTGTGAGGTGGCAAACCCGCCGGCGAGGGACGCGGCTGAGAACAGCAGCAGGCCGGTAATGAACATCCGGCGCCTGCCGAGCAGGTCACCGGCGCGGCCGCCGAGCAGCAGCAGTCCGCCCAGCGTCAGGGCATACGCGTTGACGACCCATTCCAGGCCGCTGCCGGAGAAGCCGAGTGCTTGCTGGATGTGAGGCAACGCGACATTGACGATCATCGCGTCCAGCACGACCATGAGCTGGCCGGTCGCGATGACCAGCAGGGCCGCGCCGAGATGCCGGCCCTGCGCCCGGGTGCGGGCCTGACTGGACCCGGAGACTGCGGAAAGAGTTCTTATCATGCCTGCGATGCTTCCGGCCTGCGGGCCCGCTGTCGTCCTGCGCGGGAAGCGTCTTCTGCCTGCTCGGCAGGGATGCTGCGACCCGCGCAGGTACTCCGCGGGGAGTAGCCAGAAATGGGTCCGGCGGGCGAACGCGGCCGGACAGACCGCGCAAGTACGCTCGGAGAATGCGGACGGATCGGGGTTGGCGGACGTTTTACGCGGCCGGATGGGCCATCTCGGCGGGCGTCATGGTCGTGGCGTTCCGCATCTGGCAGCTGCACCTTCGCGAGGTCGAGCAGCGCGCGGACGAGGCGGAGCGGACGAGGGACGAAGCGGCGCAGCGCAAGGCGATGGAGGAGCGGCTGCGGATCGCCCGTGAACTGCACGATTCCCTGACGCACAGCATCTCGGTGATCCAGGTCCAGGCCGGAGTGGCGGCGCACCTGGCACGAAAGCGGGGCGATGAGGTACCGCCGGCCCTGCTCGCGATCCAGGAGGCGGGGACGGATGCCGCGCGGGAGCTGCGCACGACGCTGAGCGTGCTGCGCAGTGCGGACGACGGCGACTCCAGCGGCCTAGCCCAGCTGGACGGCCTGGTGGCACGCGCGGAGGGTGCCGGGCTCCCGGTGACCGTGACCGTGACCGGCGCCGAGCGGGAGCTTCCTTCGAATGTGGACCAGGCTGCCTACCGGATCGTCCAGGAAGCGCTCACCAACGTAGGCCGTCACGCCGGGCCAGCCTGCGCGTCGGTCCACTTGCACTACACGCCTGATACCTTCCTGGTCCAGGTCGACGACGACGGCCCCGGTACTGACACCGGCGCAGACTCCCGTCCGGCCGGCACCGGGCTCGGCCTCCTCGGCATGCGGGAACGCGTGACGGCTCTCGGCGGCCGACTCCACGCCGGACCGCGCGATGGCGGCGGCTTTCAGGTACGGGCCGAGTTCCCCGCGCGGACCTCCTCCTGAGCTGGGCACAGCCTTGATCAGGATCCTGCTGGCCGACGACCAGGCGCTGATACGCAGCGGCATCCGGTCGCTGCTCGAAGCCGAAGACGACATCGAGGTGGTGGCCGAAGCCGCCAACGGGCTCGAGGCCGTGCGGCTGGCGGCCGAGCACCAGCCGGACATCGCCCTCATGGACATTCAGATGCCGGTGCTCGACGGCCTCGAGGCGACCAGGCAGATCGTCGCGGACAAGCGACTGGACAAGGTGCGCGTCGTCGTCCTCACCAACTTCGGACTCGACGAGTACATCTTCCGCGCACTGCGGGCCGGAGCCAGCGGGTTCCTCCTGAAGGACACCCAGCCTGCCGAGCTACTGCAGGCACTCAGGGTTGTCATGGGCGGCGACGCGCTGCTGTCCCCCGCCGTGACCCGGCGCCTGATCAGCGAGTTCGTCGCACGGCCGCCGGATGCGGTGGCGGCGGCGGGGATGGGAAACCTCACCAACAGGGAACGAGAGGTGGCGGCGCTGGTCGCGCACGGCCTGTCCAATGATGAGATCGCCGAGGCCATGGTGCTCAGCCCCACGACAGCCAAAACGCACGTCAGCCGGGCGATGATCAAGCTCGGCGCCCGCGACCGGGCCCAGCTCGTTGTCTTCGCCTACCAAGCCGGCCTGGTGACCCCCCGTGCCGCCGGGTGAGCCGATCGGCAGTTACCAGGAGCCGGCTCGGCCATTTCTTACCAACGTCCCTTCTGCTGCGATACCGGGCGCGTCATGCTGAAGCGACAGCAGGCTTGCCAATCCTTGGCGGCAGGACAAGAAAGGACAGGTGCGATGCCCGGAATCACAGTGGGTGTCGACGGATCAGACAATGCCCATCACGCGCTGATCTGGGCGATGAAGGAGGCCGCTCAGCGCAACGCGCCGCTGACGGTCCTGACGGTTCACGAGACGCTCGCGAGCTATTGGACCGGGGCGCCGGTCAAGTTCGCCGGCGATGACGAGTTGGTGCAGAAGGCTCGCGAGGCCGCCCAGCAGGCCGTCGCGGAGGTTGCCAAGGAACTGGGCCAGGACAAGCCAGAGGTCACCGTCACTGCGATTAATGGCTTCGCCGCGAGGGCCCTGATCGAGGCCTCCGCCGACGCCGACCTGGTGGTCGTGGGCACCCGCGGTGGCGGCGGCTTCCCGCACCTGAACCTCGGCGCCGTCAGCAGCCAGGTCGTGCACCATGCCAAGTGCCCTATCGTCGTGGTGCCTTACGACCGGTGAAAGACGAGGGCTGAGCGGTCTGTATGGAACCCTGAGCCCGGCAGACCGGGTCCGCCGGGCACCGAGTCCCGGCGGACCCGGCGTTTCAGCCCCGCCAGTGCGGTGGGTACGCCGTGGAATTTCGGGGAGATCCATCGCAAGAGCGAAGGTCACTCCCTGAGGCCGAGAGGAGCCGCAGTGAAGGCCGTCGTGTACGAGGGAACCCGCGAGGTCGGCGTCCATGACGTGGCGGATGCCGAGATCGAGGAGCCGACGGACGTGGTCGTCCGGCTCACCTCGAGTGCCATCTGCGGCACCGATCTCCACATGTACGACGGCCGGACTGGCGCAGAGCCCGGGCTCGTGATTGGCCACGAGCCGCTCGGCGTCGTCGAGCGGGCCGGTGATGCCGTCAGCGTCGTGAAGCAGGGCGACAGGGTAGTGATCCCCACCCACCTGTTCTGTGGCCTGTGCTTTAACTGCCGACGCGGGTATACCGCTGCATGCCTGCGCGTGCGGCCTGGGAGCTTCGGAGCGGCCTACGGCTACGCCGGGATGGGCGCCTATCGCGGGGCTCAGGCTCAACTGCTCCGCGTCCCGTTCGCCGATGCGAATTGCGTTCGAGTTCCCGGTGAGCCACTCGACGACCTGGAGGATGACTTCGTCCTGCTGGCCGATGCCTTCGTGACCGGCTGGCATGCAACCGAACTCGCCCGCATGGAGGCGGGGGCAACCGTGGCCGTCTTCGGAGCCGGGGCCATCGGCCTCCTCGCGGCGTACAGCGCACTCATCCGAGGCGCCGCCGAGGTCTACGTCGTCGACTACATCCACGAGCGCCTCGACAAGGCGGGTCAGATCGGCGCGACCCCGGTCGACTTCAGCAAGGGCGACCCGGTCGAGCAGATCCGCGAACATCGGCGGCGGGCCGGCGTCCCGATCGGGGAGGAGCCAATGGACGGGGTCAGCAAGGGAATCGACGCGGTTGGCTTCCAGGCCAAAGACCGCGGCGATCCGACGAGGGAGAACCCGACCCAGGTGATTTCCGATCTGGCGAGGCTCGTCGACCCGACCGGCAACATCGCCGTGGCCGGGGTGTACGCCCAGAAGGATCTCGATCCGGCACCCGATGGCACCGCCGATGGCCACATCCGGGCTCCGTGGGCAACCCTGTTCGACAAGGGCGTATCCGTCGGCTTCGGGCGCACGCACGACCGGCGGTACACCACAATGCTCCGCGACCTCGTCGTCGCCGGGCGAGCCCGGCCGAGCGCGGTCGTGACCAACCACGGCACACTCGAGGACGCCCCGAACTTGTTCAAGATCTTCGACCGGCGTGCCGACGGCATCGTGAAGGCGGTGCTGAGGCCGAACTGAACCCGCCGCATCGAGGTCGCTGACCGTGAACTCACCCTCGAGGTTGTCTGCGCAGACCAAGCGGAGTGTCCTTGTTGTCGTCCTCACTGCGGCGTCTGGCTCCTTGGACGCCGTCGGGTTCCTTCGCCTGGGCGGGGTCTTCACGAGCGTGATGACGGCCAACATGGTGCTGCTCGGCGTGTCCGCCGGGACGCGCGACGCCGCGCTCGCTGCCCATGCAGGCGCTGCCTTCGGTGGCTACTTCCTCGGCTCGTTCCTTGGATCGCGGGTTTCCGGTCGGGCCGAGGACGACCAGCCGGTTTGGCCCCGGCGGGTCAGCCTGACACTCAGCGTCGAATTTGCCGTGCTGACCGCTTTCGCCGCATGGTGGGAGGCGACCGGAGGGCACCCGCCTGGCGGCCAGACCTACGGGCTTCTCACGGTGAACGCGATTGCGCTCGGGATGCAGAGCGCGGCGGTGCTCCGTTTCGGGGTGCCCGGCTTGTCGGCAACGTACCTGACCGGCACTCTCACGCAGTTTGTGGCTAGCTTGAGTCGCGGGCGCGTCCTCACGCAAAGTCTCGCCAGCCTCGTCGCGGTCGTGTCGGGCGGGGCGGTCGGGGCCGTGCTGGCGGTTGAGGCGCCGCGATTCATGCCGATCGTTCCGCTCGGCGTCGTCGCGCTTGTGCTCGTCGGCTCGCAGCTGGCGTTCGGGTCGGAGGAGACAACTAGCCGCACATGAGCTCCGCTCGGACGCAGTAACCAGTTCGCGGACGGTGTGGGCGCCCGGGAGGATTCTCTGGTGACCGTTGCGCACCGTGATCTGGTCGTCCGCGGCGGGATCGTGCGGACGCCCGGCCATCAGGAGATCGCCGACGTGGGCGTCAGCGGTGGACAGATAGTCCAGTTCGGCGGCCAGATGACCGGCGAGGACGAAATCGACGCCGCTGGTCTGCTCGTGCTTCCTGGCGGCATCGATGCGCATGTCCACCTCGTCTGCGGTGCGCTCGCGCAGGCGACGGGACGGGACGAGCCGAGCTGGGTCGACGACTTCTGGACCGGCTCACTTGCCGCCTTTGCCGGGGGCATCACCACGGTCGGGAACATGACGTTCGCGCTGGCCGGCGAGTCGATGACGGAGGCGGTGGCGCGGGAGATGGCCGGTGCCGGGCCGGAGGCCGCGGTCGACTGGTTCTTGCACCCGGTGCTATCCGAACTGACTGACAGTACCGATGCCGAGATCGCCGCCCTTGCCGCGGACGGGCATACCAGCATCAAGGTGTTTTTGACCGATCCCCGCTTGACTGCGCAGGCACCGGGCCTGGCCGCAGCCGTGGGCGCGGCCGGCCTGGCTGGTTCGCTCACGCTGATGCACTGCGAAGATGGGCAGATGCTCGCCACGACCGGGCGGGAGCTAATCGAATCGGGACGCGGCGCGGTGCGGCACTTTCCCGAGTCCCGACCGGTGGCTGCGGAGGTAGCCGCGATCGATCAGGCCATCGAATTGGCCCGGCAGACCGGCGCGCCGGTCTACGTCGTGCACCTGTCCTGCGCGGCGGCGCTCGAGCGGTGCCGCCGGGCACGTTCTGCCGGGTTGCCCGTTTATGTCGAGAC
>JASHUG010000330.1 GCA_030040155.1 Streptosporangiaceae bacterium | reverse complement strand
GGTGGTCATGTCAGCTTCCTCTCTCCTGGCGACTGCTGTCGCTTTCCACGGTCTTCGTCCAGGAAGGCGCGGAGCGCATCGGCAACGAGCGCCGACAACGACAGTTCTGATTCGATCGCACGATGCTTGACCTGCTTGATCAACCCGACCGGCAGGTACACGTTGAACTGCTTGAGCTCCTCTTCACCCACAGCCGCATATGCTAGCAAACTAGTAAGCTATCAGCCAAGCCGGGTACCAGCCCGACGAGCCGTCGCGGCATCGCCGCCCTGCGAAACTCGGCGGAAACCCGGTTGCGCCAACGCGAAGCACCCCCGCACACTCTCGCCATGGTCAGCAAGCCGACGAGCGGGCGATATCGGTCGCCCGGCAGTCCCGCTCGGACGGCGGCGCCCGCGGCTCGTCCAGCCGACCACCACGCTGGCCGGCGCGCCTAGCCGACGCCGACCACCGCGCCTAGCCTGCGCCGGCCACCGCGCCTAGCCTGCGGGATACCGGGCTCAACCAGTCCTCAGCCAGTCCCCTCGTACACCCGATCGACCGCGCCGCAACGGGATCGGCAGGCTCGGGTGTACACGCCGAACGGCCTCGGCCGAATTGGATGCCTGCTTCCATGGATGACATCTTCCGTGAGTTCCCAACCCTCAAGCGAACAGCCGCAGACATCATCACCGGCGACGATCTGCGCGCTCGGCTCGCGACCGGCCGCCCGCTGCGGATCAAGTACGGCGTCGACGTAACGGCCCCGTTCCTGCACATCGGGCACGCCGTGAACCTGTGGGCCATGCGCGAATTGCAGGAGACTGGCCACAAGGTCGTCCTGCTCATCGGCGACTTCACCACGCGGATCGGTGACCCGACGGGCAAGTCCTCGACCAGGCCGGAGATATCGGCCGAGCAGATCGACCGCGACGCGGAAGGATTCGTCGCCCAGGCCAGCCGGGTCCTGCGTACGGAGCCGGAGGTGCTGGAGATCCGCCGCAATTCCGAGTGGTGGGAGCAGATGCCGCTGGACTTCTTCCTCGGCCTGCTCTCCCGCGTGACGCACGCGCGGCTGATCCAGCGGGACATGTTCGCCAGCAGGATCGCGGCGGGCGCCGAGATCCACATGCACGAACTGCTCTACCCGGTCCTGCAGGGCTACGACTCCTGCGAGCTCGGCTCGGACCTGACAATCGTCGGCACCGATCAGCTGTTCAACGAGCTCATGGGCAGGTTTTTCGCCGAACGGCTCGGCCAGGCTCCCCAAGTGGTCATCACGACGCAGATCACTCCGGGCATCGACGGACGGGCCAAGCAGAGCAAGAGCCTCGGCAATTACATCGCGCTGAGCGACACGGCCCGCGACATGTTCGGCAAGGCGATGAAGCTGCGCGACGAGCTCGTCACCTCTTACCTGCGGCACTACACGATGGTCCCGATGACCGAGATCGCCGAGATGGACGCGGCTATGCGCGTCGGCGACCTGAACCCGATGCAGGCAAAACGGGTTCTGGGCCGCGCGCTGGTCGAGCGCTACTACTCCCCTGCCGAGGCCGCGCGCGAGGAGCAGTGGTTCGACCGCGTGTTCTCGGGCCGATCCGTCCCCGACAATGTCACCGAAATCGCCGTCGCCGATCCGAACTGCACCCTCGTGGACATATTGCGCCACTGCCTGCCCCAGGCATCAGCCAGCGAGCTGCGCCGTCTCAGCGCACAGGGCGGCGTCCGGCTCGATGGCGTCCGCAAACTGACTGATCCCGATCAGCGTCACCCGATGTCGAGCGGCGACGTGATCAAGGTTGGCAGGCGGCGGTGGTTCCGGATCGTCTTCCGCTAGGGGAACGAGGCGTCTTCCAGGCCAGTCACCTCCTCCGGCTCCGCCGAGCGAGTCACGGGCGACTTGGGCCGTTCGCCAGCTGACGGCGGGACTTAGGTCCTCTGTGGGCTCGTCAACATCGCTGCTAGCTTCGTATAAGTCGGCAGCTGCCGGGTTTGAATGCCGGCCAACGCCAGCAAGTGAGCCGGACCACATGTGTTAAAGCCCACGGTCCGGAGCCGCAAAACGGGGGGAGAGCATATGGCCAAGTACTTTTTCACGGCTCAATACACGAGCGGGTCGTGGGCGCGGCTAGTCAAGGGCTGCGATGACCGTGCCACTACGGTGCGTTCCCTGATCGAGGCTCTCGGCGGTTCGCTCGACCTGATCTACTGGGGTGCCTCCACCTGTACGGTCCATGCCATCGCCGACCTTCCAGATGTGATCACTGCTAAGGCTGTCGTCAATACGGTCGTCGGCACCGGCGCGGTCACGAATGTCGAAGTGACGGAGCTGCTGAGCCAGGAGCAGCTGAGCGACACGCTCTTGCTGGCACGGTCCGCACAGGAGTCTTATGACGCGCCCGGAATGTCCGCAGTCGAACCTACCTACCAGTGACCGTCGTCAGCTCGCGAGATCACACGACGACTGAGTTACGACCGGACAAAGCCGGGTCACGCCGACACGACGTTGACCAGCTTCGGCGCGCGCACGATCACGGTCCGGACGCCGCGGCCGGCCAGCGCGCGCTCCACGCCCGGCGCGGCCAGCGCCAGTTCCCGCAACTCGTCCTCGCCGATGTCGGCCGGCACCTCAAGCCGGTCCCTGACCTTGCCATCCACTTGCACCACGCACGTCGCGGTCTCCTCGACCAGCAGCGCCGGGTCGGCGACCGGCCATCCGGCCAGCGCGACCGACGGCGCGTGGCCTAGCAATTCCCAGCACTCCTCGGCCGTGTATGGGGCGAACAGCGACAGCAGCACCGTCAGCGTCTCGGCCGCCTCGCGCACCGCCGGGTCGGCGGCGCCACCGCCAGAATCGATCGTCCGCCGGGCCGCGCTGACCAGCTCCATCAGCCTCGCCACCGCGACGTTCAGCCGCGTCGACTCGACCAGCCGGGTGACCTCGTCGATCGTCTTGTGGGTGACCTTGCGCAGGTCCAGGTCACCGGCGGCCAGGTCGGCCGCAGCAGCCGCACTGGACACCGACGCGACGTCTGCCGCCACCCGGTACACCCGGGTCAGGAACCTGACCAGAGCCTCCGGCCTGACGTCGGCCCAGTCAATGTCGTCTTCCGGCGGACTGGCGAAGATCATCGTCAGCCGGATGGCGTCCACGCCGTGCTCGGCGAGCTGCAGCCCCAGGTCCACGCCATTGCCGAGGGACTTCGACATGGCCTTGCCCTGGTTGATGACCTGACCCTGGTTCACCAGCGCGGTGAACGGCTCGACGAAGTCGAGCATCCGCATATCGTGCAGCACCTTCACGAAGAACCGCGAGTACAGCAGGTGCAAGATCGCGTGCTCGACGCCGCCGACGTACAGGTCCACAGGGCTCCAGCGCCGGACCGCCTCGACGTCGAAGGGACCGTGCTCGAAGGTGGGCGAGCAGTACCGCAGGAAGTACCACGATGAGTCCACGAATGTGTCCATCGTGTCGGTGTCCCGCTTGGCCGGGCCCCCGCACTTCGGGCATTCGGTGTTGACCCAGTCGGTCGCGGCGGCCAGCGGCGAGGCACCCTTCGGCGCCAGGTCCTGCCCGCGCAGATCTGGCAGCAGCACGGGAAGCTGGTCGTCGGGCACAGCGACCTCGCCGCAGCCGTCGCAGTACACGATCGGGATGGGCGCCCCCCAGAAGCGCTGCCGTGACACCAGCCAGTCCCGCAGCCGGTAACTGGTCGCGGCGCGGCCCAGGTCACGGGCCGCGAGGATCTCGATGATCTTCGCTATGGCCGCCGACTTGGACAGCCCGTCAAGCGGCCCGGAGTTGACCAGCGTGCCCTCGCCTGGCGTGGCCGTGCCGGTCTGCGCGGGATCGGGCAATCTGGTGTCCACCACCACTCGCACCGGCAGCCCGAACTTGCGGGCGAAGTCCAGGTCGCGCTGGTCGTGCGCGGGCACGGCCATGATCGCGCCGGTGCCGTAGTCGGGCAGCACGTAATCTGCCGCCCACACCTCGATCCGCTCGTTGTTGACGGGATTGATTGCGTACCGGCCAAGGAATACGCCGGTCTTCTCCCGGTCCGCCGCCTGCCGCTCGATATCGGTCAGCTTCCTGACCTCGGCGAGATAGCTCTCGAACTCGGCGGCGTGCTCGGGCGCGCACAGCTCGTTCGCCAGCGCCGAGTCGGCCGCGACCACGAAGAAGGTGGCCCCGTACAGCGTGTCGGGCCTCGTCGTGAACACCGTGACCGGCTCATGGCGGCCCTCGATCGAGAACCGCACCTCGGCGCCCTCGCTACGGCCGATCCAGTTGCGCTGCATCAGCAGGACCCGCTCGGGCCACTTGCCTTCTAGCGGCGCCATGTCGGCCAGCAGCCGGTCGGCGTACTCAGTGATCTTGAAGTACCACTGGGTCAGCGCCCGCCTGATGACCTCGGCGCCGCATCGCTCGCACCTACCGTTGATGACCTGCTCGTTGGCCAGGACGGTCTGGTCCACTGGGCACCAGTTGACGTAGCCGTCTTTCCGGTAGGCAAGGCCGCGCTCGTAAAACCGCAGGAATAGCCATTGCGTCCACCGGTAGTACGCGGGATCGCAAGTCTGCAGCCGCCGGGACCAGTCGAAGGACACCGCGTAATTGCGGAACGAAGCCGCCTGCGTCTCGATGTTCTTATAGGTCCAGTCGGCCGGGTGCGTGTTATTGCGGATAGCGGCGTTCTCCGCTGGCAGCCCGAATGCATCCCAGCCGATGGGGTGCAGCACGTTGTAGTCCCGCTGGAAGTAGTACCTGGCCATCGCATCACCCACGGCGTAGGCCTCGGCATGGCCCATGTGCAGGTCACCCGACGGGTAGGGGAACATGTCCAGCACGTAGCGGCGCGGCCGCGGGTCGGCCGGGTCGTCGCTGGCGCTGAACGTGTCCAGATCGGCCCAGCGCTGCTGCCACTTCTGCTGGATCGCGCGCGGATCGTACCGATCCGCATTCTCGGCGGCTGTCATGAGTTCCTCGCGGATTCTCCAGAGGTCTAAGAGCGGCCCCTGCCCGGCCTAGCTGTTTTGCCTTAAAGAGAAGAGCCCCTCGAACACGAGGGGCAGCCGCGCCAACGACAGAGCAAGTCGGCGCGGCTAGGTAAGGACCAGCCGGGCGAAACGCACCCGCTAAGCCTAGCGCACGCTCAGCACCCGCGGAGGCACGTAGCGTCCGGGTGGGCGGGCACACGCCGTCCGCCCGCCCACCTCGGCACACTTGCGGACGACTGGCATGGGCCGGAAAGACACGGACACCAGCGACCAGTGGCCATATTGCGCGATAGAACATTCCGCACTCCGGAAATGCCGCCAGATATGAAAAGTGGCGTGTCCTTAATTCCTCCTTGACCAGGCAGCGGACCCGTCCAATAATGTCCTGACACCCAGCGGCGGCGGACTTGGAGCACCGTCGGGCAGCGCCGGTCGAGCCGGTTTGGTGCTGCTCAGCCGGGCTTCACAAGGCCTCTCCTCACTGGGTCGGCCACGGGGAGATAGGCCACAATCCGGGGGAAGAATGATCACTCGCACGCGCGGGGAATTAACTCAGCCAGCTCGTTTGACCGAATTCGAGTGCACTCGAGCTAATGATCTGGACGCGGCTGTCTCACGTAATTCCGGGCGGCCAGGCGCGCAAATCGAGGCGCAATTTCGCGACGATGAAGCCGCGACCTGGGTGTCGTCACGAGAAGCGGGGTGTTACCGTGGCTGACCCGGCTGCGGCCACCCTTCAGGCTCCGGCGGTTGCCGTGGTGGGACTGGCCTGCCGTTACCCCGACGCCGACGATGCGGCCGCACTGCTAGACGTTGTCCTGACGGGCCGTCGATCGTTCCGCCGGATCCCGCCGGTCCGGCTCGACCTGGCCGACTACTACCAGGCCGATCGAACGATCTCCGACGCCACGTATTCCACCAGGGCCGCGCTGATCACAGACTGGCGTTTCGACCGCCGGGCCTTCGGGATCGACCGGGCGGGCTATGTTTCGGCTGATCCCGCGCTCTGGCTCGCCCTGGAAACAACTGCGCGCGCCCTAGCCGGCGCCGGGCTGACGACAGGCACGGGCATCGACCGCGACCGGACCGGAGTGATCGTCGGGAACTCCCTCGGCGGGGACATCTCCCGAGCGCACGCGCTGCGTGTGCGCTGGCCATTTGTCCGGCGTGTCCTGACGGATGCGCTTAACTCGGAAGTGCCGCCACACCAGGCCGGTGCCGTACTCGAGCGGGCCGAGCGACGGTACCTGGCTCCGTTCCCCACGGTCGGGGCGGACACGCTGACCGGCAGCACTCCCGGCGGGATCGCGGCGGCAATCAGCGGCTACTTCGGTTTCCGTGGCGGCAGTCTCGCGGTGGACAGCGCCTGCACCTCGTCGCTGCAAGCGGTCGCATCGGCGTGCACCACCCTCACGGCCGGGGACCTCGATGCGGTGATCGCGGGTGGAGTCGACGTCAGCCTGGACCCGTTCGAGCTCATCGGGCTGGCCAAGGCCGGCGTTCTGGCCACGGGCGACGTCCGCATCTACGACGAAACCCCCACCGGCTTCCTGCCCGCCGAGGGCTGCGGGATAGTCGTGCTGATGCGCGCGGCTGACGCCCGCGCGGCCGGCCTGCCGGTGTACGCCGAGATCGTAGGCTGGGGCGCCTCGGCGGCCGGCGGCCCTGGCGATGCCGAAGCCGGAGCGAGCAGCCAGTTGCTGGCCATGCGCCGTGCCTATGAGCGCGCACAGGTGGATCCTTGCGACGTGCAGCTCTTCGAGGGGAACGGGGCCAGCACCAAGGAAGACGACGAGGCCGAACTGGTCGCGCTCGAGACACTGAGGACCGGCGCCCGGAAGCGGGCCGCCCTCGGGTCGGTCAAGGCCAACATAGGGAACGCGCGGGCCGCTGCGGGTGCGGCCAGCCTGATCAAGACGGTGCTGTCGCTGACGACCGGAGTGGTTCCCCCAGCGACCGGCGTCGGCCACCCGCATGCCCTGATCAACGGCGGCACGGCGCGGCTCAGCCTGCTGCCGGCCGCGCGGGAGTGGCCGATCGCCGGCACCCGGATAGCCGCGGTCAGTGCTCTCGACTCCGCCGGCGCCAACGTGCACCTGGTGCTGCGGACCGAGCCGGCCGCCCCCGCACGGCACGAGCGCTGGTCGCGTTCGCGAGCCGTGCCTGGCCGAACGCTGGACGGCGACGATGGGGTCAGCCCGCTGCTGATGTCGGCCGCGAGCGATCCGCTGCCCTACCTGCTGCAGGCTCAGGACCGATCCGCGCTCGCGAGGGTCCTGTCTAGGATCGCCACCGTCGGCCGCTGGCTCTCCGACGCCGAACTGCAGGATTTCGCCTGCCTGCTCGGGCGCCAGCCTGACCAGGAAGGCCAGTGCAGGGTGGCCCTGCTCGCGCGAGGGCAAGACCAGCTCGTCGCCCGGGCAAGGGAGGCCGTCGCGCTGCTCCCCAGCCTGACCGAGGGCCTGCTGACGGCGCGGCCCGGCATCTTCGCCGCCGACAACGCGGACGGGCGGGTCACGCTGCTCCTGTCCGGTGGCAGCGCGGACTCGCCAGGCTCGCTGACCGACTCGGTCACGGCGTGCCTGGCCACTCTGCGCTGGCTTGAGTCGCTGGACGTGCAGGCAACCGGAGCGGTCGGCCACGGACTTGGCGCGCTCGCCGGCCTGGCCTGGGCCGGGGTGCTCGGTGAGGGTGACGTAGCGGAGATCGCCAAGCTGCGCGACCAGTTCCTTGACCAGTCCATCGCCACCGACAATGGGCCGGCACTGGATGTCCCCGCGGTCGCGCCAACCGCGGCCGAGCCATTGCAGAACTCGGGTCTCACCGAGGGCGACCCGGCAGCAAACGGTCGGGGCGGCAACGCGGGGCTACGCGCCGCCATCGCCGAGAAATTCCATCTGGGCCCGCCCCGGCGCCGTCTCATCTCGACGCTGACCGGTGCGCAGGTCACGTCGGTCGATGACGCGATCGACCTGATCTGCAGCGGTTTCAGCGGTGCCACCAGGGTGACCGAAGCCGTCAGCGGTGGAGCCGTCGGCGCGACCCTGCTGGTAGAGACCGGGCCGGGAGCCGCGCTGAGCGCCGTCGCGGCCGAGGCGACGCGCGTCCCGGCGGTCAGCATGCAGGCCGGCCTGACCGATCCCGAGGGCCGCATGGCCGCGGCCGCCGCCTTGTTCGCCGCTGGAGCCATCGGCCAGCCCCGGGCGCTGTTTGCGGGCTGGCCTTCGCGGCCGATCGACATCTGGCACGACCGGACATTCATCACCAGCCCGTGCGAGCGGCGGTTGCAGCCTCCGGCCAAGCCTGACACCGCCGCAGTGGCGGCGAAGCACGCGGCTTCCGGCCTGCCACCGGCCAGCGTCAGGTCAGCTGCCCCAGCCGCATCGGCCAAGCCAGCCGACCCGGCCGCCCTGGCTGCTTCTCCCCCGCCCGCCCAGGCCACTGATGCCCCGCCCGCCGAGGCGGAGCCCGACTCGGCCACCCAGGCCGCGCCGGCCGAAGCCCCCGCGCGACATGCTCGCGCGGCCGCCGCGAACGGCGATGGTCAGCCGGGTCTGTCGAGCGTGCGCGACGCGTTCGAGCGCCGGCTGCCCGATCGACCGCTCATCGCCGCCGCCACGGCATCCGGCCGGAACGCGGAAGGGGCCAGGCAGCAGCATCCACGCCGGCCGCCAACAACAGCCAATGCGGCGGGCGGACCCGGCGCCCTCGGTTCCTGGGTCGATTGCTTCGGCGAAACCTTGATTCCGTGCGATGAGCAGGGCCGACCCTACGACGAGCAGCCCTGGCGGACCCACATTGCCGGCCCGGGCTCGGTCGCGATCGCGACCGCCCGAGCCTTCCGCAGCGACACCAGCGCCAGTCGGACAATCGCCGTTCTTTCAGATCCCGCGGATGCGGATTCCCGCGCAGCCGCGCTGCAGGCGGCACGGGATGCCGTCGGGACTGGCCAGCTGGTCGTACTGACGACAAGCCGCGGATTCACTGGCTTCTTCGCGGGGCTTCAGGCTGAGCACCCGGAACTAGGCGTGACAGTCCTGCGTATCAAGAACCCGACCAGAAGCCTCGGCCTGGCCAGGCCGTTCGCTTACGCCGAGCCGGGAACATTCCGTGAGCTGGTGCTCCGGGCGGACGGCTCGATCTGTGAGCCAGCCCTCGCACGCATGCAGCTGACCAGCGGCGGCGCGTTCCCGCTCGGCCCCGACGACGTCGTGCTCGTGAGTCGCGGCGCCAGGGGCGCGGGTCTGGCGCTGGCTCAGGTCCTTGCCTGCTGCGGCACGCCAGTCGCGGTGATCGGCCGCGCCACCGACGGCGACGACAGCGAGCTCGTTTCCGGGCTCGAGCAGTTGCGCGGCGCCGGGGCACGGATCGGCTATGAGGTCATCGACATCGCGAGCCAGGCGAGCCTGGCTGCCGCGGTGGAGCGCATTGAGGCCAGGCTCGGACCAGTTACCGCCATCGGTCACGCAGTCAGCCAGGGCGCCCCCGTTCCGCTCATGGATCTAACTGATAACGAGATCGCCGATCACGTTGCCGGCGAAACCGCCACCCTCGACCGCCTGGTGGGATCCGTCCGGGCCGGCCAGCTGCGGATGATCGTGACCTTTGGGTCGGTCGCGGGTCGCTATGGCCTGGCCGGCGCGGGCATTCTCGCGCTGAGCAGCGGCGCGCTGGCCGGACAGGCCGAGCAGCTGGCCACCGCTGCCGGGAACTGCCGCAGCCTGCACGTCGACATTCCGGCCTGGTCGACCAGCGGTCTGGGCGATCTCCCATCGCTGGCCGACGACTTCGCCGCTGCCGGAACCGCACCAATCGAGGTTGGCGCGGCGTCGCGGCTGCTGCTCAAGGTGCTCACAACCACGGACCTGCCGGACCGACTCGCGATTCACGGCCGGGTCGGCGGACCGGCGGTCAGGACGGCTGCGCCAAGCCCAGACGAACTCGCTGCCGCGGGCCTCCAGGGCGGCGGGCGGTTCCTGCAAGACATCAAGGTCTACTACCCGCAGACCGAGCTGACCTGCGGGGCGCGACTGTCCCTAGCCGCCGATCCGTATCTTGCCGACTACCGCGTAGACGGGCTTCCTGTGCTGCCACCTGCGCTTGCTCTCGAGGCGCTGGCGCAGGCTGCTTCCGTGCTCGCGGGCCGGCCCGTCAGGAACGCAGGCGACGTGCGTCTCGACTCGCCAATCGTGATCCCCGCGAGCGGCGAGGCCGAATTGCTGATTAATGCGGAGCGGACCGACACCACCATCACGGCTGTGCTTCGGTGCGGGGATAGCTCGTTCGCGGTCGAGCACGCTCGGGCCGTGTTCTCCTGCGCCGACGGTGCGGCTGAGATAGCCGCGACGAGTCGGGTTCGGCCGCCGTGCACGCTGGCCAACCTGCCCGCGGGTCCGTCCGGGCTGGTAGACGGGGCCGAACTGTACGGCCCGATCGCGTTCCAGACCGGACGTTTCCGCCGGATCGCGTTGCTGCATGAGGTCACGACCAAGTCCGTTCGCGCGCTAGCCCGCGGCGGCGACGAGCAGCCGTGGTTCGATCCTGACGGCCCGCTGGCCGACACGCCACTCCTGCTCGGCAGCCCTGGCCTGAACGACGCCGCCGTGCATGCAGTGCAGGCATGTGTGCCGCACCGGCGAGTGCGGCCTGCTGGTTGTGAATCGGTCGTGTTCTCCGGCAAGCCGGCCGAGGGAGCGGTGGAGATCCGGGCGGTTGCGAAACCGTACCGCGACAGCCGCGAGCCCGCCGGAGAGCGGGACCCCCGGTCGGATGCGGCGCAAGAGCCGAGCCCCGCCTCTGAGTCGAGCCCGGCCGCCGAATCCAGCCCGGCGGCGCCGCCGGCAGCCGAGCCCGCATCAACCGCAGCACCGCCGGGCGACTCGCGCCCACTGTCGAAGCGGGCACGCCGCGCTGCGCGGCGCCACACCGCCGGCCAGCAGGAGCAGGTGATGCCCGGTCCAGTGCCCGGCGCCGAAGCGTCAACTACGACGCACGCAGCCGATCAGCCAGAGATCACAGCTCCGGCGTCTGCGCGTGCCCCCGCACCGGGTCACCAGGACGCTGACGACGAGCCCAGAGCGCCCGAGCTAGCCAGCGAGCGGTGGGACATCGAAGTGGTTGACTCGGCCGGCGATCTCCTGGTCGCCTGGCGCGCGGTGGTGCTACGGGATGCTGGCCCGCTTCCGCGGAACTCGGCCTGGCCACCCTCCCTGCTGTCCGTCTACCTAGAGCGCGCCAGCCGCGAGCTCGGCCTCGACCCCGGCCTGCGGGTGACCGTCGGCTGCGGCGAGCCGTACGGTCCGGGGCCGGAATTCCTCGCCGGGGCGATCCCCCGGCAGGCACCGCCAGCAGAGGCAGCCCAGCCAACGACACGCCAGCGAACGAAACCCCAGCCGACGAAGCCCCAGCCACGAACACCTCGGCCAAGGACGCCCCAGCCGTGGGCGGCAGCAGACGCCCGGCCCGACGTTTCCCCAGCCAACGTGGCAATCGCGACCGGCACCGGCGCGCTCGCCGGTTTCAGTCTCAAGGCAACCGCCAGCGTGACCGTCGGGTGCGGCTGGAACACGGTCGAACCAGGCCATCGGCACGACCAGCCGCCAGCCGGCCTCGCGTCGGTCTACGCCAAGCTGCGCGCCGAGTTGGCCGAGCCGCCGGCCACCCTGGCCGCTAGGCTGCGGTCTATCTTCGGTTGCCTGGCCATGGCCGGACTGCAGGCAAGCCAGCCCGTCTCGTGCCAGCGGACGACCAGCGAGGGGTGGGCGCTCCTGGAGACGGCGGCGGTCAAAGTCGCCTCGACGATCGTGAACGTCAGCGGCGTCGGCAGCCCTGTCGCGATTGCGATACTCACCGGCCGGTCCTCAGCCAGCACGA
>JASHUG010000035.1 GCA_030040155.1 Streptosporangiaceae bacterium | reverse complement strand
AAGACGATCGTTGAGCGATGGGCCTGAATCAGGTCGAGCACGCGCTCTTCGACGTGTGGCCAGATCGAGTGCTGCCTGGCCGGATCGCCGCCCGCTCCCTGGCTGCCGGCCGGTCCGCCCGCTGCGGTCTGCAGGTCGGCCATGTCCTCGACCGGGACCACGATCTGCAGGTCCAGCCGCTTCTGGCTCGGCGGCGCGACGACGGCGACCTGATGCGCCCCGCCGAGGAAAGAGGCAACCTCCTCGGGCGGCCTGACCGTTGCCGACAGGCCGATGCGCTGGGCCGGGCCGCTGGCAGGCGCCGCCGCGGGCACGGCCGTCGCCGCCTCCCGGCCACGGCGGCGACTCGGCGCGGGCGGCGGCGCTGCCGACATCCGGAGCTCGTCAAGCCGCTCGAGCGAGAGCGCCAGGTGGGCGCCCCGCTTGCCGCCTGCCAGGGCGTGCACCTCGTCCACGATGACCGTCTCGACACCCCGCAGGCCCTCCCGCGCCTGCGATGTCAGCAGCAGGAACAATGACTCGGGCGTGGTGATGAGGATGTCCGGCGGCTTGCTCGCCATCTTCCGCCGCTCGTCTGCGGCCGTATCGCCGGTCCGGACGGCGACGGTGATGTCCGGCTCGGGCAGGCCGAGCCGACGGGCCGCGTGCCGCACGCCGGTCAGAGGAGAGCGCAAGTTCCGCTCGACGTCGACGGCCAGCGCCTTGAGCGGCGAGATATACAGGACCCGGCAGCGGCGCTGCGGGTCGGCCGGCACGGGCTCACGCGCCAGCCGGTCGATCGCCCACAAGAACGCCGCCAGCGTTTTGCCCGAGCCCGTCGGGGCGATGACCAGCGTGTGCTCGCCGCGCTCGATCGAGGCCCAGGCGCTGGCCTGCGCGGCGGTGGGCTCGGCGAACGCAGCCGTGAACCACGCCCTGGTGGCGTCCCCGAACTGGGGTAGTGCGGAGCCGCTGGTCACAGCCATGACTCCATAGTGCCGGGTCCCGCCGACAGTCGGTGCGCCGGCCGCGAGCCAGGTTAGGAGGTCAGGCGGGGCCGCCGGGTGCTGCCGGCGGCCGCGATTAGCGCGGCGGCCGTCGTGAACCGCTGGCCGGCAGCGGTGATGACCCGGATCAGCGCGCCCGTCACGGCGCTGATCTCGGTGACCGAGCCGCCCGGGCCGGGATAGTTCATGCTGGCGATCCAGAGGTGGCGGCCGGCCAGCGTAACGGCTTGCGGGTCGCCGACGTGATACCGGGCCGCCGAGATCACCCGGATGATGGCACCCGTCGTCGCGCTGAGCTCAGCGACCGAGCCATCGGGCCCGGCCGTATCCGAGCCCTTGGCTCCGGAGTTCATCGCAACCCAGGCGACGCTTGCGCTCGCGGCGATCGCCAGCGGCACGTTGGGCAGATGCCGGGTGACGTGGACGAGCATGTCCCCGCTGACGCCAAGCTCGGTGACCGAATTACCGCTGAAGTTACCGATCCAGACGTGATGGCCGGCCACGGCGGCGACGTCAGGGCTGTCGAATGAGTACCGCGAACCGGAGATGATCCGGATCAGCGAACCGGAGCTCGCTCTCAGCTCGGTAACCGTGTTGCCGTTTGGCACCCAGACGCGGTTCCCGGCCGCGGCGATGCCAAAGAGGGTGCTGAACTGGTACCGGCTGCCGCGGATGACGCGGATGAGTGCCCCTGTAGCAGCGTTGAGCTCGGTGACGCAGTCGCTGTTAGCGACCCAGATCCGGCCGGCGGCAGCGGCGATGCCTTGCGGGATCATGAACCGGTAGCGGCTGCCGCTTGCGACCCGGATGACCCCGCCAGTGGCGGGGCTGAGCTCGGTGACGACGTTGTCCCCGGCGCTGGCCACCCATATCCCCGCCCGGTCGGCGACGATCCCATCGGGGTCGTCGAAGCGATAACGCCGGCCCGCGATGATCCGGATCAGCCCGCCAGTGCTGGGGCTGAACTCGTAGACGGAGTTGGTGACTCCGTCGGACACCCAGATCCCGGTCCTCGTCGCGGTAATGCCGTCGGGCGCCCCGAACGCCCAGCTGCGGCCGGCGCCGATGCTGCCGCTGGTTCGCGCGCTGGAGGTCTGCGCGAAGGGCTGCCCGCAGGCGGCCACCAGCACGCCGAGCGCGAGCCCTGATGCGCACAAGGTAACGGACAGCGCGCTCCGGTGCCGCCTCATCACAAGCTGCCTTTCGCCTCGGCCAGACTGGTCTCAGCTGGTTGGACGACGAAGGCCCGGCTCCGGGTTGCACTGATGCCGGAGAATCCGGCAAGCGACGGGCTGGCCAGGTGCCCCGGGCTCGCGCGCCGGCTGGGGACTAGTGCCGTACGTCCTCTGGCAGCTCGTACCAGCGCACGCGCTCGCCGACCCTGGCCCGCAGCTGCCATCCCATGGTCTTGCGCCCCGTATCGAGTGCTGCGGTGATCCCCGCGATCCGCTCGCTGACCATGGCGCCGACCGGGTCAGCCAGACCGCGCCCGGACAGCGACGCGCCAACCTTCTCAAGGTTGATCCGCACGGTGTGCTCGAATCCCCAGTCCTTGCCAAGTACGCTCGCGAGCCGGCCGAGATCGATCGAGTCCGTGTCCTCGCCGCCGACCGGGTGATCGGCGAGCAGCGCGGTGATGTCGATGAGGTCCTTGTCGTTGATCTGTACCACCTGCAGCTTGGTGAGCAGCAGATCAGCGAGCGGGATCGTCGTCGGCTCCAGCGTGACACGATCCCGGAGGTCCAGGGCGTGGCACATCGCGAACTGATCAAGCAGCACGTCGAGAGGCCGACCAGACGCCGGGTCGGTGAAATTGAGGCGCTGCTTGCCGTGCAGCGCGTTGAACAGCTTGTCGGGCGTATAGCCCAGCGACTCGATGAACACGGCAAGTTCCCGTGAGACCTTGGACAGGCTGATGACGTCAACGTCCCCATAGCTGCGCTGCAGCGGCGGCGCGGCTGCGCTCGGGCAGCGAGCCCAGACGGCGACGCCACCGAGCAACCTCACGGGAAGGCCGTGCTGCTCGGCCGCCGCCACGATCCGGCGGCCTTCCTCGCGGACGTCGCCGAGCGGGACGACCTGGTCGGGTGCATGACTCATCCCGTCAACTCCCATCCGCATCGGCCAGGTGCCGCCGCCAGTATTCAGCCGAGACACGCAAGTCAGCAATAACCTGGTCGTCGCTGGCCTCGAACGGATGGATGATCTCGAGGATCAGCGCCACCTCGGCAGCTCCTGACTCCTGAAGAGCGCGGAGCACCCGCCGGGCCTCAATCCGGCCCGCAGCGTTGGCAGCCGGCGTGAACGGCCAGTGATGATCGGCCAGCGCATCGGACTGCTGCAACTGGACGACCGGCGCCTGCGCTCCGAGAGCGGTCAGCCAGGCATACGGATCGAGTTCGGCCCCGGTCGCGCCGGCCACGCATTGGTGGCCGACATCCAGGCAGGCCACGATCGGCACGTGGGTGTCGTCGCCCGGTGTCAGCAGCGACCGCACCGCGGCCATGGATGACGGCTCGCGGGCAGCGGCGAGATTCTCGACCATCAGCGAGTCGAGACCGACGGCGTGAGCGTATGCGGCCAGGTCGGCCAGCTCGTCCTGGAGCCAGCGCCACAGCTCCGCCCGGCGGTCAGGGCTCGTGTAGTCGGCCACGCTGTAGGCGCCGACGTGCCCGCCGGTCGAGCGGCCGCCCGCCGCCGCGGTGAAGTCGATCACCCGGCGGTACCAGCCGACGGCCCGGTCCCGGCGCGTCCGGTCAGGGTGCAGCAGCAGGTTGGCCGAGTACGCGGCCAGGCCGGTGAAGGTGGAGTGCAGTTTCAGGCCCGCTTCCCGGCACGCCTGCGTGACATCATGGGCCTGCCGGTCGAGATCGTCGTCCGCCGTATCGACGTCGACGAGGTCCAGGCTGTGCTGGACCAGGTCGAGGCCGAGGGAGGTCACTATCGAGGCCCAGGCGGCGGGCTCCGGCCAGCGCTTGACCGCGAAGCACGTGTTGATGCCAAGCCGGAAATCCGTCATTTCTGCTCCCTGGCTGGCGACAGGTCTTCAGCTGGCGCCAGCTCGTGATGGACGGCGCCGCCCGCCCGCGCCAGGATGAACCGGGCCAGGCGAGCTCGCTCGCGGCGCGTTGCCTCGAGTGCCGGCAGATATCGCTGCGCACGCGCGAGCACCGCGGCGATAGCGTCGTCCGCGCTGCCGAGCCCGGCCGATCGTGCCGCGAGCATCGCCGCGCCCAGGCCGGCGGGGTCCACGTCCAGGTGGCGTACCGGCAATCCGAGCACGTCCGCCTTCAGCTGGCCGGCCAGCGGAAGCCGGCTGCCGCCGCCGCCAACCCGCAGCTCGGTGGCGGGCGACCCCGCGCCGGCGAGGACCTCGACGACCGCGGCCACCGCGAGCGCGACTCCCTCGATGATCGCGAAAGCGAGAGCGCGTCGGTCATGCCGCTCCGAGAGGCCCACCAACGCCCCGCGGAGCGAGGCGTCATCACGCTCTCCGTCGCCCAGGTAGGGGAGGAACAGCGGTGCTGCCTCGGCGGGATCCGCCCGCGCGGACGGCGAGTTCGCCGCCGCGCGCACGTGCCGCTCTGCGTCGGCGGCAAGCTCGGCGTGACTGGCGTAGCCGAGGCACCGGACGGCCCAGTCGAGTGCGGCACCGGTCGTATTGACGCCGAGTTCGGTGCAGTAGCAGTCAGGGACCAGGTAGCTGTAGTGCGTGATCCGGATGTCGGCCAGGGGCGCCGTGACGATGGAGTTCAGGCACGAGGAGGCACCAGCCATCTCGCTTGTGACGCCGGGACCCACCAGGCCCGCGCCATAGGCGGCGCACTGGCTGTCGGCGGCACCAACGACGACCGGGATGCCGGCCGGGAGCGATACCGCCGCGGCGACGTCGGCCGCGAGGCCTGCCGCCACGTGCCACGAGGGCAGCGCCGCGGGGAACAGGCCCGAGCCAAGGCCGAAGGTTGCCAGCAGCTCCGTGTCCCAGGACCGGCGCACCAGGTCGTAGAAGACGGTCGCGTTCGCGTGCGTCTCATCGGTGGCCAGCAGCCCGGTCAGGCGGTGCAACACGACGTCACGCGGCTGCAGGTAGCAACGCGCCTGGTCGAAGATCTCCGGCTCGTGTTCCCGCAGCCAGAGCACCTTCGGACCGATGTGGAAAGCCTCAGGCACATGGCCGGTGCGGCGGTGAAACTCGGCGTCCCCGACAGTGGCCCGCATCCGCGCCGCCTGCTCCGCGGCGCGGTTGTCGCGGTACAGCAGGCCAGGGCCGACGGGCTCGGCGCGCCCGTTGACCGGCACGACCGTAGGGCACTGCCCGGTGAGCCCGATCGCCTGGATCGGCCCCGCTTCGCTGACGTGTGCGGACAGGCGGGCAAGCGCGATCAGCGCACCGTCAGACCAGTCGCGCGCGTCCTGCTCGGCCCAGCCAGGTCGCGGGGTGGCGATTCGGTAGGGGTGCCGTTCTTCTGCGACGGCGGTGCCATCGAGCTCGTAGGCGACTGCGCGCGCACCGGTGGTGCCGACATCGATCGCCGCGACCAGCGGGCGGCGGCCCTTCGTGCTGGCCCTCATAGAACGGTCATCCGCGCACGAACTGATAGGCCTTGACCTTGCCTGGTTCCAGCGTGACCAGGACGCCGTTGAGCACACCGGTTCCGTAGTCACTGCCAGGATTGATTGCTAGCGTCCGGCCCAGCTTCCGGAAGCCCGCACTCTCGTGAATATGACCGTGCAGCCCGAGGAGGGGCTGGAACTGCTCGATGACCTCGCGCACCGCGTGGCTGCCCACAGGGGCCATCTTCGCTTGCCCGGCCGACGTCTGAACCTGCAAGTTCTCGTCCAGTACCGGCGCCTCGTCGAGGCCGGTGTCGAACGGCGGCGGGTGCAAGTTGAAGATCGCGTGCTCGGGGTCGCTCAGTTCGCCGGCGAGGAGCGCGAACTCCGATCGCAGCTCCTCTTCTGTCATCTCCCGGTAGGTATGCCAGGGAGTGGTGTTCGCGTATCCCCACGAGATCATCTCGTGCCCGCCCACTAGGACGTCCCGGCCCTCGCAGTGCGTGCCCCATGGCGCCGCGTCCAGCATCGCGGCTAGCTCGGGCGGGTCGTCGTTTCCGAGCATCCAGTAGATCGGGATGCTGCGCGGGCGCAGGCGCTCGTCGGCGAGTTCCAGCCACTGCTTTAGCCGTTCGCTGATCAGCGACAGGAACAGGGCATCGAGTTCGCCGGCGGCCTCCAGGTCGGCGAGCTCTCCCGGGTCGGCCCGGTACGGGTAGTAGCCATGATCGGCGATCAGCTGCTCGACCCGGCGGAGTTCCTCGCCGTCCTCCAGGTCGTACGACGCGCCCCTGAAGCTGAACCTGAACCGCCCGCCCGGCGCCTTGGTGATGGACTGGATCGCCTTGCCGGCCAGGTCGCCACCGAGGACCATCACGTCGGCCTGGTAGATCGCGCCGCCGTTGAGGTACTTGCGGAAGCACTTGCCCGATCCGTGCAGGTCGCTGACGAAGTAGAGTCTGGCTCGCTTGGCCATCGGCTAGCCCTGAACCTGCCGGAACCGGCGGACGATGTCGGCCAGGCGCGCCGCCCGTTCCGGGTCGACAGGATTCCAGGTCGAGCCGTCGATCTTGACTCCGGTGCCGACGATGATGCCGTCGGCGAGAGAGAGGATCTTCTCGGCGTTGTCGTGATTGACGCCCGTGTTGGCCAGCACCGGCACATCGCCCGCGCTGTCCTTGGCGGCCTGGAGGTCGGCCAGGTCGATGGCCACGCCCGCCTGCGGGCCGCTGATCAGCAGCGCCTCCGCGCCGAGGAAGGCGGCGCCGCGGGCTCGCTCGGCGACCGGGCGTCCCGCGACCGACCGGCTGAACTCGGGCGTCACGTTGGTGAAGATCGCAACATTGTCGGCGCCGATCGCGTGCCGGTAGCCGGCCAGCGCGCCGAAGTCCGGCGCGAGCAGGCCCATGTCGCTGTCGAATACGCCCGTGAAGACCTCGCGCACGAAGGCGGCCCCGGTGGCCCTGGCGACGGCCAGCGCTGCCCTGGGGTCCCACAGCAGATCGACCCCGAACGGGATCGTGACCTCGTGCCTGAGCCGCCCGATGACCGCGGCCTGCGCCGCCGCGACCTCGACCCCGACCGCGGTCGAGTACGGCAGGTCGTGCTCGTTGCAGAACAGCAGGCCATCCGCGCCCGCATCCTGCAGGGCCAGCACGTCCGAACGCAAAGCGGCGTAGATGTGCTCCATCCCGGCGGCGGCGTCGTGGCGCGGGCGTCCAGGCAGGGCCAGCAGATGGCACATCGCGATCATGGGCTTGGCTACCCCGAAGATCCGCTCCAGCGCGTTCACGGACTCGCCTCCTGTTCGCCAGCCGGCCGCGTCGCCCCGGCTGATCGCGGCGCCCGGCGCTGGGCTGCCGGCTCGCGCAGCTGCCGCACCGAAGTCCGGGATGCACCCCGCTGCAGCCTCGTCCGGCTCTTGGGCCCGTCGGCGATCACGACCTGGACCCCCGAGGTCCTGAACCGGTCGAGCTCGGCTTCGTCGGCGCCCGAACTCGTCACTAGCGTAGAGATCGCACGGGCGGGGGCCACTATCGCGCTCGCGTCCACCCCTATCTTGGAGCCGTCGGCCAGAACAACGAGCCGGGCGCTGTGCTCGATGGCGGCCCGATTCACCTCAGCGATGTCGTCGTCCAGTTCGGTCACCCCGAACCTGGCCGACACGCCTGCCGCCCCGATGACCGCGACGTCGGTGCGGTACCTGGCGACCGAGGCGGTCGCGATCGGGCCCACGCACGCGAGCTCTTCCTCGCGGACCGCGCCGCCGAGCGCGACAACGCTAACGGGCCGCGATCCGAGCAGGCTCGCGACCGGCAGAGACGCGGTTATGACCTGCAGGTCGGGCGCCGGAGTCAGGAAGAGCGAGAACTGCTCCGCAGTCGTGCCGACGCCGACGAACAACACGGCCGCGCCCACCAGCTCCTCGGCCGCCCGCATGCCGATCAGCCGTTTCTCGGCCGCGTGCTCGAGCGCCCTGGCATTGAAGGCGAGCTCGATTGACTTGGTGATGTGAGCGGTCGCGCCGCCGTACGTGTGGCGGAGGAAGCCGTCGCGCTCGAGCCGGCTGATATCGCGCCGGATCGTCATCTCCGAGACGTTCAGCTCCCGCGCCAGCTCACCGATCTTGATCGTCTGCTCTTCGGCGACTCGCTGCAGGATCCGGCGACGGCGGTCGACGGCGAACACGCGGGCGGTACCCCTTCTGGCGGCCATTTCCGGCAACAAACTGTAACACATTTGCTGAGTGATTTCTGCGGCAAAATCCGGTAGCCTCTGTTCAGTCCTGTTACTCTCGCGACCCCCGAGCGCAGGCAAGCAGGTGTTCATGCTCCAGCGCAAGGAGTGAGGAGCAGCTATGAGCACGGCTGAGAGCCGCGAGGATCGCCAGCTCTTCGTCCGTCAGAGCACCGGGCTGGTGCGGGAGGCGTCGGCGTTCGACGCGATGGTGTTCAACGCCGTGTTCTCCGCGCCGGTCGGCGCCACCCTGGCCTGGGGCGTGTTCTTTGCGCTCTCGGCCTTCCCCGGCGCGGACCTGGTGACGGCGACACTGGTCTCGTTCGTGATCAACGTGCCGATCGTCATCATGATGGCGCTGATGGCCTCCAGCATGCCGCGCACCGGCGGCGACTACGTCTGGGTGAGCCGGATCCTCTCGCCGCCGCTGGCGACCGTCTCGAACTTCGCGGCCGCGTTCTCAGCCATGATCGGCGCTACGTTCTGGGCGAGGTACTTCCCGGTATTCGCGCTTGGGCCGACCCTCGTGACGTTCGGCGTCTTCTTCCACAACCCGGGGCTCATCAGCTGGGGAAACGACTTCCAGACCAGTCACACCTGGATCTTCCTCGGCGGCCTGTTCATGATCTTTCTGATGACGGCGATCCTGATCGCCGGCACCAAGGTCACATTCCGCTGGCAGAACACCTTCTGGATCATCGCCTCAGCGGGCACGTTCCTGGCGTTCATTGTGCTGGCGGTCGGGTCGTCCAGCTCGTTCCGGGCCCACTTCGACCAGCTCTCGGCGCGCTTCGGCGCCCACGGCGACGCCTACCAGCAGGTCATCAACGCCGTGCACAAGAGCATCCTGACCGAGCCGAATGCCGGCCTGATGTCCAGCACCCTGCCGGCCATCTTCGTGATCATGACGTTCATGATGTGGAACTGGTGGAGCGTCTACCTGTCCGGGGAATTGAAGAGCGCCTCGAACCGGAACCGGCAGCTCAAGATCATGTTCACCGCGCTGGCCTGGGACGTGGTGTTCATCGTCATCGGCGTGTTGCTGATCTACAAGGTCGCTGGCTACGCCTTCATGTCCGCGGTGAATACCAGCCCCAACAAGGCCTACGTGATCCCGTCCGGCCCGTGGTATCACTTCCTGAGCGCGCTGACCGTCAACGTGCCCGTGCTGACCGTCCTGATCGTCGGGTCGTTCCTGTTCTGGAGCTTGCCGGCGATGGTCGGCAACTCGTTCATGCCGGTTCGAACCGTGTTCGCGTGGGCGTTTGACCGGCTGCTGCCGGCCAAGCTGGCCAACGTCAACGAGCGGACCCACTCGCCGGTGCCGTCGATCCTGACGGTGATGGGGCTGGTGACGGTCATGCTCGTGTGGAGCGTGCTCGCCACGACGTTCGAGACCTGGCTCGCGCTTGGCGTCCTCGCCGGCGTGGTCTGCGTCTGGATCGTATGCGTGGCCGCGTTCACGTTCCCGGAGCGTCGGGCTGACCTGTACCAGGCCTCGCCGGCGAACATGACCTGGGGCGGCATCCCGGTCCTCAAGATCGTGGCCCCGATCTCGTTCCTTGTGATGGCGTTCCTGGTCTACGACGTGCTGAAGTACCCGGCGCTAGCGATCGGCACCAGCTCGCACTGGTGGTACGTCCCGGCGTTCATGGG
>JASHUG010000034.1 GCA_030040155.1 Streptosporangiaceae bacterium | reverse complement strand
CGGTCGGCGACGGCGACAGCCGCGGCAGCCCTACCAGGGGCGTGCCGCCGACCGAGTCAAGCAGTGAGTCGTAGCGCATTCGCCTTCCAGGAGGAACCCTCGCGACGTCAGGCCGCGCCGCCGGCCACCGCGGGAAGCACCGTCACCGTGTCGCCGTCGCTCACTGGCGCGGCCAGCCCGCCGAGAAAGCGCACGTCCTCGTCGTTCAGGTAGACGTTGATGAACCGGCGCAGGCCATCGTCATCGATCAGCCGCTCCCGCAGCCCGTCGTAGCGGCCGTCCAAGTCGGCAAACAGCTCGCCGAGCGTCGAGCCCGAGCCCTCGACCGACTTCTCGCCGTCGGTGTAAGTGCGCAGGATCGTCGGGATACGGACCTCGATCGCCATGGCTTCGCTCCAGTGACTCATCGCTCGATGGCGGTGCTCACGGCCGCCACGCTTCCTCGTCCGCCGCCGATCACGCTACGACGGCCTTTACGCACGGTGCAACCGGGCGCCGAGCCGGATCATTCCGGGACGACGGCCACCTCTTCCTCGGTCACTTGCCCATCGACAATGCGGAACGAGCGGAACTCGTCATGGCCCGGATCACGGGTCGAAACCAGGACGTAATGAGCGTCTGGCTCCATCGCGTAGGAAATGTCCGTCCGGGACGGGAAGGCCTCGGTCGCGGTGTGCGAGTGGTAGATCACGACCGGCTCCTCGTTCCGCTCGTCCATCTCGCGCCACACTTTGAGCTGCTCAAGCGAGTCGAAGCGGTAGAAGGTCGGCGAGCGCTCCGCGTTCAGCATGGAGATGAACCGCTCCGGCCGGTCGCTTCCGACGCGACCCGCGATGATCCCGCACGCCTCGTCGGGGTGATCCGCGCGAGCGTGCGCGAAGATCTTCGCCTGCAGGCCAGCACTGATCGTCAGCATGCAGCGAGACTAGCCTGCCGGAGTCGGATGCGGAGTTCGCCCGCGCGGCCCGCCGAATGTCTCGGATGCACTCCTACGCCAGGGCGTCGATCAGGCTGTCCTGGAGCTCGCTCAGCCACTGGTAGGCCATGATGTAGGCCGATCGCGGGTCCTCTAGGGAGAAGTTCTCCATCAGGTCCTGGTTGTCCTCGGTGATGCCCAGGACGGTGCCGATGGCTAGGCGGACGTCGTTCAGCGAGCGCAGCCACTGCTGACACTCGGCTTCGCTCAGCACGACCTCACCGCCGTCGGCAGGAACCGAGGCTATCACGGCCTGGGCCGAGTTGATCTTGGCGGAACGCAGGCTCTCCTCGGTGTAGCGGCGGAACTCGGCCGATGCCTCGGGGTCGTCGGTGTAGGCATCGGGCAGCAGCCGGGCCAGGACGGGATCGTCGGGCAGCTCGTCATTACCGCTCAGGCCGAGCAACATCTCAAGCTCGTCCGGCGGACCGCCCTGCCTCGCCTGATCGCTCTCGCCCTCGCTCCTGACCAGCTCAGCCACCTGGCCTACCAGCGTCTGGATGAGCCTGGCCTGCGAGGGCTCGAAAAAGCAGGCCGCACCGCCAGGCACCGGCCGGAACAGGCCCACGACGTCGGGCTCATCCCCGAACGGCTCTCCGGGCACCTCACCGAACGGGTCTCCGGGCACGTCACCGAAGGCGCCGGGCTCACCGCGGCCAGCGTTGAAGTCGCGAGGAGCGCCATCGCCGTTCTCGGCCGGAAAGTCTTCCGGCCCGGTCCCGGTCACGAGTCGTGACTCACCGTCGCCCAAAGGCCGTATCCATGCAGGGCCTGAGCGTCGCGCTCCATGGCCTCACGGGCGCCAGCAGACACCACGGCCTTGCCCTTATGATGCACGTCCAGCATGAGCTTCTCGGCCACGGGCTTGGAGTAACCGAAAACCCTCTGGAATACGTACGTCACATAGCTCATGAGATTGATCGGATCATTCCAGACAATCGTGATCCAGGGCGGGTCCAGCCTGGCATCCTCGCTGGTGCCTGGCTGCTCTAGCTCGACCGGCGCTGTGCTCACGCTGTCACCTCCCTCGAGGCTCCTGTGCCGACGTACCCAAGTCTCCCACTGCCCGCTAGTCAGTCTTCCACTCACGGGCACAAGATCTGCCCGGCGCCCACCGCGGAGAACTCGGATTTCGTGCTGTCCAACTGGCAGCACCGCTCCGGTTCAGTTCGTCATCCGCTCCGAACCCGGCGACCACTGCGACACCGCGGCCGAACTCGGCGGATCACGGCTTTTACACCTTTTGCTCCACGCGAGCGCGTCATGAGTGTGAAATTGACATGGCAAAAGGCGGCTGCGGGCGGCCAATAGCCATGCGAACTTCACACCCACGCACCGGGGTTGGTTTATCAGACCGCGTGCGCCGATCGGACCCGCCCAATCCGGCGCCCGGCTGGGCGGGTGCAGGGCCGCGGGGGGCGGGCGGCGGCGGGCGGGGGCAGGGCGGCGGGCGGGGCAGGACCACGGCGGGCAGGGCGGTGCAGGGCGGAGCGGGACGAGCGGGATACATAGGCTGCACGAGTGAACACTGACCAGCTGAGGGCCGGTGACGCCGGCGGACCCATGGAGCAAGCCGGAACCGCGGACAAGGGGCCAGCCGGCACGTGGTCGGGCACCGCGCTCCTGACCGACCACTACGAGCTGACGATGGTGCGCGCGGCGCTGCACAGCGGTGTCGCGCACCGTCGAGCCGTGTTCGAGATGTTCGCCAGGCACCTGCCGAACGGGCGGCGCTACGGCGTCGTGGCCGGGACCGGCCGCCTGCTCGATGCCCTCGCCGAGTTCCGCTTCGGCGAGACGGAACTGGCTTTCCTCGAGCGGGCCGGAATCGCGGACCAGATGACCCTCGACTTCCTGCGCTCCTACCGGTTCGGCGGCAACATCTGGGGATACGCCGAAGGCGACTGCTACTTTCCCGGCTCGCCGATCCTGGTCGTCGAAGGCACATTCGCCGAGTCCGTGATCCTCGAGACGCTGGTTCTGTCGATTTTTAACCATGACTGCGCGATTGCCTCGGCCGCGAGCCGGATGGTGAACGCCGCCGGCGGGCGGCCGATCATCGAGATGGGCTCGCGGCGCACGCACGAGCGCGCCGCGGTCGCGGCCGCCCGCGCCGCCTACATCGCCGGCTTTGCGACCACGTCGAACCTGCAGGCCGGCCTCGACTACGGGCTGCCGACCAGCGGAACCAGCGCACACGCGTTCACATTGCTGTACGACTCTGAGGAGCAGGCGTTCGCGGCCCAAACGGCCGCGCTCGGCGAAAAGACCACGCTGCTCGTCGACACCTACGACGTAGCAACGGCGGTCAAGAGGGCTGTCAGCGTCGCCGGCCCGAGCCTCGGTGCGGTCCGGATCGACAGCGGGGACTTGCCGGTCGTAGCGCGCGAGGTACGCACGCTGCTGGACTCACTCGGCGCGACAAAGACGAGGATCGTGCTCACCGGCGACCTCGACGAGTACTCCATTGCTGCGCTGGCAGTCGTGCCCGTTGACGGCTACGGGGTGGGGACGTCGCTGGTGACGGGGTCGGGCGCGCCCACCGCGGCGCTGGTTTACAAGCTCGTAGCCCGCGAGGACCCGCAGCGGCCTGGCGCGCTCATGCCGGTCGCCAAGCGCTCGGTGGGCAAGCCGTCGAAGGGCGGCCGGAAGTGGGCGGCGCGCCAGCTAGACGAGGCCGGCGCGGCACATAGCGAGCTCGTGGCCGAACAGCCGGATTTCGGGGAACGGGCCCGGCCCCTGCTGCGCCTGCTCGTCAGCAACGGGACGTCCGTGGGCGCGGAGGAGCTCGGCGTCGCTCGGGACCGGCACCAGCGGGTTTTGGCCGAGTTGCCCGCCTACGCGATGCAGCTGTCCCGCGGCTATCCGGCCATTCCGACGATCTTTGAACCGGACAGCTGACGGGCGTCCCGTGGGTGCCGGCCGGCACCAAAAGAGGTTGCCGGCCGCCGGCCACCCCGTGCCACACTGGCGCGATGCATAGAAACGCGGAGCACGTGGCCAGCGCTCTCCGCGCCCTCGGCGTCGCGGGCGAGGTACGTGAGCTGCCCGAGCCGGCGCCCACCGCGGCCACCGCGGCTGCCCAGCTCGGGTGCGAGGTGGGCGCGATCGCCAACAGCCTGGTGTTCAGCGCCGACGGGGAGCCGCTGCTGATCCTGACTAGCGGGGCTCACCGCGTCGACACCGAGAAGGTCGCGGCTGAGGCCGGGGTCGGCAAGCTCGGGCGAGGCGATCCCGACTTCGTCTATGCCAGCACCGGCCAGCGCGTCGGCGGCGTCGCGCCGGTCGGCCATCCGCGGCCAATCCGCACACTTGTTGACACCGCGCTTGAGAAATATGACGTCGTGTGGGCCGGCGCCGGTCACGCTCACACGATGTTTCCGACCTCGTTCGCCGAGTTGGTGCGGATCACGTCGGGCACGCCGCTCGACGTGGGGTAGCGCTACGCTCGCCCTGTGCGCGCCCTACTGATCGTTGACGTCCAGAACGACTTCTGCGAGGGAGGTTCCCTCGCGGTGGCGGGCGGCGCGAGCGTTGCCCGCGCCATCTCCGAGTTTCTCGCCGGTCCAGACGGCGGCCGGTATGACGTGGTGGTTGCGACTCAGGACCATCACATCGACCCCGGTGCGCATTTCTCCTCCGATCCGGACTTCGTGGACAGCTGGCCCCCGCACTGCGTGGCCGGGACCACCGGCGCCGAATTCCACCCCGACCTCGACACGAGCCGGATCGCGGCGCTGTTCCGCAAGGGCGAGCATGCGGCCGCCTACAGCGGCTTCGAGGGACGGACCGAAGAGGGCGAGACGCTGCGCCAGTGGCTGGCAGAACGGGCCATCACGGAGGTCGAGGTGAGCGGGCTCACCACTGACTACTGCGTGCGCACCACGGCCTTGGACGCCGTGGCGGCGGGCTTCGCCACTACCGTCCTGCTGGACCTGACGGCAGGCGTCGGCGCACTGACCACGGCGGCGGCACTCGACCTCATGCACACCGCGGGCGCGACCATGATCGGCGCCCCGCGTGGACCTCAGTAGGCCGGCTACTACGCGTCCTCGGGCAGCGATTCGTAGATGCGCTGGCAGTCCGGGCACACCGGGTACTTCTTGGGATCCCGGCTCGGCACCCAAACCTTCCCGCAGAGCGCGACTACCGGCGTCCCGGTGACAGCGCTGTCCACAATCTTGTCCTTCTGGACATAGTGGGCAAACCTGTCATGGTCGCCATCGCCGTGCGAGAGGTCAGGCCGGACGTCTGTGTCCTGGCGGATCTCGGTACCAGGGAGGACTTCGGTGCTCACAACTATCAAGTTTACGCGGGTGCCAAGCGGCCGGCCCGGCCCTCGGCTGTACGCCGTTCGCCAAATCCAGGCTGGTCAGTTCCAGATGGGGTCGTCCGGGTAGGTGGCCACGAGCGCGAGTTCGCCGCCCTGCCGGCGGAGCACCTGCTCCCAGAGCCGCTCGGGCTCGGCGGCGAAGGCGTCATCGGGGTTGCCTGGCAGCACGTACCAGGCGCCCTCCTCGATCTCGTCCCGCAACTGGCCAGCCCCCCACCCGGCGTAGCCTGCGAACACTCGCATCGAGCTGATGCCGTCGGCCAGCAACTCGGGCGGCGCGCCCAGATCGACCAGGCCGAGCCTGGACTTCAGCGCCTCGCCAGGCAGCGACCGCCAGCCAAGCGGCTCCGCCGTGCCCTCCGGCATCGCCAGCGCCAGCGCGCTGTTCGGCGAGATCGGCCCACCGCGGAAAACCACGGGCGGTCCAGAGACGAGCGACGTCCACGACTCCAGCACCTGGTCAAGCGGGACCTCTGTAGGCCGGTTCAGTACGACCCCGAGAGTCCCCTCGTCCTTATCGTCTTCCACGATCAGGACGACGGTGCGGCGGAAGTTCGGGTCTCCGAGTAGCGGAGTCGCCGCCAGCAGCCTGCCGCTGAGGGATTCATCCTCCATGACCCAATAATGCGTCAGCCGCGAGTGTGCAGGCATGTCGGTCCCGGCTGATTGCACGATTGCCTGAAGCAGTTCACGGACCAGTCAGCTTTTGGCTGCCAGAAGTCATGACGTCAGTCATGACCTCCCGCTGTTGGGCACTACCCTGCAAGAGTGCCCACGAGAATGAGCGACGTCGCCGCCTCGGCCAGCAAGTCCGGCGGGGCGAAGACGCGCGAGGCCGACGTCGTCGAGCCTGGAAACACGGGCAGCGAGAGCTCGCAGCCCGATCCGGGCATCGACGCGGCGCGGCTGCGCGTTGCCGTGCTGCGGTTGTCGCGCCGGCTGCGCAAGCATGATCTCGCCGGGCTCACGCCGAGCCAGCTGTCCACGCTATCGACCATCGGGGTGAAGGGCCCGGTCCGGCTGGGCGACCTCGCCGCCGCCGAGCGGATCGCGCCCTCGACGCTGACCCGGCTCATCAACGTGCTAGAAGACAAGGGTTACGTGCGCCGGGATGCGGCGCCCGGCGACGCGCGAGCGTACCTGGTGAGCGTCACCGAGCAGGGCAGCGATGTCCTTGAGCGCATCAAGCAGGAGGCAACGAACCTGCTCACCGACATGCTGTCGGCGCTGCCATCCGACCAGCTCGCGGCCCTCGCGGCCGCACTACCTGCGCTCGAGCACCTCGCCGGCCCGCGCTAGGGGCCGGTCCGCGCTTGGCGGACGGGAACCGACCGTTCAGAACAACAGGCTCGACAGCGTGGCCCTGGCCTTGGCGACTCTGGGGTCCTTGGGCGGGAAGATCTCGAAAAGGCCGATCAGGTGCTTCCGGGCGATATCCCGCTCATCACCCGACGTCCGCCTGATCGTGTCGAGCAGCCGCTCGAAGCTCGCCTCGATCTTGCCCATGGCCATGTCAATGTCGGCTACGCGCGCCTGCGCCTCGGCGTCGTCTGGGTGCTCGTCGGCATCGCGACGCGCCTTGGCCTGGTCATACGACTCGACGCGGCGGATCAGCCCCACCTGCTGCACGCCCATGGTGGCGACCGGGTCGCCCGGATGCGTCGCAAGCACCCGCTCGAACTCGGCTGCGGCCGCGTCAAGGTCACCGCGCTCCATCGCCGCCTGTGCGGCCGCCATCGCGCTCCTGGCTTGCGCTCCGGCGGCCCCGTCCGCGTAGGCGGGCATGCCACCTGGCTGGCCGCCGTCGCCAGGCTGGCCACCCTCGGCTGCCTGCGCCGACGGGTCGGCTTCATCGGCGGCCGCCCCGGCTTGCGGTTGCAGGCCCAGTTGCGCTGCCACGCCCATGACCTGGTCCAGCCAGTCCCTGACCTGGGCCTCCGGCAGGGCGCCAAGGAAGCCATCGGCGATCTGACCGGCGATCACTGCGACCACCATCGGGATCGACTGCACCTGCAGGGCGGCACTGAGCTGCGGGTTCGCGTCTACGTCGACCTTGGCGAGGATCCAGGCGCCGTCCGCCTCCTCGGCCAGCTTCTCCAGCACCGGGCTCAGTTGCTTGCACGGCCCGCACCACTCAGCCCACAGGTCCAGGATGACGGGCACCGATCGCGACCTCGCCACTACGTCGGTGTTGAAGGTCTCCTCGGTTACCTCGATGACGGTGCCATTCTGGCCAGGCGAGCCCTGCTCCGCCGCGCGCTGCCTGCGCTGCGCGGCCGCCTGGCGTGCGCCCAGGTCAATGGCGCCATGAAGGGAAAAGTCCCGCGGCTGCTTCATGACTCCATCCTGCCGCATGCGCGGGAATGCCCTGCGTAGCATCCACGCGAATTGACTTCGTCAGAACGCGGGAACTTCGGAGTAACCACCCCACTCCTCCCGCAGCGCCCCGCAGATCTCGCCCAGCGTCGCCTCGGCCGCGGCCGCGGCGATCATCGGCGGAATCATGTTCGCGCCCGAGCGGGCAGCGTCGAGCATCGACGCGAGCGCGGCGTCCACGGCCGCCTGGTCGCGACCGGCCCGGCGGGTACGCAGCTCCCTGACCTGCTCCACCTCGACCTCATGGCTCACGCGCAGGATCTCGATCGGCTTCTCGACGGTGTCAGTGTGGGAGTTCACGCCAACAACGCGCTTATCGCCCTTCTCCAGCTTCTGCTGATAGCTGAAGGACGCCTCGGCGATCTCGGACGAGAACCAGCCCTCCTCGATGCCGCGCAGGATCCCGCCGGTCATTGTGCCGTCCGGGCTCATCGCGCGGATGCGCGTGAAGATCTCCTCGGCCTCAGCTTCGAGCCGGTCGGTCAGCGCCTCGACATACCACGAGCCGCCGAGCGGATCGGCGACGTTGACGACCCCGGTCTCTTCCATCACGACCTGCTGTGTCCGCAGCGCGATCTCGGCCGCCGTCTCGCTCGGCAGCGCCAGCACCTCGTCGAGCGCGTTGGTGTGGAGCGAGTTCGTGCCGCCCAGCACTGCCGCGAGCGCCTCGATCGCGGTGCGGACCACGTTGTTCTCCGGCTGCTGTGCGGTGAGCGAGACCCCGGCGGTCTGCGTATGGAACCGCAACCACTGAGCGCGCTCGGTCGTGGCCCCGTACACGTCCCGCAGCCAGCGGGCCCAGATCCGCCGGGCTGCGCGAAACTTGGCAATCTCCTCGAAGAAGTCGATGTGCGCGTCGAAGAAGAACGACAGGCCGGGCGCGAACACATCGACGTCCAGGCCCCTCGACAAACCGAGCTCGACGTAGCCGAAGCCGTCGGCCAGCGTGAACGCCAGCTCTTGCGCGGCCGTCGATCCGGCCTCCCTGATGTGGTATCCCGACACCGACAGCGGCTTGTAGTCGGGGATGTTCTGCGCGCAGTACTCCATCAGGTCACCGATGAGCCGCAGGTGGGGCTGGGGCGGGAACAGCCACTCTTTCTGCGCGATGTACTCCTTGAAGATGTCGGTCTGCAAGGTGCCGTTGAGCTTGGTGATATCGGCACCTTGCCGCTGCGCGGCCGCCAGGTACATACAGAACACCGGCACGGCGGGACCGCTGATCGTCATCGACGTCGTGACATCAGCCAGCGGAATGCCGTCGAAGAGAGTCTGCATATCCACGGCCGAATCAATGGCCACGCCGCAGTGGCCAACCTCGCCGGCCGAGCGCGGATCGTCGGAGTCGCGGCCCATGAGCGTGGGCATGTCAAACGCCACCGATAGCCCGCCGCCGCCTGCATGCAGCAGCATCTTGTACCGCTCGTTGGTCTGGACCGCGTTGCCGAAACCGGAGAACTGTCGGATCGTCCAGGCCCGGCCGCGATACCCGGCGGGATACAGACCACGGGTGAACGGGAACTCGCCCGGCCAGCCAATCCGCTCAAAGTCGGGCACCACGGCACCCTCGGGCGGGCCGTAGACGGGGTCGACCTCAAGCCCGGACAGGGTGGTGAAGTCGGCATCCCTGAGCCGGGACGCGTCGTACCGGCGCTGCCACTGCTCCCGGCCGTAGTCCGGACCGGCCGTGGCCTCGCCTGACTGCGGCCCGGTTCCAGCCTCCGCCGTCCCAGCCGAGTCCGCCGTCGCCGGCGACTCGCCCTCCGCGGCCTCGTGACCGTGCATCAGAACCTCGATCGCCAATTAGTTGGACGTCCTACTATCTGCCTTTCAGTCTACCCGCGGCAGGCGAGAGAAAAAGAGGCCGGTTTTCTCCAACCGCCGGGCCCTCCCGAGCGTCATAGGTGATGCCCGAACGGGCAGCGGCCAGCAGCCGATGCCTGAGCGGGCGCACGGACAGGCGGGCGGGTTGCACAGAGGTGCCGGCCGACTCGGCTTGGTCCAGATGAGGCCTGAGAACCAGCGGAGAAATGGTAAAAAGATGCAACACAGCTTCAGCGGGGCGAGCTGTACTCTTGCGCTCCGGCACTCAGGTCCTGTGCAGATACCCCCGATCGAGCTACGTTGGTCCGGGCGGTCTGCCCGCGCCGCCAAGCAAGGGAGCTCAGTGGCAAGGCTCCGCGCCTCCGACCATCAGGCGGTCGAGGAGTTCTTCAATGCCTGCTACCCGCGCCTGGCGGGCTGGGTACGCAGGCTGGTCGATGACGACGAGACCGCGCACGAGATCGCGTCGGAGGCGTTCACGCGGCTGCTGTCCCGCTGGTCCGGCCTGGAAAACCCGCAGAGCTACGTGTACATGATCGCGACCAACCTGGTTCGCGACCACTGGCGCAAGAGCGGTCGCGAGCGGTCCGCGTTGCGCGTGATGACGGCCGCGGGAGCGGCCGAGATGACCTACCACCCCGCGCAGGACGTGGACGTCCGAGCACTGATCGAGGCGCTGCCCGACCGGCTCCGCAGCGCGTTCTTGCTGCATTACTACGCGGGGTTCGGAGTCAAGGAAGTGGCGGTCATGCTCGGCCGCCCGGAAGGCACGATCAAGGCCGACCTGTTTCACGCCCGAACGCGGCTGAAGGCGGCCGTGGGAGATGCCCGTGAGTAACGGCCGCGACGAGATAGATACCTGGCTGGAGCGGGAGGTGACCCCGCTACTGCCGCCATCAGGCACGCTGGACAGGATCCGACACACCGCGAGGCGGCGCAAGACCACCCAGGCCGTGCTGGCCGCGGCCGGCTGCGCGGTCATACTGGGCGCGGCCGCGGCGGTGCCGCAGCTTGTGGGGAGCATGCACCACAACTCAGGCGGCCAGCCTCCGTTGGCGAGTCCCAGCCAGACGCACTCCTCCACGGTGCCAAGCAGCACCAGCCCCAGCCAGCCGTCGCATTCCGCCAGCTCGACCCCAGTCCCCGGCAGCACGCACACCTATCTCTCGGCGACCTCGTCCGGAGCCGCGGTGCCGACCAACTTCCGGCCGACGTCAGTTACGTTTGTGGGCACCGGCAGCGGCGGCGAGGTGGGCGCCGTCATCGGCCAGGCGGGCCCTCCATGCGCCACGAGTGACTGCACGTCACTGGCCGGGACCTCGAACTACGGAGCTAGCTGGTACGGCGTGAGCGCGCCCGAGACGCCTGGCGCCGACAGCCCGGCCGGTGTCAGCCAGCTCAGGTTCAGCAACCTGACCCATGGCTGGGCGTTCGGGCCCGGGCTGTGGGAGACAAGCAAGGGCGGCTGGCCGTGGACGTCCGAAAACACCGACGGCATGCAGGTGACGGACCTGGAGACGGTCGGCGGCCGTGCGTTCGCGATCTTCGCCAGCTGCTCGGGCACCGGCCAGGACTACGCCGCGACGTGCACGAGATTCTCGCTGTACACCTCGGCGGCCGGCACCACGACCTGGAGTCCGGTCATCGTGCCTTCCGGGTTCGCGACGATGTCGACGGTCGCTCCATCAGCTGCGACACTGGTGATCTCGGGCGGGAACACCGGCTACCTGCTCACGCCGTCGGGCGCGGTGCTGTCCGGGCCGGTGACCGGCGGGGCCTGGAGCAAGGCCGGCATGGCGCCCTGTGCCCCCGGCGCGCCCCAGGCCAGCGGCGAGCCGGACGGCGCTCAGCTGTCGGCCGGACCGTCGCTGCTACTGGCCTGCGACAACGGTGCCACCTCCACGATCTACACCTCGACCAACGGTGCACACTGGCAGCGTGCAGGAAAGGTGCTGGTCAAGGGGACTCCGACTGCTCTCGCGGGGTCCTCACCGGACATAATCGTGCTGGCCACGACTGTCGGCATCTACTACTCGGACAACTCCGGCGCGAGTTGGCACGCCGCCGCCGTCAGGCCCGCCGCGCCAGGCGGTTTCAGCTACATCGGCATGACGACCCCGCGCTTTGGCGTGGCCGTTCCGGCTCAGGCAAAGCTGGGCGAGGTGTTCGTCACCAAAGACGGCGGGCAGACGTGGATGCCGTCTCCGATAGCTAGTTAAGGGCGGGAACGAAGTCTCAGCCCGGCTTGAAGTCGCCTGCCGTTACCCGCAGCTCGCGGAGCAGGTCGAATAGCTCCTGAAGCTGGTCATCCCCGTAGCCGGCCATGCCGAACTCCGCGTTCATGAGATCGGCCGTCGCGCGCTGAATGACGTCCCGGCCGGCCGGCGTGATCTCGGCCAGCGTGCCGCGGCCGTCGCGCGGGTTGGGCTTTCGCACCACCAGTTGCTGGCGCTCAAGCCGGTCGATGATGTTGGTCACGCTCGTCGGGTGCACCATCAGCCGCTGCCCGATCAGGCTCATCGGCAGGGCCCCATCCCGGCTGAAGCTCAGCAGGACCAGCGCCTCGTAGCGGGCGAACGTGAGGTCATGCGGCCGGAGCAGGGCGTCAAGCTCGGCGAGCAGGATCTGCTGGACGCGCATGATCGTGGTCACGGCCGCCATGGCCTTGGCGGCGCCGAATCGGCTCTCCCACGTCTGCGCCGCCCGTGCTATCGGGTCGAACGGCAGGTCCAGCGGTTTGCGCACCTGCACAAGCTATCGCGGTCCGGCTTGTCCGGCATTCGGTCGCCGGCCGCGGAATACGAATACGGCCAGCCGGCGCGTACGTGGACATGGTCAATTACAGATAGTTACATTGCCTGCTGGGGAACGTCTCATGAGCAAAGTCGGGGGAATCCGTGCGGACGGCCCATGCAGTCATGGCCGCGGATCCCGTGCACGCCGCCGGGATCGGCGTCCGTCGTCACGGGCGCTGGGCCGTCCGGGCGGCCAGCTTCCGGATCGGTCCGCCGATTCCGGGAAAGTCCGCCCTTGGGATCACGACGACCCAGCCGGCCGTCGGCTCCGCCCTGGTCGACGTGCTGGCCGGGGCGTCGAAACTGGCCTACGGAGAGCTGCGCGTGCTCGGCTTCGATCTGGCCACCGCCCGCGGCCGGCACGCCGTCCGCAGCCGGGTCGGCGTGGCCCGGCGCAACTCCCGGCTCCTGCCAGGAATCCGGGTCCGCGGGCTCGTGGAGCATGCGGCCCGCCTGGCCGGGCCGGGAAGCGGCGACCGCGAGGCACTCGCCGCCGCGATCATGGACCGGCTAGCGCTGCGGCCGTGGGCGGAGGTGCCGGTCCGGCTGGTTCCCGACGCCGTCGGCCGCCGGGCCCGGCTGGCTGCGGCCACCGTCCATCAGCCCGAACTGCTGCTGGCCGACCGCTTGCTTGACGGGCTATCGCTGCGGGACGCGAGCTCATTAGCGGATGTGATCAGCGATCTCGGCCGCGACACCGCCATCCTGCTCACCGGGCGCGACGGCCAGGCCCTGGCGCTGGCCTGCGGTGAGGTCCTGGTGATGACCGACGGCGTTCTGGTCGCCAGCTGACCTTCGCCCGGCTGTCAGCCGCTGACCGCAGCGCCGTGCCGGGAGATCGTCACGCTGGCTGCATAGGCTGCAGGGGTGGACTGGAGCACGCTGGGCTGCGGTCGTTACGGACACACGACTTACGCTCCCGACGAGCCTGAGTTGCGGGCGCAACTGTCGGCCTCGGTCGCGGCCGGGCAGGCGTGGCGCTGCCTGCGCTGCGGCGCGTTCGTGGCCGGACCGCCCGATGCCAGCGGGCCCGCGGCCCAGGCGCCGATCGTGCCCCAGGGCGCCGAGATTCGCAGCAAGCTGATCCTGCGCATATTCGCGGTCGAGCGCTTCGTCCGCGTCTTGATCTTCTCCGCGGCCAGCTACCTGCTGTGGCGATTCCGGAGCTCGCAGACCTCGGTTGAGCGGGCCTTTAATCGCGAGCTGCCGGTGCTCAGGGGCATGTTCAGGGGGCTCGGCTTCGATATCGACCATTCCAGGCTGGTCGGGCTCCTGCGGCACGCGCTGACGCTCAGCAATCACACCATCACGCTCCTGGCGATCGGTGCGACCGCCTACGCCACGATCGAGCTGGTCGAGGCCGTGGGATTGTGGCAGGCACGACGCTGGGGCGAGTATTTCGCGTTCGTGGCCACTTCGCTGGGGCTGCCGCTGGAGATCTATGACCTCACGCGGGACGTGACCTGGCTGGCGCTCTTGCTGCTCGCCGTCAACCTGGCGCTGGTGCTCTACCTGGCGATTGCGAAGCGGCTGTTTGGCATCCGGGGCGGCAGGAGCGCCTATGACGCGCGGCTGCGGCAGGAGTCCGTGCTGGAGGAAGCCATCTTGGCTGCCTCCGCTGCACCTGCGCAGGCCGCGGCCCCGGAGCCTGAGCCAGACGGTGCCGGGCCGGACGCTGACAATGCCGCGCCGGACGCTCACGGTGACGAGCCCAGGCCCGACGATGACGGAGCCTCTGTCGTTGCGGCGGTCCAGCCAGCACTCGCGGACCAGCGCCCGCCCCCTGACCAGCGGCCAGCCGCAGACCGGTGACCGGGGCGGGCGTTACCCCGAGATCAGCTCGTCGGCGGCCGCGTACGGGTCCAGGTCTCCGCGCGCGACTCGGCCCGCCAGGTCATCCAGCCTGGACTCCCCCGGCATCCCGCCCGCGCGCTGCTCGAGCTCGGTCAGGGCAATCGCCGAGATCTCCGCTCGCGCACGGCCGCGGCGGCGCTTGACCCGCTCACCCGACGCATCAAGCCACTCGCCGTGCCGTGCGACGGCGGCCATCAGGTCAGCGATGCCATCGCCAGTCGCGGCGGTCGTGCTGATGATCGGCGGCTTCCAGCGATCCTGGCCGTAGTCAGCCATCGCGAGCATCGTACGCAGGTCCCGCACGACCTCCTGGGCGCCCGGCCGCTCGCTCTTGTTCACGACGAAGATGTCGGCAATCTCCAGGATCCCGGCCTTGGCGGCCTGGATCGAATCGCCAAGTCCCGGCGCGACCACCACAAGCGCGGTGTCGGCCAGTGAGGCGATCCCCACCTCGGCCTGACCTACCCCAACGGTCTCGATGAGCACGACGTCAAAGCCCGCGGCGTCCAGGATCCGCAGCGCCTGCGGCGTTGCGGAGGCCAGTCCGCCGAGATGCCCCCGGCTTGCCATCGACCTGATGAATACCTGGTCGTCGGTTGCATGATCTTGCATCCGGACGCGGTCGCCGAGCAGCGCGCCGCCGCTGAACGGCGAGGATGGATCGACCGCAAGCACGCCGACGCGCAGGCCGGAATCCCGGAAGCTGCGAACCATCGCGGTCGTTACGGTCGACTTGCCTACCCCCGGTGAGCCGGTGAGCCCGATCACCCTGGCGTTACCAGTCATCGGGGCGATGACCTTCATCACGCGGCGCAGCTCGGGCGCGGCATTCTCCACCAGCGAGATCAATCGGCCGAGAGCCCTCGCGTCGCCAGCCCTGGCCGCGCAGACCAGCGCCTCGGGATCGGCCGACCGGTGGCGCAGAGCCGCGGGCTGGCGCCGACCTAGCTCAGGCATCGCCGGGCTCAGGTGCTGGCTGGTGCAGGCACCCGGAACAGCAGGGCATCTCCCTGGCCGCCGCCGCCGCACAGGGCAGCCACGCCCAGGCCGCCGCCGCGCCTGCCGAGCTCGTAGATAAGGTGCAGGGCGATGCGGGCGCCAGAAGCCCCGAGCGGGTGGCCGATCGCAATCGCGCCGCCATCCACGTTCACCTTGTCGCGGTCGATGCTCAGGTCGCGCATCGACTGGATCGCTACCGCCGCGAAGGCCTCGTTAATCTCGACCAGGTCAAGGTCGCTGACACCGAGTCCGGCCTTCGCGAGCGCGCGCTTGATCGCGTTTGCAGGCTGCGATTGCAGCGAGTTGTCCGGGCCGGCCACCACGCCGTGCGCTCCGACCTCGGCCATGATCGTGGCGCCCGCGGCCGCCGCTGCCTCGGCGGACATGACCACGACGGCGCACGCACCGTCACTGATCTGGGACGCGGAACCGGCGGTGATCGTGCCGTCGGCGGCAAACGCGGGCTTGAGGTTGGCCAGCGACTCCGCGGTGGTGTCTGGCCTGACGCCCTCATCGGTGTCTACGACGAGCGGCTCACCGCGTCGCTGCGGGATGCTGACCGGGGTGATCTCCCGGGCGAGCACGCCGTTCTTGATCGCGGCGGCGGCTAGCTGATGCGACCGGGCGGAGAACTCGTCCTGCTCCTGCCGGGAGATGCCGAGCCTGCCGTTGTGCCGCTCGGTCGACTCGCCCATCGACACCTGGTCGAAGGGGTCGGTAAGACCATCGTGCGCCATCGAGTCGATCAGCTCGGTATTGCCGTACTTAAACCCGCGCCGTGAGCCCGCCAGCAGATGCGGTGCCTGGGACATCGATTCCATCCCGCCGGCGACAACGACGTCGAACTCCCCGGCCCGGACCAGCTGGGCAGCGAGCGCGATCGCGTCCAAGCCGGACAGGCAGACCTTGTTAATGGTCAGGGCAGGCACCGTCATCGGGATCCCCGCGGCCACCGCGGCCTGGCGAGCCGGGATCTGGCCCTCGCCCGCCTGCAGGACCTGGCCCATGATGACGTAGTCCACCTGGTCGCCGGTCACGCCCGCGCGCTCCAGTGCCGCCTTGATGGCGATGGCGCCGAGTTGGGCGCCGCTTAGTCCGCTCAGCGAGCCGAGCAGACGGCCGACCGGCGTTCGTGCCCCGCCGACAATTACTGCCTCACGCATAGCTGAAACGATACCTGTCAGGAAACCAGCCGCCAGAAGGGTAGAAGCCTTGCTGACCCGACTTGATCATGTAGGCATCGCCTGCCGCCACCTGGACGCGACGATCGCTTTGTACGAGTCAGCCTTCGGGCTCACCGTCGCGAGCATCGAGGTCAACGACGCGCAGGGCGTGCGGGAGGCGATGCTGCACGTCGCCGACGGGCCGGCCGGGGCTTCCTACGTCCAGTTGCTCGAGCCGACCGGGCCAGACACGCCCGTCGGGCGCTTCCTTGAACGGCGCGGCGAAGGCATCCACCACGTCGGGTACGGCGTGGCGAATATCACAGCCGCGCTGGCGTCCATCGGCGCGAGCGGCATCCGCCTCATCGACGAACGGCCGCGGCACGGCTCGATGGGCGCGTCGATCGCGTTCCTGCATCCGGCCGATCTCGGCGGCGTCCTGACCGAGCTCGTCCAGGCACCGCAGTAGCACCGCCGGGTCCGGTCACGCTGCTACTTCCAGGCGCACTGGTCGCTCGCGGCCGAAACTGCATCAAAGCTTGCGGGCCCCTAAACCATGCCATCAATCCCTATAACGGGTCATCGGTTCATGATCAACTTGCAGAACGTATGTTAGATATCGGTAAAAACACGTACCTCTGGGACCAGGGACCGCGAACGTGCCGCCAACGGGCCAGCAGGGGAGTACGCTGCCAGCACCGGGTGAGCGCAATTGCGTGCCCGCTGGGTGGTTGACAGCGTCTGCAATCGCTGCCGGGCCTGGCCTCAAGGACATAGCTAAGCGGTCGCATCGGTGCGCGAACCTCCCATCTACTCAGGATTAGGCACATGCAGCCCGACATCGATGCTCAGCTCAGCAATTTCTTCGTGGAAGTCCCTGACTTCTCCAGGGTGATGCGCGGCTACGACCCGCAGCAGGTCACCAGCCACCTTGAGAAGCTTGACAGCGAGGTGCGCAAGCACCAGGAGCACGCACAGGCCCTGCAGCGCGAACTGGCTGAGGCGCACCGGCAGATCCAGGAGCAAGAGCGGCCGACCTATTCCGGCCTTGGCTCACGGATCGAGCAGCTGCTGCGACTGGCCGAGGAGCAGGCCACCGAGATTGTCCAGGAGGCCAGGACCGCAGCCAACGAATTGAGCGCGGCGGCAAAGGTCGCGGCGGCCGAGGCGAGGGCGTCGGCCGAGAACGAGGCCGCCGAGATGCGGGCGTTGGCCAAGCGCGAGACCGACGACCAGCGCTCCTCCGCCGAGCGCGAGGCCGACTCCATCCGCACGAAGGCCGGCCGGGAGGCAGACGAGCTGAGGTCGACGACCGATCGCGAGGTCGCCAAGCTCAGGGCCGCCGCCGACCATGAGGTAGCCGACAAGCGCGCCGCCAACGAGCGCGAGGTCGCCAAGATGCGCACGACGGCCGAGCGCGAGGTCGCGCAGATGCGGGCTTCGTCCAAGAAGGACAGGGACGAGATCCTCACGACCGCTAAGCGGCAGGCTGACGAAATGCGCAGCCAGGCCCAGCGTGCCTTCGAGGACAGCGAGGCGCAGCGGGCCCAGTCCGAGGCCGAGTTCGAGATCCAGCTGGCGGCCAGGCGCGAGGAGGCCGAGCGGCAGGAGGCCGAGCGCCTGTCCGCTGCCCAGGCAGCGACCCAGAAGATGGTCTCCGAGGCCGAGCAGCGCGCCGCCATTGCCGAGGACCGGGCCAGCAAGGCCAGCATCCAGGCCGAGCAGACGAGGCGAGAGGCCGACCAGCACTCGCAGCAGCTCGTCGGCAACGCCAAGAAGAACGCCGATGGCATCGTCGCCCAGGCCAAGGCCCAGGCCGACCAGCTGCTCGCCGACGTCAAGGCCGAGACCGAGCGAATCCGCAGCCACGCACAGCGCCAGGTCGACGAGCTGAACAAGCAGAAGGAGAGCGTCGGCACTCACCTGGCGCAGATCAGCCAGCTGCTCGGCGCGCAGATGCCAGGCCTTGCCGACGCGCTCAAGCCGAGTCCGCAGCCGACTGCCGTGCCCGCGCCTCCGGCCAAGGCCGTCACGGCCGGCACGCCGGCGCCGGCGCCGGCCCCCCAGGGCGGCGGGACGGCCAGGCACTCGGCGCCTCCTAACGGCGCCAAGCAGGGCAAGGACGGCGAAGACGAATGGTGGACTGA
>JASHUG010000329.1 GCA_030040155.1 Streptosporangiaceae bacterium | reverse complement strand
GTCCACATCGACCTGATCGATCCAGATCCGCAGACCGTAGACGTGATGGTCGGGCTTGGCGCCGTGGTCATCGGCCAGCACCGGATACGAGGCCACAGCTGGACCGTGATGCAGGATCCGGAGGGTAACGAATTCTGCATCGCAACCAAGGCCTTCACCGGCCGGGACTGAGCCAGCGCTTGGTCCGTCGCCTGGGCTCTGCCGGAAACGCCGCAACGCCGCGGAAAGTCGTTTGACGACTGTGTGGGACCAAGTGACCATGGTCCCATGACTACCGAAACGTCGGGCGTAGTTGTGACCGGCACGGCATATCTGGAGCTGGCAACCACACTCATCCAGCGAATCCGGCTGGCCCGGCCAACCGGAGGGACCTGGGAAGCAGCGGACCTGCAGTGGTGGTCCCGCGAAGAACGCGCGACCGACCACGACGGCCAGTTGTTCTGGCTCGATGACAAGGGCGACCCGCTGGCGGCCGCCATTCGCACTGACTTCGGTCACAGCGTCCAATGCGACGTGCTGGTGCTCCCGGAGGACCGCGACCTGCAGCGGACCGTCTGGCGGGCAGCGATCGACCGGGCCCAGGCCATCGGCACTAGCGCGGAGTTTCCGGCCCGGCGCGACGACGCCGCCGGAGTCACCGAACTTGCCCAGGCCGGCTTTAGCCCGGCGGCCGGACCCGGCGTCGTCGCCTGCTGGCTCGACGCCAGCCGGCGGCCCTCGATCCCGCCGCTGCCCGACAGCTACCGGCTGCTTTCGCGCGCCGACGACCCAGACCGGCCCCACCCGATGATCCGGCTTAACGGGCCCGATGTGGCCGCGCGGCTAGAGCTCTGCTCGCTCTACCGGCCAGAGCTAGATCTCATGGTGGAAGCACCCGACGGGCAGGCTGCGGGGTACGGCCTATTCTGGGCCGACCCGGTGACTGGCGTCGGTCTCGTCGAGCCGATGAGAACCGAGGACGAGCACCGTCATAGAGGCATCGCTAGTCACATCCTGGCGACCGGGCTGGGTCGCCTCGCGGCGCACGGCTGCCGACGGCTGAAGGTAGGCAACGACCTGAGCATTTACCTGCGGGCCGGATTCCGGCAGCTGACCGAGGCGACGGCCGACATCTACTCTCGGTCCGGCATCTCCGGCCACGAGGCTTCGCGATGACCGAGGTCAGCGGATCGGTCCGTATCGAGCGCGTGCAGCTCGGGGTCCGGATGGAAAAGCGCTTGGTCAAGGTGCTGAAGGGCCTTGCCGAGTTCGAGGGCGTTACGCTCGGGCAACTACTGGAGAAGATCGTGCTGCACTCGTTCCAGCCCGCACCAGGGCACGAGGGAGAGCTGGCCGCCAGCCCGCACGGCACGCGCGCACTGGACGCCGTCACCGACCTCAAGCGCGTCTACGGCATGGACTACGACCTGCACAGCTTCGGTCAGTTCGACGAGCCGGAGTCCCTGCCGGAATAAGGGACTCGCGAACGCGGCACCGCAGGCCGGGCGCAGAACGGAGACCACCGCGGCAGCACGTCAAGCCGTGGCCCGGGTCAGACCCGCGAGAGCGCTGGCTCGGCGTACGCCTCGGCGACCGCAGCGCGGTTGAACACGCGCCACGTCGAGGCCGAGACAAGCACAGCGACCACGAAGCCGACCCAGTAGGGGGCAGTAAGCCCGAACTGAGTCGCGACTACGCCCCCGAGCAGAGCCCCGAAGCAGTTGCCCCCGGCCGCGATGAATAGTCCGGTGCTGGCGACACGTCCGAGCATCTCGGGGGGCGTGAGCCGCTGCCGCAGCGAGTTGGCCACGATCGTCCACAGCGCTCCGTGGATCCCGAACACGAAGAACGCGAAGCCGGCGAAATACTCGCTGTGGGTGGTAGCGAGGACTAGGTGGAATCCGGCTTCAACCAGCAGCCCCACCCGGATCGTCCAGGTAGGCGTGACCTTCCTGATGAGCCAGCCGCCGCAGGCGGAACCGAGGACGGCGCCGACGGCCAAGCACGTGAACAGTGCGCCGTAGCCGACGGCGCCCAAGTGCAGGCGCTCGCGGACTACCAGGACGAGGACGGCGGTGGCCGCGACCAGCGTGAGGTTCAGCAGGCCGATCAGGACCGCCATCGTGCGGAGGACGCGCTGCCGGGCGAGCCAGCGGAAGCCCTCGGCGAGCTCGGCCCGGACCGTGACGGCGTGCCCGGATCCTCCGGGGTCGCCGGCCGAGGGCCGCGAGGCACGGTAGGTTCCTGCGATCATGCCGACGAGGACGGCGCTGGCCGCGTAGGTGCCCGCGTTGACGAAGAACGGGACGCAGGCCGACACCACGAACAGGAAGCCGCCCAGCGGCCCGGCGATCATCTGCTGCATGACCATGGTCCCGCCAACCAGCCAGCCGTTCGCGCGCTCAAGCGACGCCCGCGGCACCAGGGCGGGGGTCATGGTCTGACTGGCAGAGCGGAAGACGACCTCACCGGTGTTTATGACGAACAGCACGGCGTCCAGCAGGGCGATGCTGGACCAGCCCGTGAGTAGCGCGGTGGCCAGGATGCCCATCGTACCGACGCGCGTCCAGTCGATGATGACCATCAGGCGCTGCCGGTCGACCCGGTCCACGAGCACCCCGCCTGGCAGGGCGAACAGCAGCCACGGCAGCCACGCGACGCCGGTGGTGGCCGAAACAATCAGCGGGCTCTTGGTGTGGGCCGCCACGTACAGTGGGGCTGCGATCGTGGCCAGGCCGCTGCCCAGCGCGGACGTCGTGCTCGCCGTCCACAGTTTCGCGAACCGCGGGCCGAGTTGCTGTGCCACAGGACCCTACGGCTGGCTCAGGTCCGCGACCCCGAGGAGCGGCTCGTCCGACGAGCGGATGTCAGCGGTAGGCAGCCCGCCCGGATATTGCTGCCGGACCTTGTCGGCAATGGCAATGGCTATTTCGATGTGCTGGCGGCGGCTGGCCGTGTAGAAGCTCTGCGCCTCGGTGCTGAGTTTGGGCTGGTCATGCAGGGGTTTGTCGCTGACCGCGAGCAGCGTCCCGGTCGGCACCCGGTAACGGAATCCGTTTGCGGCAACGGTCGCGGACTCCATGTCCACCGCAACCGCGCGCGACAGGCGGAGCCGATCGCCCACCGAGGTCAGCTGCAGCTCCCAGTTCCGGTTGGCAGTCGTGTACACAATGCCCAGGCGGCTGCGCAGGCCGCGAGCGGCGATCTCGTCGAGCAGCAGCGTGTTCAGCGTGTGATTGGAAACAACCGGAACGCTCAGCGGCAGCACGTCGTCGAGGACGCGGTCATCGCGCATGTAGGCGCTCGCCAGCACGAGGTCGCCTACCTCCTGGTGATTCCGCAGGCCAGCGCAGTGGCCGAGCATCAGCACCAGGTCGGGCCGGAGGACGGCGAGATGGTCGGTGATCGTCTTGGCGTTCGACGGTCCGACACCGATATTCACGATGGTCAGTCCGGCCCGGCCAGGGAGCTTGTGGTGCCAGGCCGGCATCTGACGGCCCTCGGCCTCGGGTCCCGTGCTGTCGGGGAGAACAGTCCTGAACTCGTCCACCAGCCAGGAGTAATTCGTCAGCAGCACGTAGCGCTGGAAGGCCTCGGCGGGCGTACCGGTGTAATGCTGCAGCCGGTCTATCGACAGTGCCATTCGCTCCGGGCCGAAGAGGAACAGCTTCTTGCGGCGCAGGTCTTGCCTGGTCTCGTCAACAGCGTGCCCGATCTGGGGGTCATGCAGGTCCAGTGCCTTGCGGCCGGGGCGGACCGAGATCCGCGCGCCCTGGGCCGCCAGCCGGCTGAGCTCGCGCTCGAGGTACCAGCTGATCGCCGCCGGTGAGGCGAACTCGCCCTCGAGCACCGGATTGTGAACCGACCACGGGCGCTCGACGACCAGCTGCGGGTAGCGGCCGGCCCGGCTGGCGGCCTCCATCGCCTCGCACAATTGCCTGATCTGGGTTGGATGCTGGCTATCCGGGATGGCAGAGAAATCGTCAGAGACTGTCATCCGGCAATCATGCCAGGCACCAGGGCAGGGGCTCAGTGGCGCCAAATCCGGCTGGCTCGCGAATGCCGGCGCGATGGCTCAACGCCGGCGTTCGCGCGATGTGCTTGTTGTCCGCCGACCGTCAGGACTCACCGGCAGAGGGAGCAAAGTCGTCGGGATACCTGTTGCGGCTGCGCGTCGCGCAGTGCAATGTGTGGATGCGACAATCGGCCGGGCTGGAAGAGGGTGCAGATGAGCGGCGTACGGGTGCTGGTTGGCACGCGAAAGGGCGCATTCGTGCTGACCTCGGACGGCCAGCGCGAGGAGTGGGACATCGCCGGCCCCTACTTTGGCGGCTGGGAGATCTATCACCTCAAGGGATCGCCCGCGGATCACGACCGGCTGTACGCGTCGCAGTACAGCAGCTGGTCGGGACAGGTGATCCAGCGCTCGGACGACGGCGGCACGACATGGGCGCCGGTCGGCAACGAGTTCGGCTACGACGGTGTGCCAGGTACCCACCAGTGGTACGACGGCACGCCGCATCCGTGGGAGTTCGAGCGCGTGTGGCACCTTGAGCCATCGCTCGCAGACCCGGACACCGTGTACGCGGGCGTAGAGGACGCCGGCTTGTTCCTGTCCACCGACGGCGGCCTGCACTGGGAGGAACTGCCCGGCCTGCGCGGTCACGGCTCCGGCCAGTACTGGCAGCCGGGGGCGGGCGGCATGTGCCTGCACACGATCATCCTCGACCCGGTCGAGTCGAGCCGGATGTTCGCGGCGATCTCGGCGGCGGGCACGTTCCGCTCGGATGACGCTGGAAAGACCTGGCGTCCGGTCAACCGCGGCCTTGAGTCGGAAGGCATCCCCGACCCAAAGGCCGAAGTCGGTCACTGCGTCCACCGGATCGCGATGCATCCATCCCGGCCCGAGGTGCTCTACATGCAGAAGCACTGGGACGTGATGCGCAGCGATGACGCAGGCGAGTCGTGGCACGAGATCAGCGGCAACCTGCCGACCGACTTCGGGTTCCCGATCGAGGTGCACGCCCACGAGCCGGACACGATCTACGTTGTCCCGATCACCAGCGACTCGCTGCACTACCCGCCCGACGGAAGGCTGCGCGTCTACCGAAGCCGCACCGGTGGCGGCGAGTGGGAGCCGCTGACCGAGGGCCTGCCGCAGGAGCATTGCTACGTGAACGTTTTGCGCGATGCGATGGCCGTTGATGCGTTTGACCCCTGCGGCGTTTACTTCGGAACGACGGGTGGCCAGGTCTATGCCTCTAGCAACGCCGGGGACTCCTGGGCGCCGGTCGTCAGGGACTTGCCCGCCGTGCTGTCGGTCGAGGTGCAGACGCTGCTGTGATCAGGGTCGTACTGCCCGCGCATCTGCGAATGCTCGCCCGGATCGACGGCGAGGTCGAACTCGCCATCGACGGCGCGGTCACGCAGCGCACGGTGCTCGACGCGCTCGAGGCGACCTACCCGGCGCTGCGCGGCACGATCCGCGATCACGAGACCAAGCGGCGCAGGCCGTACATCAGGTTCTTCGCCTGCCAAGAGGATCTGTCGCACGAACCGCCTGACCTGCCGCTCCCGGCACCGGTCCTTGCAGGCGCCGAGCCGTACCTGATCGTGGGCGCGATGGCCGGAGGATAGCGTCAGCTGTGCGCTGTTCAGGCAGTCGAGACGTCGCCGTCGACGGGCTTTCCGTCGTCGTACTGGGTCGACATCGGCAGGAGGCCGAACCGTCGGCGCCTGATGCGGACGACTCCCCGGTTGCCACCGATGAGGTCATTGCACGCATCCCCGATCTGACGGAACGCCAGCACGGTGATCACCAGGACGAACAGCGGCGGGTAGACCTGCCACCAGTAGCCGTTGAACAGGTTGTTCACGCCGTTGGTCAGCATCGTGCCCCAGTCCGCGAACGGTGGCGGCGGCCCGAGGCCGAGGAAGCTGAGGGCCGACAACGCGTAGATCGAGTCCGCGACCGCGAACGTGGCGGTCACGATGAAGATATTGAACGTGTTCGGCATCAGGTGCACGAACAGGATTCGCCGTCGTTTCGCGCCCATCGACGTGGCCGCGTGCACGAATTCCCGTGTGCGCAGCGTCAGCACCTCGGCCCGCACCAGCCTGCACACTGCCGGCCAGGACAGCAGCGACAAAATGATGATGATCGTCACCAGGTTGAGCGTGTACATGCTGGCGATGATCAGCAGCAGGATGAATATCGGCACCGCCAGCAGAGTGTCGACGATGCGCATGAGGATGGCGTCCACAAAGCCGCCGATCATTCCGGAGACCGCGCCGTAGACTGCGCCAATCACCGTGCTCGCGATTGCCACCGCGAACCCGAGTTCCAGCGAGGACTGCCCGCCGACCATCAGCCGGGCAAGCACGTCAGTCCCGTACTCGTCGGTGCCGAGCAGGTGGCCGCCGCCCGGCGGATTGTTCTCCAGGTTCAGATTCACCGTGGTCAGGTTCATCCGGTACAGCAGCGGCGCGATGAAGCAGAAGACCACCATGATGGCGACGATCCAGACGCCGCTCATCGCCCGCCTGTTGTGCCAGAACGACTTGAGCGTGAGCCCGCTGCGCTCGGACGGCCCGGTAGGCAGCGCTCCGCCTTCGGGTGCTACGCCGCCCGCAGGCTCCGAGGCACCAGGAAGGACGAACGCCGCCTCGAGATCTTGCCCGGCCCCCGGCCTCGGGTCCCCCCGGCCGGCCGGGGATGCCTTAGGCGCTCGCATAGCGGATCCGCGGGTCGAGGATGCCGTAGGCGATATCGGCGAGCAGGTTGCCCACCACCGTGGCCACGCCGATGACGAGGGTGGTGCCGAGCAGGATCGGGAAGTCGTGTTCCAGCGCCGCCTGCCAGAACAGCAGCCCCATGCCGGGGAAGTTGAACACGGCCTCGGCGATGATCGCGCCGCCGACGATGCCGGGCAGCGACAGGCCGAGGATGGTCACGATCGGCAGCAGCGAGTTTCGCAGCACGTGCCTGCTTACCACGAGCCGCTCCGGCACCCCCTTGGCCCTGACCACCCGGATGTAATCGGCGGCGAGTTGCTGGATCGCCGAGGATCTTGAGTACTGGCTGAAGCCGGACACGGTATTGGTCGCCAGCACCACGATCGGCAAGATCATCGCCTGCCAGTTCGCGAACAGCCCTCCGACCGAGCTGATGTTGCCGGGGAACGTCGGCGGCAGCCAGTGGAATTGCACGCACACCAGCGCGATGAGCAGTAGCGCCTCCATGAAGTCCGGCATCGCGTACAGCGTGAACCAGGTCCCGGCGAGCACGTCGTCGACCAGCAGGTTGTGGCGGAGGGCCTGGTAGATGCCCATTGGCACGCCGACCAGCAGGGCCAGCACGGTAGAGATGCCAAGCAGGATCAGGTCGCGAGGCAGCCGCTCCGCCATCAGAGTGGACACCGGCTGCCCGTATTGGTAAGAGATGCCGAAGTTGCCGTGCAGCAGGTGGGCGATATACACGACGAACTGCTCGTACAGCGGCTTGTCCAAGCCGTAGACGCGGTCGAAGATCGCTATCCGCGCCGGGGTGGCCTTGAGCCCGAGCACCGCCCGCGCCGTGCTCCCGGTCTCCGCGTGGACCAGGATGAACGTCAGGACAAGCACCCCGAACAGGACCGCGATGGCCTGGCCGACGCGGCGGACGAGGTACCAGGTCATGAGGCCGACTTGACGTAGTACCAGCTCTCTGGGTTCAGTGACTCCTGGAACGGATCGGTCGGCGTGATCCCGGCCAGGTTCTTCTTGTAGACCCAGATGTAGTACGGCAGCGGGAGCCACAGCCACGGCAGCTGCTCGGCGGCGTAGTTCTCGTAGGCGGCGAACGCCGAGGGACTTGAGCCGTACTCGGTCGCGTCGATGAGCTTGTCCATCTCCGGGCTTGAGTACCCGCCGTAGTTGCCGATCGCGTCGGTGTTGAAGTTGCCCGCACCCGACGGGTCACTGGAGTACGGAATGTAGCCGAAAAACTCGAGCTCGTAGTTGCAGGCGCCAAGCGTGTGCGACTGCTGGTTGCAGGTCCCGGTGGTGGCGACCATCGTGTTGAACGGCTCGCCCTTCAGCGTCATGTGGATGCCGCCCGCCGCCTCCGACGACTGGATGGCCGCGTTCTGCTGGTCGAACGCCGCGGTGCCGCTCGCGTACAGCAGCTGGAACTCCAGCGGCTGGCCGGGCGTGATCCCTGCGCCGCAGTCGCCAGCGGCGGTTCCCGGCTTGATGCAGGTGGAGATGCCGTTCGGCACCACTTTCCAGCCGTTCGCCTTGAGCAGCGCGTCGGCCTTCGACGGCGAGTAGGGGTAGGGGCCGCCGGACAGCTCGAGCGAAGTATCCCACTGCTTTCCGTAGGACACCGGCACCGGGCCGTTGCCGGGGTCGGCGTAGCCGCCGAACACCTTCGAGACGAGCTGCGGCCGGTTGATGAGGTACTCCATCGCCTGCCGGATGTAGAGCTGGCGGATCAGCGGCCCTTCCGGCGTCGAGGGCCCGGCCGGCCAGAAGTTCGGCTGGATCTCGGCCACGCCGTTCGTCGGCACCTGGAACACCGAGTAGCCCTCGGCCTCAAGCTCGGGAATCTGCTTGAGGTCATTGTCCGGCACCTGGGCCAGATCCAGGCTCGTGCCCGAACGCAGCGTGTCCATCTCGGAGGTGTCGTCGGTGAACGGCGTGTACTCGACCTTGGACAGGTACGGCTGGTCAGGCCCCGAGTAGTTCTTGTTCGGCACCCACGCGTAGTAGCCGGAGCTGTTGAACGCCGACAGCTTCCATGGCCCGTCGACGACCTGCCAGAGCGGGTTCGTCGCGAACGTCGATTCGTCGGCGCCAGCCTTCTGCAGGAAGTTGTAGACGGCCACCGCGCCCTTGGTGGTCTCGTCGTAGTTGCCGACCGGGCCGTTCTGCGAGGTCCGGTCCCAGACGTGCTGGGGCAGCAGCATGATCGTCGAGAGCACATCGTCGGTGTAGAACGTCGGGTTGTAGGACCGGGTGAGGTCGAGCACGACCGTGTGCTCGTTCGGCGTCAGGACCTGCTTGACGTCGGTCGGGAACAGGCCGGGGATGTAGCTGAGCCAGTTGTTGTAGTTCGCCTTCAGCAGGTTGTACATGAACGTGAAGTCGCGCGCGGTGATCGGGACGCCGTCCGACCACTTCCAGGACTTGAGCACGATCGTGACGACCGAGTCGTTGTGCGACCAGGTCAGCGAGCTGAACAGGCTCTCCTGGGGGTTCACGCCGGAACTCGCGCCATCGCCGATGTAGACCAGGAACGGCCACAGTCCCTCCGTCATGTTGACGTTGTAGCCGTTGCTGTTGGTCGACGGATCGAGGGGGAAGATCAGGTTTGGTGATGCGCCTGGCACCTCGGCCACCACGACGGTTCCCCCGTGGAGCGGCTTACCGTGCACCGTGGCCCCGGTACCGATCTTGGCGCCGCCGCCCCCGCAGGCCGCTACGACTACCGACAAACTCACGCCGGCTGCCATGACAGCCAGCCGATGGGTCTTGCGCATGGCCGCTTACTCCTCGTGCCCTGGACGTCACTGCGAACGAAGGTCTGTATCCAGCTACCCGCCGGAAACCAGACTTTATAGATGTTTTCGCTTAGTCTGAGACAGGGGCAGCAATCTGACTAGACCATTTGGCGTTCAGGAGCCGGTCCGTAACTATGTTGTGACCACGGCCGCTGCTCGGGTGGGTCCCTCGGTACCAGTGCACGCGGCTGGCTAGCCGGCGTAGATGCGCGTGCCGAGGTCGTCGCCCAGGCAGATCTTGCGCATGACGCCAACCCCGGCTACGTCGAAGACATGCATGGTCAGTGACTGCTCGTTCGCCAGGACGAACGCGCTGGTGTCCATCACCCGGACGCCGACCTCCAGGGCCTCCTTGTAGGTCAGCTCCGTATACCTGACCGCGCGCGGGTTCATCCGCGGGTCACTGTCGTACACCCCGTCCACCCCCCGCTTGGCGACCAGCAGCGCGTCCGCGTCCAGTTCCAGCGCGCGCTGGACGGCCGGATAGTCGGTGGTCACGTAGGGCTGCCCGATGCCCCCGGCCAGCAGCACGATCGCGCCGTGCTCCAGATGGCGGATCGCGCGCAGCCGGATGAACGGCTCGGCGACGCTCTGGATCGGCATCGCGGTCATGACCCGGATATCGGTCTCGGTCCGCGCGGTCAGCGCGCC
>JASHUG010000033.1 GCA_030040155.1 Streptosporangiaceae bacterium | reverse complement strand
GACGAGATTTACCAGGAGACGGCGAAGAGCATCGACCTCGGTCGGCTGCCGGAGCCGGACGAGATCGCCGACGCCGTATTGTTCCTGGCCTCGCCGCTGGCCCGCGCGATCACAGGCCAGTGCCTGGACGTTAACTGCGGCGAGTACCACCACCAGTGAGCGAGGGTCCGGGGGGTCGTCCCCCCGAGGGAGCGCAGCATGACGACGGCCGATCGCGTGCACGTCGGAACTGTGGCGGACCTCCGCGAGTCCGCCTCCCGGCTGACCGGGCTGGCCGACTTCGGCGCGGACGACTATAGCGACGGCCTGGCCGTGATCCTGGAGTCCTACGCTCGCGACGCCGACCTGACCCCGCTCGGCAGCAAGGTCGCCCGCGTCGGACTGCGCGGCGCGCTGGCGGCGCGGCTACTGGCCGAGTCCGCCTGGGCGTCACACCCGCAGTACGCCAGCGTCCCGATTGAGCGTCCCATTTTCGTAACGGGGTTGCCGAGAAGCGGGACGACCGCGTTGCACCGGCTGCTCACGGCGGACCCAAACCACCAGGGCCTGGAGCTGTGGCTCGCCGAGATGCCGCAGCCCAGGCCACCACGGGAGACCTGGGACTCCAACCCGGCGTTCCAGGTGATCCAGGCCGGCTACCAGCGACATCACGTTGAGCATCCCGAGTTCATGGGCGTGCACTACATCGCGGCCGACACCGTCGAGGAGTGCTGGCAACTGCTGCGCCAGACGTTGCGGTCGGTCTCGTATGAGTGCCTCGCGCACCTGCCCACGTACTCGGCCTGGCTGCGGGGGCAGGACTGGACGGGCCCGTTCCGCCGGCATCGTCGCAACCTGCAGATGATCGGGCTGCATGAGCCGGCCAAGCGCTGGGTGCTGAAGAACCCGAGCCATCTGTTCTCGCTCGAGGCCATCATGGCTGTTTACCCGGACGCCCTGATCATCCAGACCCACCGCTCGCCCCGCGCTGTCATCGGCTCCATGTGCAGCCTCGCAGCGCAAGCGACAGACGGCTGGTCGAGCACGTTCCGTGCTGAAGTGATCGGGACTGATCAGCTTGAGCTGTGGGCACGCGGGCTCGAGGACTTCGCCGCCGCCCGGTCCACATACGATCAGGCCCAGTTCCTCGACGTCGACTACGCGGAATTCACTGCAGATCCGCTGGGCACCGTGGAGTCGGTGTACGGGCACTTCGCGCTGCCCTACTCCGCTGCCGCCGCCGACGCGATCGCGGCGCTGCACGCGGCCGCCGGGAAGGGCGAGGGCAGGCCGTCGCACCGCTACTCGCTCGCCGACTTCGGGCTTACTTCCGAGCAAGTGGACGAGCGGTTCGGCGGGAACACGCGGGGTTAAGACCTGCCCACTGGCGGCGCCGAACCTCAGCCGAGGGCGTACACGGGGATCGAGTGCGCGGGCACGGTGATCAGCTCGCGCTGGCCGATGTCGAGAAAGCTGACCGTGAGCTGCGTCACCTGAACCTCGCGGCGCCCGCTGCTCGCGCCCACGCTCTGAGCGGGGTGGCGTCGGGAGTTCTTCAGCAGTTCCTCGATCTTCTGCAGCGTGATAGCGCGAACGCGACCGCGGCTGAGAATCCTGACCTTGCCAGCGATGCCGCGAAGCGGGTAAACGATCATCGTCTGCTGCAACCCGAGGCTCATCCGGTGCACCACTCCGTGGCGATCAACCCAGACTTCTAGCGACGTGATCTGCTCGCCGGGCTGAATGTCGGGCATGTTACCGAGGCTGGGCAGCTGGCTCACCGCGGTGGCGCGGAGTTCCTCGAGCCGGATGCCGCCGATTGTCTGGTAACCGACGACCTCAAAACGGGCCGATGGCTTCAGGACCGCCAGGGCGGTTCGCGGGTCAGGCACGCTGACCTGGGGATGGTTGGACGGATTGGTGTCGTGATACCACTCAAGCTTGTTCGTCTGGCCCTTGATGTAGTAATAGGCCTGCCCGTTCACGATGCGGTTGATCGCGAACTCGGTCTCGGCGGGCTGTCCCGCCGCTGCGGGCAGGGTCTGGGAGAAGGCGTCATTCCAGTTCTCGCCCGAGAACGTGATGTCGTCGCTGCCATAGTCCTGCACCACCCCAGCTTGCGTGTCGCGGTAGGTGACCTCCGCCCTTCCCGCCGATGCCAGGGCGAGGCGCGACTCGCTCGCCAGGTGCCGGACCATTGCGGCGGTCAGGATGGCCGCGGGCCCGGCGCTCGGGGTCACAGTCGAGCCGGTCAGGCTCGTGGCGGTGAGGGCGACCGCGGCCGCGAGCGCGGCCGACGCCGCGCCCGTTACGGCGAGCCGGGCAGGGCGCCGAGGCAGCCTCGCGCCAAGACGGGCGTCGGACCGGTGTCGCTGGGCCGACGCCGGGCGTGCGGCTGCCCGCAACTCGAGCTCGGCCAGCGTGATCGGCGTCGCGCCGCCCTCGATCAGGTCCTTGAGGCCGTCGGAGATCTCAGAGTTCATCGCTTACCCCCAGAGCGTTGCGAAGGCGCGCCAGCCCGCGCCGGGCATGCGTGTGGACGGTGGTGGGCCGTAGCCCAGTGAGCGCCGCAACCTCGCGCAGCGTGTACCCGTAGCCGTGCACGAGGACGACCGCGATGCGCTGGTGCAGAGTAAGCGTGGCGAGGGCGGCCGGCAGGCCGGGCTCGAACCGCGGTTCGGTTCGGGCGGTGGAGTCGAAGGCGACGTGGCGCAGGGCCCGAGGCCGCCGCGATTGGGCGACGCGGAAGACGTATCCGGCCGCATTTGCCATGTGGCTGAGCCGCTCCCAGTGCTCCCAGGCGTAGGCAAGCGCCTCCGCGGTCGCATCCCGGCCGTCCTCGAAGCCGTAGGCGGCGACCAGGGCGCGGCGCAGCTTAGGCTCGACATCCCTGACGAAAGCCTCGAACGCTGGCCTGGGCGGCGCGTCGATCGTCTGCTGCATGCATGGCTCCGCTTCGGTTCGCTGCCTGGAGAACCTGTGGTCCACATCGTTAAACGGCGAGGCCGTCCCTGCGTACTACACCGGTCCGCGAATTCGGGCCGGGCGAGGTCCTCGCGGGCGCGCTCGGCTAGCTCGCCGGGGCCTGCTGCGGTGGCCGCGACCGGTAGTCGTCTTCCATCGGGCTCATCAGGCCGACCGGATGGCCGTCCGGGTCTTCGACGATCGCGTACCTGGACCCCCAGAATGCGTCATAGGGCACCTGATGGCCGCGGTATCCGGTCGCAGTCAGGTCGGCATAAATGGCGTCGACGGCCTGGCGGGTTGCTACCGCAAAGCCGAATACCGTGCTGTCGCCCAACGCGCCGCGCGAACCCGAATCCCACTGAGCCGCGAACTCGGCCGTGTCCCACTCGATATGCAGGCCGCCCGGCAAGTCGGCCGTGGCGTGCGCGCCACCGGACGTGACCTCAGGGGACAAGCCGAGCTTGCGCCAGAAGGCCATCGTTGCCTCCATGTCGCTCACCACCAAGTTCAGCTGGCTGAACACCAGGCCGTTCGCATCGCTCATGAGCCCATAATGCCAGCGTCGCGCTTGCCACCGCGGTGCTCGCGCGGCCCGGGAGTCCGCCGTCGCCCAGACCACGGACGACCGCCGTGCCAGCGAAAGACGGTGGCCGGAAGGCACCTCGTTCCCTCCGAATGCACCGTCTGTCCGTTCGCTACATCAGGGGATGTCACCCGCCTGACCGAAGCGCGCCACGTAATGCCAAACCCGCTTGAGGTCCTGGTCGTCATACCGGCTCGTTCGTGAAGCGTCGCCGATGATGCGGGCGTTGAGACGACCGTCCACGGCAAGTGCAATGCCGAGCTGGACGAACTCGAGGCCGCGAAAGTCGGGATGCAGGCGCAGCTCGGCCAAGCTGAGCTCGAATCCGCCGTGCCACTCGACCGGGCAGCCGAGCCGCTGCGCGGCTTCCTCGACGGCCGATCCCCTGAAGCTGGGATCGAGTACCAGCGCTTCGACGTCCGTGGCCGTGCGGACCGGGCCGTGCACGTGGGCCTCGATGTAGTCGTCGAGGAAGTCCTTATCGTCGGCCTCGGCTAGTTCGATGAGCGACATCGCCGATGCGACTCCGAAGTTCTCCGGCTGCAGGACGCTGTCGGGATAGCAGAAGGTGGTCCTGGCTAGCGTTCCCGGCCGCAGCCGCAGGTGCGAGGAACCGAATCTCGGTGAGCCGCCAACTCGGCGGTGCCTGAAGTTCAGCGACCCGTACTTCGGCCGCTCGGGCGCGGGCGCGCGGTCATACGCGGTGCCGAACATGCGGCTTTCCCATGACCACCGATCCCCGCCCAGGTGGGCGGTCAGCCCGCCGTTGCTCGTTCCGGTCTCGAACTGGGAGCGATACAGACCGTCCTGGCCGATCGCGTCGAGAATCGGCTTCCCATCGGCAGTTAGCCGATCCGGATGGAAGTGCAGCGTCACCCGATGCGCCGGATCAAGCGCAGGGCCCGCCGATTTCGAGGCAACGTGAGCCAGGGCGCTATCCACCGCGGAACACGCGATGCCTGTTAGCTGACCGAGCCAGGCATCGCGATCGTCGGTCCGTTCGGCGGCGACATGCCCGCCATGTGTTCCGCTCACTGGCGGCGATCTTAAGGCCTGCGCACACCTTCTGAGCACAGCGGCGCTGCGGCCTGATCGGGTTCGGGGTTCCGGAAGACCGAGTCCGCGGACCGATCACGCGCGGTCGGTCGGCTGCGTGACCTTCGGGGAACGAGGCTGCCCCTGGCCAGGCAGCACCAGATCGCCTGCGCCGATCATGCGTTCAGCTCTCTTCCTGTTGAGCGCCCCGTAGGCAAAAGTCCATGCCAGCAAGATCCCCACGAACATGAACGGAGTGACCTTGGAGATCGCCAGGGCGGTTCCGGTCGAGGTGTTGAAGACGACGACGATGCGCAAGGCGGCTTCGATGAGAAAGCCGACGCCCCAGACCACGGTCATGATCCGGAAGATGCGCCGGAACCCTTCGTAGGTCTGCCAGAGCATGGTCATCTCCCGGCCCTTGGCCGTGTCCGGCCCGGTGAACTCCCTGGCGAAACCGAACATCAGCGGTTGCCGCGCCACAAGCGAGCCCAAGAACGCCACCCCCAGTACGCCGGTCGGCACCGATCCCTCGATCAGCACCAGCCTGGCGCTGTGACTGACCAGGCCAGCCACGGTTCCGACGAGGATCCCGGCCAGGACCAGGACACCGACGACTTCAACGCGCCGGTGCTTGACGGCATCAAAGCTCACGGGAATGGCAGGGAACACTCCGCTGAGGACTAGGGATGTCACGGCCGACATCCCGGCGGAGCGCAGCAGCTTGTAGGCGACCAGCGGGGCCGCAATGTCGAAGATCACGATCATGGTGACCCAGCGGAGCCGGCCACCCTTTGCAGCGCTGCTTTCGGCGGTTCGACGGGCATCACTGCTGGTGTCCATGCGAACGGACCTTTCGTGCTGGTGCGGAGATCTCGCCTGCGCTCGCTCGGGACCGTAGCGTGTGTCCCTGACCAAGCCAGATGACCTGGCGCGCCTATCAACAGCCCTCTCGTCCAGCAGCATAGGTCGTTTCGACATATGCGGCAAGGTAGGTTGCATGCCATGTCCGAACGGCAGCTGACCTCGTTCGAGCACATACTGCTCGGCCTGATCTGCCTGGCTCCGTCATCCGGCTATGACCTGAAGCGGATCTTCGCCGTCACGCCGATGGGCATCTACCAGCCCAGCTCCGGTGCGCTGTACCCGGCGCTGCGCCGCCTCGAGCTGAAGGGCCTAGTGAGGGTTCAGGCACCGGCCGGCGCAGGCGCCGAGTCAGCCCGGCGCCGCCGCGTATATGAGCCGACACAGGCCGGCCAGGCGGCACATATGGATTGGCTGCGCACTCCCGTGGAGGCTGCAACGGTCTCGCGTGACCTCGGTCTGCATCTCATGCGCTTCGTGATGATGGAGCACCTGTTCACGTCGGAGGAGGTGATCGAGTTCCTGCAGAGCCTCGCGGATGAGCTTGCGGCGCTCGTCGCGCAACTGGAGCAATACGCCGCAGGCACGGACCTTGGCAGCCGCCACCCTGCGCTCGCGCTCGATCACGGCCTGGCAGTTCACCGCGCCAGCCTGCGATGGGCTGAACGCACGATAGCAGCGCTTTCTGCCGAGCGAACTCGCTCTTAGCAGGGCCTTGACCTTGCCCGTTCATCCCGGTTGCCAGTGTTCCGCGTCTGCTGTTCCGCCGTTGCCTTTGGGGTCAGGTGTTTACGATCCCGCTGACGCTGCGAACCGCGACGCAGCAAGGCTCTCGCTGCCTACGGCTGAGAACGCGACGATGACGTCGGCATAGAAGACTTCCGGTAGACCGGTATGGGTGGTCGAGATCAAGGGAAGCAGGGAAACTCTTCGTGGACGTGAGCGATGCGGGCGCGGTGGCCGAGGCTCTGACCGGTGTGCGCCGCAGCACCCGCGATGGGATGGCCGAGTGGCGATACCACGGCAGGCTGGTTGCGCGCCAGCTTGACGAGTCCCACTTGGTGATCCGCGCGGATTTCGACTACCGCGACTCGATCCTCAGGCAGTTTCCCGAGACCTTCAGCGTGCCCTCCCGCTATATCAAGCACATGATGGTCGTCGCTGACCTAGCGCGAGGCGACTCGGGCGTCATCGAGGATGCGCTCGAGGCAGCGTGGCAGCTTCAGCGCAGTGCCGGCTGACTGCAGCCCGGATTGGCCTTCGGCTCAGCCACGGTGCCGGCCGCGCTGCCGCGTCATCCCTACACGAACGACTACTGGCGAAGCCGACACCAGGTGCGGGCCTGGTGACTGGATATGTGACCGCCGGCCGCAGAGCCGGCCGCCATAATCGGGCGATGGAGTTCATCGCAACCCGGCTGGCCGCGATCCCCGGAGTGGTAGCGGTGACGCTGGGAGGGTCGAGAGCGACGAACACCGCGGACGAGGATTCTGACTGGGACTTCGGGCTCTACTACCGAGGGCAGCTTGATCCGGCTGATGTCCTGGCGCTCGGCTGGCCAGGCCGGGTCTTCGCTCCTGGCGAGTGGGGCGCGATCGTCAACGGCGGGGCCTGGCTGACGATCGATGGTACGAAGGTCGACCTCATCTACCGGGATATCGACGAGGTTCTGCGCTGGACCGATGCCGCCGAAGAGGGGCGGTTCGAGATTCGGCGAGAAGTCGGCTACGTCGCCGGCATAGCGACCTACATCCTGGCGGGTGAGCTCGCTCTTGGCCGGGTGCTGACCGGCGACCTGCCGCGTCCCCGGTTCCCGCCGAAGCTGCAGCAGACCGCCCCGGTTGCCTGGTCCCGGCTTGCAGCCGGAGCGCAGCACTTCGCCGAGGTCCATGCTGGCCGCGGTGATACAGCCGCCTGCCTGGCGAACCTGTGCCAAGCTGTGCTGGCTGCGGCCCAGGGCCGCCTCGCTGCTGCCGGTCAGTGGATGCTGAACGAGAAACGCCTTGTGGAGCGGGCCGGGCTGGGCAGCGTCCAGGAACGGCTGAGCCGACCACAACCGGACCTGCGGGAGCTTGTCGCAGATGTCGGCGCTCTGCTGGCTGTGAGCGATAATGTCTGGTGAAGCGTATGAGCGGGCGCGACGTAGTCGCTCAGACCGTCTGCCGTAGTGGACTGAGCGTGGCGCCCAGGGGATCGGGTTCAACGGGGGTCGCATGACTAAGGGACCAGACCCAGAGTGGCCGCCACCTAGGCCCGGACGGCTCGGCGGGCCGCGTGACCCGTTCCGCCAGTTCGAACGGCTCGCACGCGATGATGGCAAGCCCTACACACCACCGGAGCCGAAGGCTGAGCTGCAGCTGCTGGCCTGGCTTGGCAGCAAGGGTGCGCTCGTGATGATGTACTGCCTGCTCATAGCCGTGGTCGGTGTTGTGCTCGGGCTCCTGGTCTCTAGGGTCTGACGTCCGCGAATCTCTCGGCGGCCGGTGAGTCGGCGCGCTCTTATGTACCTTGACGGTTACGTAACCACATCGGTACATTAAGGCTATGGAAGCTGCGCTGCGGGCACTCGCCGACGAGAGCCGGCGCACCATGCTGGAAACCTTGTCCCGCGGTCCGGTTACCGTCGGCGAGCTGGCTGCACTGCTGCCGATTGCCCGCCCGGGGGTATCGCGGCACCTGCGGGTGCTCCGGGAAGCCGGGCTGGTCGAGGTTCGCCAGGACGCGCAGCGTCGGATCTACACCCTCCGGCCCGAGCCGCTCGCCGAGATCGATGAATGGCTGGGCCGGTACCGGACCCTGTGGGAACAGCGGCTGGACGCCCTGCACACAGAGATTGCCAGGGGAAAGCGCCAACGAAGGAGCACCAGATGACCGGCAACGCAAGTCCAGCTACCCGCATCGTGGGCAGCCTGCGATCGGCCGAAGGCAGAGGCGTCGTGCGGATCGAGGACCGCTACGACACGGAGATCGACGACCTATGGTCAGCCATCACCGATCCGGACCGCATAGCGCGCTGGTACGGCCAGGTAGAAGGTGACCTCCGACCTGGCGGGGAGTTCCGCCTCCACGTCGGTGACGCTGAGTCGGACCACGTCGGGCGGGTGGAAGAGTGCGAGCCGCCGCGGCGGCTGCGGGTGAAGACCAGGGAGACGGACGAGTCCTACGAGCGCGGCCAGGGCGTGCCGCCGTTCGACGAGATCCTCGAGGCCAGGCTGACCGCCGAGGGTGACCAGACTGTCCTGGTCATCGAGGTCCGCGGCATACCACTAGATCCGATCGCCTACTACGGGGCGGGCTGGCAGATCCACGCCGAGAATCTGGCCGCCTACCTCGCCGGCCGCGAGCGTGGCGACACCGAGGCTCGGTGGGCCGAACTCGTCCCTCCATATCAGGAACTGGCGGCCGGCCTCGGCAGCTCCTAGCCGCCGCCACTGGCGTCCTCGAAGAGCGAGTGCTCGATGAGCGAGTGCTCGACGAGCGAGGCATCAAACCCCTGGGCTCGGTTTGGCCACGAGCTTTGCGCCGCTCGCCACCGTGGTGATCGCCGCAGCCACTGCCGCCGTGCCCGTCCAGCGGGTGGTTGCCGCTCACCAAGCTGCGCAACGGCGCGCCATAGGCTTGACGACGTGGAGATTACCAACCCAGGCCTCGAGCAATGGGGTGCGCTGCTTTTCGAGGTGCACGTGCGGGTGTACGAGCATTACACGGCACTCAACATGTGGGCCCCGGACGAGTCCCCAGTGGACATGGACAATCCCGAAGAAGTGGCGGCGCTCATGGCGCGCGCTCGGCAGAAAATGGCCAGCTAGCGGTAGCTCGGCAACTCCCGGCAGCCGCCGCCAGCCACCGCGACGTCCGCGCACGCCCTGGCGGGCTCAGGCGGAATCGGCACTCTCAGCTCCTCTCATCATCGTCGTTGCCGCATTCCGGGCTGACGGTTCCGCGGAGCTGCAGGGACCCGATCCCCGGCTGCTCAGGATGGACGCCGTGTCCAGGGCTTTCGTCGGAGCGGGCTAAGAGAGCCAAACCTCAAGCCTAGGTATTAGCGCGCTTCTTGTGAGCGGAACGACGTGTGATCGCCATAGTGTCGGCCGCGCGCCTGCGCGAGGGGCTTACGATACTTCGCGCGAATCCTTGATCCAGCGCTGGTACGGGTGCTACACCCGAATATCGGCTCGGTTATGTCCAGGGAGAGAGGGCCGGAATGGAGACAGCAGAATGTCCGTAACCCCCCGAAGCGCTGCCGCGTTGCTAGGCGCGGCGGCGCTCGGCGTCACGATGTTGACCGCCGTCGGCTTGGCGGCCAGTTCGACCGCCCAGGCCAGCGTGCCGAGGTCCAGCTTTTCTAGGTTGAGCTCCAGCCAGGTCAAAGCCCGCTCGTCTGGCAAGCAAGAGCGCATGGTGGTCGTGTTCGACAACCAGCTCACCAATCTGCCTGCGAACCGGGCTCACCGGCACGCCCGAGAGGCAACGGCCGCGTCCATGCAAGCTCCGCTGGTAGCCCAGCTGAAGCAGGTCAGGGCTACGCATATCACGACTCTTTCGCTCCTCAACGCGGTCGCGGCGACAATGCCGGCGGCTGAGGCACAGGCGCTCAGCCACACCGCGGGCGTCAAGGCGGTCGTCCCGGATGGCACCATCATCATCGGGAACGCCAATCCGACCGGAAAGACGGTGGCCAGCTCCCGCGTGCGGAAGTCGAGGATTCCGGCCAGGGCGGCCGACGGGCAGCAGCTGTGTAATACAAACCCCAATAAGCCGTTGGTTGAGCCCGAAGCCCTCACTAGCATCCATGACGCATCGCAGAACCCGAACGACCCGTTCGAAGCGTCAAAGATCGCCACGGGCCAGGGCGTCATCATCGGAAACGTGGACGCCGACTCGCTGGCCGGAAACCCCAACATGATCCGGCCCAACGGGCAGCACGTGATCATCGACGCCCCGGACCCAACAGAGAACGTCTTCAGCGACGAGTTCAACGGAGACGTCTCCACTATGGCCGCCCAGGGAACGGTCACGTACACCTACGCGTCTCAGCTTCCGTACTCGATCGTCCCCGCGTCCTGCACGTTCCGAATCGTGGGTGACGCGACCGGCGCCTCGATTGTCAGCACCGGTTACTTCACCGACACCAACTCGGCGGGTCAGATCGTGGCTCCCGAATCACAGGTCATCGCCGGGCTGCAGAACGCGGTGAACGAGGGCGTCAACGTCGTGTCGGAGTCCTACGGTTATGGCCAGTTGCCGGGCGCCAACGACGACCTGCTCGCCCCGACGAACGACGCCATGGTGGCAGCGGGCGTCGTGGTGGTCGAGAGCGCCGGCGACAGCGGCTCGTCCGGCACGGTCGAGGCTCCCGCCGATGACCCCAACGTCATCGACGTCGGCGGGACGAACGACCTCAGGCTCCTCGCCCAGGCCGATGGCTACACCAAGGGCTGGGAAGACGACAACATGACGACCCTGTCATCCGGCGGCACCACTCCCTACGGCGACGTGGTGGACCTGGTCGCCCCCGGCTACCTGGCGCTCGCCGCTGCCGGTGCCGGTCAGACTCCGCTGCCCCTGCCGACCGAGGCTTTCGGTGGCACCAGTGAGTCAGCGCCATTCACCTCTGGCGCCGCGGCCGACGTGATCCAGGCCTATCGTGACAGCCATGGCGGTGCCAGCCCGACACCAGCCCAGGTGAAGGAGATCCTCACCAGCACGGCCACCGACATCGGGGCCGAGGCAGATCAGCAGGGCGGCGGTCTCCTGAACGTCTACGCGGCTGTTGAGGCGGCCCGCCAGATGCCGGGCACGACCGTGTCGCACTCGAACGCCCCCGAACTCGTGGACAGCCCGACACAGGTCGACGTCCAGGGCTCAGGCGGCTCAGTGGTCCACGACTCGGTAACGCTGTATAACGCCTCTTCGAACCCCGAGACCGTCGTGGGCAACTACCGGATACTCGGACGCGAGTTCAGCCTCGGCCAGCCCGTCACCGAGAACGTCAGTGCCCCGCCAGCCAGCGCGCCGATTCCCGCCCAGGGCGCGACCGCAGCGGCACCGATCCAATTCAACGTGCCGCCTGGCGTCAACGTGCTCGATGCCGATATGCGCTGGCCGGACCCGACCAACAGCGATAACAACATCCTGTCGTTCATCCTGACCGATCCGGCCGGGAGACTGGCCCAGAGCTCGTATGACTACGGCGCCGCCAACTACGTCCCATGTACTGGCGTTGACGGAGGCTGCAGCCCGGACATCCAGCACGCCACGGTTGAGCACCCGATGGCAGGAACCTGGACGGTCCAGGTCCTGTGGGCCAATGGCCGCGGCCACGCGCAGAGTGCGCCGGACACCCCGGGGACCTACACCGGGACCGTGACGTTCCAGGCCAGTGGCCAGAACTTCACGGAACACCCGGCGTCGGCGCCCGTCACCATCGCGCCGCGCAGCTCGGTGAGCGTGCCTCTCAGCATTGCTCTTCCCCGGACTGCCGGCGATCACCCCGAGTCGGTGCAGTTCACGGGGCCGAACGGCCTCGAGACCTCGGTGCCGATCGCCCGGCGCACCCTCATCCCGTCGCGCGGTGGCTTCTTCAGTGCCACCCTGACCAGCTCGGTATCTCGCGGTCCCGGGCAGATCCAGACGTTCTATGTGAACGTGCCCCCGGGTGAGAGCGACATCGACGTGTCGTTCTACGCGCCGGACCACGCCACCGACGACCCGGTGTACTACTACCTGTTCTCGCCGGCCGACCTCGAGCCTGCCATCACCGAGTCAGGAAACATCGATGTCTCAGCCACCGACACCACGCCGACGGCCGACAACCCGACAGGCAACGCCTCGCTGATCGCCCCTGATCCCCAGCCCGGTTTGTGGGAGATCGACGTGATGCAAGGCCCCACGACGGACGGGACTCGGTTCTCGCAGACCGTCCGGGGGGTCGTCAGGTACAACCAGCTCGCGCCGGTCACCGAGACCGGTCTCCCGACGTCGACGTCGACGACCATCGACACCGGCACCAGCGTCCCGATCACGGTGACGGTCACGAACACGACGAACCACGTCGGGTTGTTCGAACTGCTGCCGACGGGCAACGACATCACTGGCGGCAACACCGCCACGCCGTTGGAGCTGGCCCCCGGAGCGACGGGAACACTGACGGCGACGCTGTCGCCCACGGCAGCCGCGGGCACCGCGGTGAACAACGTCGTCAGCGTCATCGACTCGACAGCCTGGGGAGTCCTTGATCCCGCCATCGGTGTTCAGGAGTCGTTCTCCGATTTCCACGATTTCGCCTACGCCTACACCGTCGGGAGCTAGCCCGAGCGGCTAGCACCGGCAGCAACGGCGCGGCCCGGGCCTCATCGCAGGCCCGGGCCGCTGCCGTACCGGCGCCCGCGCCGAAGGTTGGCTAGCCAATGCCGAAGCTGCGAGCGGGCGGCTTCGCATCCATCACGGCGATGCCAGGAACTGAACGCCGATCTCCGGACAGCCACGGCCGCCCTCGGAGTTGTTGCACTTGTTGCGGCCCTGCCAGTTATTCGCGTTCAGCCAGAATTGGTTGAGCCCGATGGACCGAGCCCACGCATACTCGGCGCGCAGCAGCGACACGCTGTGCACACCGGGCGTATTCGTCCCTAGCCCGACGATGAGCAGCGACTTGCTGCCGACTGCCTTCAGCGCTGACCGTACGTGCGCCTTGAACGCGGCCAGAGTGATCGCGCCCTGCGACTGTACGGACACCTTGTAGGCGCCATGGCTCACGGCCGTGCTCATGCATGAGTAGCACTTGGCTAGCCCGCCTCCGAGGGTGATCATGAGCTTGATGTTGTGTTCGTGCGCAAGATGGAGGGCGGCTTTTATCCACGTGCCCGGGTCTTTGGAGTCCTTGCCGGAGGCCTTCCACGTCTCCAAGTCGAAGAGTGCCTTGTCCATCTTTAGCGCCGAGAACATGCCGTCCTTAATCGCGTTCTGCAGCCGGGTGTAGTTCTCGAACACCAGCGTCCGGTTCGTCGCGGCGCTGCACTGCGTGTCGTCGCTGAGCCCGTATACGTGCTTGCCCCACCTGCCGCACAAGCGCCAGGTGAACGAGGGCAGCATGATGCGCTGCGTCATTGGGCACGGCTTGGTGCCCTGCGAGCATTCTTCCAGGCCGATCGACGGGTAATAGACGCGCTTCCCGTCAACGACGGACGAAGGGTCCCAGGCGAGGTAGTCCTGGCCCTTGACCATCCAGGAGGGCTGCGGGGCTCCGCTGGCGGCGGCTGCCGCCGGATGCGCCACTAACGCGGCGGCCACCAGCGCTGCCGTGACGGCCAGCCCCAGGATTGCCGATGCGACGACGGCAGACTGACGGGGCATGAGACACTCCATTCCGATTCGAGCGGATTTGTCAGGTCCGGATCCTACACCGCCGCTTTTCTGGCGGCGATCTGCGCGAGCCGTGCCCGCCGTACGTCAGATCGCGCCGGACCGGCCCCCGGTCGCCTACCCTGGCTGGCGCGAAACCTTAAGGGCAGTGCTTACGCCTTCCAGGACCGGATGCTGCCTTCCCGCTGCGCGTCGAGGAAGGCCTGTTCGGCCGGGTTGGTTGCGAGCGCGCGTGCGGTGGCATAGGCAGCCGCAGCTTCCTCGTCGCGGCCGAGGCGGCGTAGCAGGTCGGCACGTGCGGCGTGGAACAAGTAGTAGCCGTCGAGGCTCGATGTACGCAGGCTGTCGACTGCGGTCAGGCCGGCCGCGGGGCCGCGGACCTCGGCTAGCGCGACTGCCCGGTTGAGTGCGACTACCGGAGTCGGCGTGAGCGCGTATTGCTGGTCGTAGAGCGTCAGGATGGCGTGCCAGTCGGTGCTGTCAAAGTCGGTCGCAATGGAGTGCACAGCGTTGATGGCGGCCTGGATCTGGTACGGGCCGGGTAGGCCGCGCTGGACGCACGCACGCACGATCGCTTGGCCCTCGGCGATGAGGTCCTGGTCCCAGCGCCGCCGGTCTTGTTCGGCCAGGCGGACCAGCGAGCCGTCGGGCGTGACGCGGGCCGCGCTGCGGGAGTGCAGCAGCAACAGCAGCGCCAGCAGCCCCTGTGCCTCGGGCTCGTCGGGCATCAGTTCGGCGAGCACGCGCGCGAGACGGATGCCCTCGGCGCACAGATCAAGCCTGATCAGAGAGCCGGTGGTGGCCGCGTAGCCTTCGTTGAAGATCAGGTAGACGACGGCGAGGACAGGTGTAAGACGGCCAGGCAGCTCGGCTTCCGCAGGCACGCGATAGGGAACGCGGGCGTCCCTGATCTTGCGCTTGGCCCGGACGATGCGCTGGGCCATGGTTGCTTCAGGGACGAGGAATGCCCGTGCGATCTCCGGCGTCTCGAGCC
>JASHUG010000328.1 GCA_030040155.1 Streptosporangiaceae bacterium | reverse complement strand
GAGTTCCTCGACGTCTTCGACACGGACCGGCGCGAAGCGCGAGACGAAGGCGCGCTGGTCGACCCGCCCGCCAACGGCCGATGCTGCCTCACGGGCAAGGCTGTGCCGGAACACCAGCGCCTTCATTGGACCCTCCTTGGCCGGAGCAGCCCAACCTATCAAGGACGCGCCGAGTTTGACCGGTAATGTGCCGGGCGGACGCAAGCCCACGCCAGGGCGGGAGGTTAGGTCCGCACCAGCGACCGGGCGGAGGGCCGAAAGCCAGGTCGGCGGAACCGGAGGCCGGCGCGGCATGAAGTGCGGCCTTCTGGCTGCGCGCTCTGCTGGTTGGCGGTGATCCGGAGCCACAGCTACGCGCGGGGAGCGCGAGCGGCTCGGCTACGGAGCGTTACTTGTAACTACTCCTGAGCCAGGCGATGACCGTCAGCACGGCCAGCACCACGAGCAGGTCCACGTAATTCCTCCCCCTGTAGCGAAGCCCCGCAAGGGCTGCTGATCCCACGCTTTTACCCCGTCGGCGCCCCGCTAGTCCGCATGTCGCGGCCATGTTGCTGGTCGGCAGCGAACCGCAGGATCGGTCGCTCGGCATGTCCGGGTATGACCTCACACCAGCGGATAACTGGAGATCGGCGCAGGCCTGATGAGCGTTACAGGTCAGGTCTGCCGGCCGGAGCAATTCATGACAGTCGCTACGATCCGCCCGCTAACGGGCGAGCGACCGGAGTAGCTCGGCGTAGTGCTCCAATCGCGGTGCCGTCACCGCTGGGTCCTTTGCCTCGTCATCCCAGCGTCTGACCTGGCAGGCATCCGTGGCGTACGGGCCGGACTCAAACAGGGCCCGCTCATCGGCCTCCATCGGCCCGCCCTGGACTCCGAGCGTGTACACCGACGCGGGCGACAGCCTGTCGAGGTAATCCGGCTCAACTGCGCACAGATAGCGTTTGGCGTCCACGTGCAGCCGGACTGGCTCGGTGATCTGCGGGCCGAACCACTGCCCGAGCCAGGCGGCACCCCGCTCGCCGTGCCGGTTGTCGGTGCCGCGCATGAGATCACGGCCGGTGACAGCGCCGGCGAAGTGACCGACGTCGTGCAGCAGCGCGGCCGCTAGCAGGGGCGCCGGAGCACCAGCTCGTTCGGCCAGCGCGGCCGCCTGCAGCATGTGGGCCGCCTGACTGACCGCCTCGCCTAGATAGTCGTCCGCGCCCTCGCTAGCGAAGAGCGCGGCAATCGCCGCGACTGGATCCTGCGCTGGCATCCGATTCCTCCTGCCTGTGCAGCTCTACTATGCCTGGCCGCAGGCGAGGCGCGGCGGCGGCGGCGCCGCTGACGCCAGATGTTCACCGTGGCGTGAAGTAGATGATGCCGACGCCGATCAAAACGACGCCGGCCCCGATCCAGTCATAGCGGTCAGGCCGGAACCCGTTGACGCCCCACCCCCACAGCAGCGAGGCCACGACGAAGACCCCGCCATACGCGGCATAGATCCGGCCAAAGTCGGAGCTGCGCTGGAGGGTCGGGATGACCCCGTAGCAAACAAGCACGATGGCGCCGGCCACGCCGACCAAGATCGGTGCCCCCTCGCGAAGCCAGCGCCAGACCAGGTAGCCGCCGCCGATCTCGGCGAGTCCGGCAGCGACAAACAATCCGATGGCGCGCAGTGTGTTCATAGCGGTGATTCTCGCGCGACCACGCTGCCGACTCGCGGGCTGGCGGCAAATCGGGCTGGCGCCGGTCCGGGCCGGCATGTCATGCTCCTCGATCGTGCAAAGAACAATCTCATTCGCCGACAAACCAACCCTGCACGGCACGAATGTGCTGCTCCGCCCGGTGCAGGCGAGCGATGTCGCAGCCAGCCTGGAGCCCGATCACGAGGCCGACCGGCTGACCGGGACTCACCCGACGCCCGGCGGGCTCTCGGTGGAGCAGCGGCAGGACTGGTATGCCACCCGCGCCGACCACGCCGATCGCCTCGACCTGGCCGTGATCGACCAGGCGACCGGCCTGTACGCGGGCGAGGTCGTGCTCAACGAGCTCGACGACGACAACCAGTCCTGCAACTTCCGGATCTGCCTCTTTTACTCACGCAACCGGAATCGTGGCCTCGGCACCGAGGCCACGAGGCTGATCCTGGCCCACGCGTTCGAGACCGTCGGCCTGCATCGGGTCGATCTTGAGGTCTACGAGTTCAACCCCAGAGCACGCCGGGTGTACGAGAAGGTCGGTTTCGTGTACGAGGGAACGAAGCGGCAGGCGCTGCGGTGGGACGGCGAGTGGATCGACGCCCACGTCATGTCGATCCTGGCCGAGGAGTGGGCGGTCCATCGCGGCTACCCGGAGGCCCCTGCGAGCTGATCGACAAGCCATAGCCGGTGCGGCCAACGGGCTGGCTCCCTGCCTGCCCGCGAATGTTCGGAGGGCCAACCCAGAGGCCAGACTCGGCGGCCCGCGCCTGTCGACATCCAACGCCTCCGCAGCTGGCTGGCGCTGCGAAGCAACGCGACCGGAGCCCGGTCAGATCGTCGCGAGCCACTAATGGCCGCTATCCGGAATTACCGCGTCGCCGCCGGGGTCATTCAGTTGGTTGCTGTCGCGGAGTAAGTGCCCAGCGGGCCGAGATCTGGACCGCGGTGTTCTCGTCAACGAGCACGCGCATCAGGCGGCGCGGGACTCCTCGCGCATGAGACTCGCCACCACGTCGTAAGGAACTCGGGTACCAGCAATGACCGGGATGCCTGCCTGAGTCTCCGGGTCGACTGACAGGTGAGCCCGCGGCTTGAAAAGATCCGGAATGACGACGCCAGGTCGTCCTTGCACGGCGAAGGGCTCGATGACCTGAGCCATTTCAGCGATTAGCAGCAACTGGCCAGGCCTTCGCGCAAGCTCCATGTCCTGCTCATGTGTCACGAGCCGGATGTTGCCAGATGGGTCCGAGACAAGTCTGTACGTCGACAGGTGCTCGCTTTGGCCGAAGTCTCCCTGGAGGCTGTTCACGGCCCTTCGGATGCGCGTTGCCCTGCCTTGGATCGCATTGTGCCGCATGCCGCTGACGCCGGCCCTCTCGCATGGCCGCTCTCTTGGTTGTTTTGCGCAGCCCTCTCGTTGACTGTGTAGCACTGCTGTCTGCGACATCGGGTACGCCAGCAGGTTCAGTCGGGTCCGGCGGCGAGGTGGCGGGCCAGGAACGCGACCGCCTTCGGGACCGCGTCGGCCCGGTTGACGCGCTTGGCGAGGCCGTGGCCCTCATCGGAATACACGAGCAGTTCGCACTCCCGTCCGCGCTCGGTCATTGCGGCGTGAATCTGCTGAGCCTCGCTGAGCGGCACCCGCGGGTCATTCGCGCCGTGGATGATGAACAGCGGCGCCCGGATGTCATCGATCCTGGTCAGCGGCGAGACTGACCGCAGGAACTCGCGGTCGTCGGCCAGCGTGCCGTACTCGCGTTCGCGATATGTCCGCCGGTAGGCGGAGGTGTTCTCCAGGAACGTGACCAGCGACGCGATGCCGACGATGTCGACTCCGGCGGCCCACAGCTCAGGCTGGAATGCCAGTCCGGCCAGCACCATGTAGCCGCCGTAGGAACCGCCCCACAGAGCCGCGCGGGTCTGATCCAGGCCGAGCTTGGGCAGATAGGCGTGCACGGCCGCAAGGTCGGCGACCGAGCTCAGGCGGCCGTGCTTGTCGTCGGCCGAGATCCACCGCTTGCCGTAGCCCGCGGACCCCCTGACGTTCGGAACGAGCACCGTGTGACCCGCGGCTGCCAGCGCCTGAACGTAGGGGTTGAAGCCCTGCTTGGCCTGCGCTTCCGGTCCGCCGTGAACAACGAGGACAGCGGAGGAGGCCAGGTCGGGCGCGGCGGCCTGGGCCTCGGGGTTCCTGTACACCAGGCAGGGCACGGTCTCGCCGTCCGGGGCAGGGACGTCGTGCTGCTCGGGCACGGCCGGGCTGTCGCCGCCGAATGCACTGGCCGAATTGGTCAGCTGGCGGACCCGGCCCCGGTGCACGTCCGCCAGGAGCACGTCGTGTGGCATCGGTGCGCTGCTGACCGACATCGCGACGGTGGCGGAGTCCGCAGCCCAACACGGCGCCGGGACGCGGTCGGTCACGCTGCCCACCACGGGCAAGGGCAGGTCACGAAGGTGCGCGCCCGAAGCCGCGTCGTGCAGGGACAGCGCGGAGGCGCCGTTGTCGTTGTGCTCGACCAGCAGGAGCCGGCCATCGGGCGAGAGCCAGCCGCTGAGCTCCGCGCCGTCGCGGGTAACGATCCAGGTCAGCTGGCCGCTCGCGAGCTCGTACCTGGCTATGCCGGTGAACTCCCGCCCGTAGTTCGAGGTGAAGTACAGGGCCGAGCTGTCGGGGGTCCAGGACGGCGACCCGTTCCAGGCCGGCGCGTCGGCCGGGGTGACCTCGGCGAGCCGCTCCTGACCCGCGGGTGCCGCCAGGTCGACGAGCGCCAGGTGAGCCGAGGCCGCGGTGACCTTCGACTCCACAGTCAGTGCCAGCCACCGGCCGTCGGGGGAGATCGCCGCGTCGCCGAACATGGCGTCGGCGAGCTGCAGTTCGCGCTCGGCTCCGTCCGCGATCTGGCGGATGACCGGATCGAAGTCGACCCCGTTCCGCCGGTTGACGAAGTAGCAAACAAGGCCAGGCCGGACGTCGGCCAGCGCGTGCATGTAGCGCGGATCGCGGACCATCGGCTCCAGGTCCTCAAGGCCTGCCGGCCGCCCGGCCGGCACCGGCAGCCGCAGCAGCGAAAGCTGGTGCTGCTCGTTGCCGCCCTCGTCGTGCGAAACGATCACGGCGCGCTCGCCCGGCAGATAGCGGCCGCTGACCGCACCGGGCAGCGCCGTGAGCGGAGTGCTGGTGCCGTCGGGCGCGATCTCCGTGAGCTGGGTCGACCCTGAGTCGTCGCTGCCGGCCAGGACCCGGCCCTCGTCGTCGAGGTCAAATGCCTGGTAGAGGCGGACATTGAGAAGCTGCGCCAGGTCGAGTGCCATACCCGTACACTCTCACATCCGGCGGAACGTGGCGTGTCCGCCCGAACCGGTCCTTCTGGTCAGGCAGCGCCCTGGCGGGGGCCACTGGCTCGGCGCAGGCGATCCCGCACCCACAAGAACCCGCCCGGCAGGAACGAACCGAGCACCCCGCACGTGGCGCCGATGAGCGCCACCATGCCGACGTGCCCGCCGCCGACGTGGCTGCCCGCCCAGCCCCCGAGGGCCGCGCAGGCCAGCACAGCGAGGACGATCCACACTGCGATTCGCTGCCGTTGCACACCGACATCCTGGCATCTGCCGGCGGAGCACGCATCTTCGGCCCTGGCGGGGGACGTCTAGGCTGGCGCCATGGTTCCCCCAGACCGCACTGCCGCCGCACGCGCGCTTCTCGACCGCTACCCGCTGATCGACGGACACAACGACCTGCCCTGGGCGCTGCGGAAGGCCGGCTCCCTTGACCTGGCCAAGACGGACATCGCAGCGCCGGTGGAGTTTACCCATACCGACCTGCCGCGCCTGGCCGCCGGCGGCGTGGGAGCGCAGTTCTGGTCCGTCTTCGTCCCGGCCGACTTCCAGGGCGAGGCCGCGGTCACCACGACGCTCGAGCAGATTGATCTGGTCCGGCGGCTCGTCGCCAGGTATCCGGACGCCCTCGAGCTCGCGCTGACGGCCGACGACGTCGAGCGCATCACGGCGTCGGGACGGCTGGCATCGCTCATGGGCGCCGAGGGCGGGCACTCGATCGCTTGCTCGCTGGGTGCACTGCGGTCCCTGTATCGGCTGGGCGTGCGCTACATGACGCTGACTCACAACCTGAACGTGCCCTGGGCTGACTCGGCGACCGACACTCCGGCCGCAGGCGGCCTGACTGAGTTCGGCCGCGAAGTGGTCAGGGAGATGCAGCGGCTCGGGATGCTCGTGGACTTGTCGCATGTGGCTGCCACCACGATGAGCGATGCCCTGGACGTCGCCGAGGCGCCGGTGATCTTCTCTCACTCGTCCGCCCGCGCGGTCTGCGATCACCCTCGGAACGTGCCCGACGAGATCCTGGCCCGGCTCGCAGGCAACGGCGGTGTGTGCATGATCACATTCGTGCCCGCCTTCGTCTCCCAGGCCTGCCGCGAATGGGAGCTCGAGCTGGCCGGCGAGAGGCAGCGGCGCGGGCTTGACTACGGCGACTACTTCGCCAGGAAGCAGCTGCGGCAGGAGTGGCTGGTCGACCATCCGGAGCCAACAGCCACGCTGGACGACGTTGTGGCGCACGCCGAGCACGTCCGGAATGTGGCCGGGATCGACCACATCGGAATCGGCGGCGACTACGACGGTGTGGGCCGGCTGCCTGAGGGGCTGGAAGACGTGTCGCGCTACCCGGCCCTGATCGCGGCGCTGCTCGATCGCGGCTGGTCGGAGGAGGACTGCGGCAAGCTGGCGAACAGAAACCTGGTTCGGGTGCTGCGCAACGCCGAGTCCGCGGCCGGGCTGATCCAGGGCCGGCGGCCTCCGTCGGCGGCGCAGATCGAGGACCTGGACCAGCCCGCGCTGGCCGAGGAGGAAGCGAGCTAGCCGTCGCCGCCCGTGGTACTACTGCCTGCTCAGCTGAACTTCGTCTTGGGCCGGTCCTGGCGCTCGCCGTCGATAAACACGTCCACCTTCTCGTCGTAGAACGCCGCGAGCCCGGCGATCTTCTGGCTCTCGGGCAGCGGCGTCCGGTAGATCCAGACGATGTCCTTGTGCAGCCCGGTTCCCGCCTCGACCGACCAGTAGCTGGCCGTGCCCTTGTACGGGCAGCTGGTCTGGGTGGCTGACGGCCGCAGCAGGTCGGTCCTGATGTCGGTGAGCGGCAAGTAGTACCGCGGCGGAAGCCCGGTCTCGAACAAGATCCGGGGGCTGGTGGAGTCGGCGACGGTCACCCCGTCGATCTCGACGCGAACGTGCCGCGAGCTGTTCAGGATGTCGATCCTGGTGTACGGGCTGCGCGGGTGCGTGTAGACCGGCTCGTCTTCCTCGAGCCACTCGGTCATCGCCTTCCAGTCGAGCCGGACGCAGTCTCGCAGCCGGGGATCGGGAGCAGCGGGGTACCGGCGGGCGGCGCCCTCGGCCGTCGCGGCGGCGACCTTGACCGTCAGGACATCGGCGTGGCCGAGGCCGGCCCCGGAGCCGGTGCCGTGCGGTACCAGCTCGGCCCGGATGTCTGCGGACGGAATGTAGTAGGTGGGGTAGTAGGGGATCTCCCACACGAGCAGCGCCCCGGTCGTGTCGGCGACCAGTTCGCCGGCTAGCAGCACCCGGATTCGCTTTCGGGTGGGCTCGACCTTGATGGTGGTGGCCTGGGCTGCAGTCATCGTTGTGCCTCCGGAACGGGATGAACTATGACAGGTACGGCGGAGCCGCGAGCCGACCGCTCGTCGGGAGCGTCTTCGTTCCCCTCCTGGCGCCCGCCTCTTCGACACAGCTCAGCGGGGCGCCCAGATGTTCCCGTGACCAGCGAGCGGTAGCGTCAAGCCATGCGACTAGGCGTGCTCGACGTCGGATCGAACACCGTCCACCTGCTGGTAGTCGACGCCCATCAGGGAGGCCGGCCGATCCCGGCGTTCTCGCACAAGGCGGAGTTGCGCCTCGGGCAGAACCTGGATGCCGACAACCGGCTGACCGACGAGTGCGCGCAGCGGTTGCGGGAGTTCGTGCTGGAGGCGCTGCAGATCGCTGAGGACAAGGGCGTGCACGAGTTGCTGGCCTTCGCGACCTCCGCCGTGAGGGACGCGGCCAACGGTGACGAACTGCTGACCTGGATCGAGTCGGAGACGGGGGTCGGCATCCGGGTACTTCCCGGTTCGGACGAGGCCCGGCTGACGTTCCTGGCGGCTCGCCGGTGGTTTGGCTGGTCGTCGGGGCGCCTGCTGCTGCTGGACATCGGCGGCGGCTCGCTGGAAGTTGCGTCCGGGTACGACGAAGAGCCGGCCTGCGCAGTCTCGCTGCCGCTCGGCGCCGGCCGGCTGACTCGAGACTGGCTACCCGGCGACCCGCCGTCAGCTAGCGAGGTTCGCGCGCTGCGCAGGCACGTGCGGGCCGAGATCGCCACCAGCGTCGGAACGGTGCTGCACGACGGCCCGCCCAACCATGCAGTCGCCACGTCGAAGACGTTCAGGCAGCTGGCCAGGATCTCCGGTGCGGCTGCGTCGAGCGAGGGCCCCTACGTCAGGCGCGTGATTAAGCACACCGACGTCACCGCGATCGCCGAGCGGCTGGCGCTGACGACGGTCTCCGAGCGGACGGCGATGCCTGGGGTGTCGGTTGGCCGGGCCGCGCAGCTCGCGGCCGGCGCCATCGTGGCCGACGCCGCGATGGACTTGTTCAGCCTGCCGGTGCTGGAGATCTGCCCGTGGGCGCTGCGCGAGGGCGTGATCTTGCGCCGCCTGGACGCCCTGCCCGACTAGTGCCGGTTACTCGCCGACGATCGCCGTGTCGTCTCCGTCGGTGGACCTCGCGCTCTCGGGCACCCTGGGGTCCGCGCCCTGGCCATTGCCACCGACGCGCGGAGCGGCACCCGGGGGCTGATGCGGAGCCTGCTGCGGAATGACCTGGCGCTGTCCCTGCGGCGCCTGTCCGCGGGCCTGCTGCGCTTGCGCCTGACCCTGCCCCTGCTGTGGCGCGTGGGCCTGCGCTGGCTGCGCTCCGTGACCCTGCGCTGGCTGAGGGCCGTGGGCCTGCCCCTGCTGTGGCCCGTGGGCCTGCGCTGGCTGCGGGCCGTGACCCTGCGCTGCCTGCGGGCCGTGACCTTGCGCCGGCTGCGGGCCGTGACCCTGCGGGCCGTGAGCTTGCCCGGCTACTCCGTCGGCCGTGACCTGACCGCCCGCGTGCCTGCCCTCGGCGCCTCGGCCGCCCTGCTTCTGGTCGGCCGCGCCGATCGCACCCGCTACCGACCTGGCAACCTCGTCCTCCAGCGAGCCCCTGTCGTTTTCCCCGGCCACGAGCGTGGTGACCACGTCGCGGATCTCGGTCAGACGGCGGATCGCCTCGGTGTGACGGGACATCAGCAGGTTGAGCCGCCGTTCTGCGCCGTCGTGAATCGCCGTTGCGCGCGCGGTTGCCTCGTCCAGCTGCTGCTTGGACTGGGCCTTCGCGGTCGCGACGGCCGTCTCGGCCTGCTTGGTCGCGTCCGCCAGCACCTGCTGGGCATCGGTGGCCGCGCTCTTACGGGTCTTCTCGGCCTCGGACTTCGCGGTTGTGACGGTCGATTCGGCCTGCTCCTGCGCCGCGCTCAGCATGCGCTCGGCCTGCTCCTGCGCCTCCGCCCGGCTCTTGTCGGTCTCCGACTTGACGTCTGCCCGGAGTTTGGTGGTCTCGGCATGGGCATCGGCCCGCATCTTGGCAATGTCGTCGTCGGCCCTGGAGCGCTGCGACTTCGCCTCGTCGTCGGCGAGCTTGAGGATCTGGCCGATGCGCTCGCTGATCTCCTCGTGCGGCGGCCGGCCCGCGGACCGCGCGGTCGCGAGTTCCAGCTTGATCCGCTCGTTCTCGTCAAGCGCCTGCGAGAGCCTGTCCTCGAGATCGCGTTTGGCATCTTCCAGGCTCCGCAGGTCGATTCGCAGCGCCGCGACGTACTCGTCAACCGCCCGGCGACTGTAGCCGCGCATCTCCCGCTCGAACTGGTCGTCGTGGCCCAGGTCAGAGGAGAGGTGGCCGTGCTCGCTCATGATGTCACCCGTCAGGTCCAGTCAGGCTGGCGCCAGCATGAGCAGGGAGGCCGGCCTCCCGATCAGTTAGGCACCCGGATTTAGGTGTGCACGCGCCGCGCTCGCCGGAGCTGCAGGAACTTACGGCGGCAGGGCGCAATGCAACAATGCTGCGATGTCGGGCACGACTCTGTCCCTAACCTCCCGGCCGCGCAACCGAAACGATGTTTTGTCCGTTTTATTAACTATTCTGGAGCTAGGAGCCGCCCAGCCGGGATTAGCGGGAGCAGGCGGCGCCTGGCCAGAATTGGAGGCCGGAATGCATTCGCTGGCGCTCATCGGGACGCTCGGAGACCTGCGCCCGCAAATCGACGCCGAAGCCTGGATCGCGCCCGGCGCGGTCGTGGTCGGTGACGTCACGCTCGGGCCGGGCTCGTCGGTCTGGTACGGGGCTGTACTGCGAGCCGATGAGGCGGAGATCGTTGTTGGCGCCGGATGCAATATCCAGGATCTCTGCTGCCTGCACGTGGACCCGGGCGAGCCCGTGGTACTCGAGGACGGCGTGAGTCTGGGCCATGGTGCCGTCGTGCACGGCGCCTACGTGGAAGCCGGTTCGCTGATCGGCATAGGCGCGGCCGTCCTCGGGCGGGCGCGGGTAGGCGCCGCAAGTATGGTTGCCGCGGGCGCGGTGGTCCTGCCGGGGACCGTCGTCCCAGCTGGTGTCCTGGTCGCGGGCGTTCCCGGCCGCGTCGTCCGGGACCTGACCAGTTCCGAGAAGGACTTGCTTGACGGCACCGCGAGGCGCTACGTGGCCCGCGCCGGACGCCACCGCGACGCCGCCTGGGCCGACTTGCCGACTGACGTTGGCCGCGAACCCCGCCCATGATCTGGTCGAAAATGGCCGTCGAGCTCTGAACATCGCTAAAACCGGCATAACCGGCAGTGGCGAAACTCGGGCCCGTTCATGTGGTTAGGGAAATGACCCTCATGGGTCATGCGCACCGGCCAGCCAAGCCACTAGCCTGAGCGCCAGGTTGTTGCGGTGCAGCTCTCGTGGAGGGAGGTGGTCGCGTTGCGTGACGACGTCGACCTGCGCTTCCACGACCGCGTTGCGCTCGAGGAGATCGAGTTGTACTCGGAAGTCCTCAGCGCGGTAGCGGCTTCCGACCGTGCGCTCACCCCCGCCGAGATTGACGAGGTGCTGGGAGTGCATCGGCCGTCAAGTGCCAATATCCGCGCTCGCTGAACGGCCCCGCCCCGCGATCCGGCGTTATGGTTGCCATGGCCGGGAATTGTCGGCGTAACGGGAGCCGGCCATATGGACAATCACGATCGGGCGAGTCGCAGGCCCGCCGAAGGCGAGTCGCCGTGGTCGGGATCCACGGTGCCGGGCGGGACCGGCTTCGGGTACCTGGGAGTCCGGATCGAGGGCGATCAGGTCTGGACGATAGGCGGTTCGGTGCACGGGCGGTTTCTCGGGCAGCTGGCGGGCGCGCGCGCGGGAATGGAGGTCACCCGGCTGAGTCCCGTTGCCGCCCTGCTAGTCGCATACGGCCAGGGGCAGCGTCCGATGGGCAAGATCTTCGTCACGCTCGCGAACGGCACGCAGTACCAGCGGCTGCTGCGCCCGGCGGCGGTCGGGGACATGAGCAAGATTGCGGCCGAGATTGCCCGGTTCAACCAGGTCGCCGTCGCCTGCTCGGCTGACTCTGCCGGCCAGTAGATGCTCAGGCGGGCTCGCCCAGCACGGGGCGGCGCGAGTACATGACGTCCGTATCCCAGTGGGTGAAGCCGAGCGACTCGTACAGGCCGATGGCCGCCGAGTTGGTCTCGTCGACGTACAGCATCACCTGCAGCAGACCCCGGCCGCGCAAGTAGCGCAGGCCGATCAGCGTGAGCGCCCGGCCCAGGCCGGTGCCGCGGGCATCGGGGTCTACCCCCACCACGTACACCTCGCCGATCGCGTCATGTCCGTGCTCCCCGTTCCCGGCCTGCAGTTGCCCGCCGTGGATCTTGGTCCAGTGGAAGCCGACCAGCCTGCCTTCGCGCTCGGCGAGGAAGAATCCGGCGGGGTCGAACCATGGCTCGCGCTCGCGCAACTCGAGGTCCTCCCTGGTCCAGGCGCCCTGCTCGGGATGGTGGGCGAACGCGCGGCGGTTGAGGCGAACCCAGGCATCCTCGTCCTGGCCGGGAACGAACGTGCGCACCTGCACGCCGTCGGCTAGCTGCGGCCGCCCGATCCTGGCCTGCAACGAGCGGCGCATCTGCCACAGTGCCCTGGCCCGGACGAAGCCAGCCGCCGCCGCCAGGCGGGCCGCGGCGGGAAGCTCGCCGTGAGCCCACAGGCGCAGGCTGTCGTCCCCGGACTCGGCGACGAGCGCCTCACCCAGGATCAGGCCGAGGCCACGGCGTCGGCTGGCGGGGTCGATCACCATCTCCGCGGCTGGCCCTTCAACCGGGTCGGTGGGGTCCAAGTGGCCGTAGCCGGCCAGCCGACCGTGCCGCCACAGCAGGACATTACGCGCGCGCGAGTCCCCGCCGTAGCGAAGGTGCAGCATCACGTGCTCCGACAGCGGGCCCACTCCGTCTTCGTCGGCGGCCCGCTGCACCAACGCCAAAACGGCGGCGGCGTCCGCAGCCGAAATCTGGCCGCTCACCTGGGTCACGATGTCGTCGGGAACCGGCGCCTGGCTACCGGTCTGCATATATCGCACCGTGCTGGGCGTCGGCCGGCCGCGGTCCACGGGCGCTGCCGTCCCGATGTCCCCCGGCCGGGCGTGGCGGAGGGGAACTGTCGTCCCGATGTCCGCCGGCCGGGCTGGGCT
>JASHUG010000327.1 GCA_030040155.1 Streptosporangiaceae bacterium | reverse complement strand
CACGCCCGGCTATCAGCCGCCGGCCGACGACGTGCCGTCGTTCACCCTCGGAGTCGTCAACGTATCGCCGCTGACGATGGCGGCCGCCTACGCCACGGTCGCCTCCGGCGGCATCTACTGCACGCCGCTGGCGATCAGGCAGATCAGGGGCGGCAACGGCAAGCCGCTGCCGACCGCGTTGCCCCGCTGCCACCGGGTGATCTCCGCCCTGGATGCCGAGGCCGCGACCTACATCCTGCGCGGGGTACTGACCAGCGGGACGGCGGAGGGCGATGGTGTCAGGCGCAACGGCGTCTACATCCCGCAGGCCGGCAAGACCGGCACCGCCAACAGCTTCGACTTCGCGGCGTTTGGCGGCTACACGCCGCTGCTGGCCGGCTACGTGTCGATGTTCAACCCAACGGATCCTGTCGCCCACCCCATGACCGGGTCGTCCGCTTGCTATCGGTCGTCGGGCGGGGCCATGGACTGCCCCGGGTCGGTGTATGGCGCGAACGCGGGGCAGATCTGGCAGATGACGTTCGAGCACGCCGATCTCGGCACCGGAATCGCCGACTTCACGGCGCCGCCGGCCGGCAGCGGGCTGTTCAGGGAAGGCCCAGGCACCCGCGCCGCCAAATCGGGCAACCACTGACGTTCTGGCCAGCCCCGCCGATGCCGGAATAGCTCCGGAATAGCACGGCCGCGCTCGCGGTTGGCGCCGATGGCAGCGGGTACCCCTTGAGGCTGAAGGCGCAGGGTAACCGTGACTCTACGGGACGGTCGTGATTGTTGTGACTTACGCGACAGAGGGTGCGGTTAACTGCTATAGGCCCTACTGTGAGTGGTAAAGACTTTCGGCTGTGGCAGCCGGAAAATCGCCCATAGGCCCGGTAGTATTCCGGAACTGACCGACGCCGCGAGGAGGAGCCCAGCGAGATGGAGAGGCTAGCCGCGGAAGCGGCTGATGCACTGGCGGGAGCGTCAGCGGAGGAGGTCATCGCCTGGGCGGCTAAGACCTTCGGCTCCCGGATCTGCATCACCTCCTCGATGAGCGACGCCGTGCTCGTGAACCTGGTCTCCAAGCAGCTTCCCGGCATCGACGTGCTCTTCCTTGATACCGGCTATCACTTCCCCGAGACGATCGGCACGCGGGACGCGGTATCGGCCATCTATCCGGTCAACGTCATTAACGTCACGCCGCCGACCACGGTGGCCGAGCAGGACGCGGAACTGGGCCCGCGGTTGTACAGCCGGAACCCCGACCTGTGCTGCTACCTGCGCAAGGTGGTGCCGCTCGAGCAGGCCCTGGCGCCCTACGACGCCTGGTTCACCGGCATCCGCCGGGAAGAGACCGAGGCCCGCAGCGACACCAAGGTCGTCTCCTGGGACGCGCGCCGGGAGATGGTAAAGGTCAACCCCATTGTCGAGTGGACCCAGCAGCAGGTCGATGACTACATAGCGGCGCAGGGCGTGCTGGTGAACCCGCTCATCTATGACGGTTACCCGTCGATCGGCTGCCGGACCTGTACGGCCAGGGTTGCCGACGGGGCAGACCCGCGCAGCGGGCGCTGGGCCGGCACGGCTAAGACCGAGTGCGGTATCCACATCTGAACACGCACGAGGTCTTCAACCAGGTCCCGCCGCTAACCGGCTACGACGTGGCCGCAGACCCGGCGCTGCTCGCCGGCCTGCAGCGGGAGGGCGCCGCCTGGGCCGAGACCGAACTGCATGAGCTCGGGCTGCTCGCCGGGACAGCCAGGACACAGGACCTGGCCAGGCTGGCGAACGTCAGCAAGCCGGTGCTGCGGACGCATGACGCCCGCGGCTACCGGATCGATGAGGTCGAGTTCCACCCCGCCTGGCACGAGCTCATGTCGACCGCGGTCGGTCAAGGCCTGCACGCCGCGCCGTGGGCCGACAGCCGGCCCGGCGCGCACGTAGCCAGGGCCGCCAAGTTCATCGTCTGGACCCAGGCCGAGGCCGGCCACGGCTGTCCGATCTCGATGACCTACGCCAGCATCCCGGCGCTGCGGCACGCGCCTGACCTGGCGGCCAGGTACGAGCCGCTACTGGCCTCGACCGCCTACGATCCCGGCCTGCGGGTACCCGACGGCAAGGCCGGCCTGCTGGCGGGCATGGCGATGACCGAGAAGCAGGGCGGCTCTGACGTGCGGGCGAACACCACCAAGGCGGTACCAGTCAGCACGGGGCCAGCCAGCACGGGGCCAGCCAGCACGGGGCCAGCCAGCGCGGCGCCCGCCGGTGACGGCGGCTACGTGCTGACCGGGCACAAGTGGTTCTGCTCGGCGCCCATGTGCGACCTGTTTCTGGTCCTGGCCCAGGCCGCCGGCGGACTCACCTGCTTCCTCCTGCCACGGGTCTTGCCCGACGGCAGCCTTAATGCGATGCACATCCAGCGGCTGAAGGACAAGCTCGGGAACACTTCCAACGCCTCGTCTGAGGTCGAGTACGCTGGTGCGTTCGCCTGGCCAGTCGGCGAGCCCGGTCGCGGCATCGCGACGATCCTGGACATGGTCAGCGCGACTCGGCTGGACTGCGTGCTAGGCAGCGCGGCCGGCATCAGGCAGGCGTGCGTGCTCGCGGGACATCACGCCCGGCACCGCAGCGCATTCGGCGCGCTGCTGATCGACCAGCCCGCGATGACCGCTGTGCTGGCCGACATAAGCCTGGAGTCCGAGGCGGCGACGACGCTGGCCCTGCGGCTGGCCGGCGCCGCCGACCGGGCCGCCCGCGGTGACGCGGCCGAGGCCGCCCTGCTCCGGCTCGCGCTGCCCGCCGCCAAGTACTGGATCTGCAAGCGTGCGCCTATCATCACCGCCGAGGCGCTTGAGTGCCTCGGCGGCAACGGCTACGTCGAGGAATCGGTGCTGCCGCGGTTGCTGCGGGACTCGCCGCTCAACTCGATCTGGGAAGGGTCGGGCAACGTGACCGCGCTGGACGTGCTCAGGGCGCTGGCCAGGAGCCCGGACTCCGCTGATGCGCTCCTCGCGGAGGTCGACCTGGCGGCCGGCGAGCCGCGCGTCGCGGCGGCCGCGGGCAGGCTGCGGGCCGAGCTGAAGCACGCCGCCAGCGCCGGGCTGGGGATGCAGCGCGACGCCAGGCGGCTGGCCGGCGTGATCACGGTCACGCTCCAGGCGGCCCTGCTGGCCAGGTTTGCCCCGGCCGAGGTGGCGACGGCCTTCTGCGCGTCCCGGCTGGACAGTCAGCAGGCCGCGGGGCCTGGCGTGCCGTTCGGCAGCCTGCCAGACGGGCTGGACCTGGCCGCCATCGTGGATCGATCTGCCGCCATCGCCGGGTAAGGTCAGCGGATGCAAGTCTGGCCTGGCACTGCTTATCCGCTCGGGGCGACCTGGGACGGGTCTGGCACCAATTTCGCCCTTTTCTCTGAGGCAGCCGAGCGGGTCGAGCTGTGCCTGTTCGATGAGGCGGGTAGCGAGTCGAGGATCGCGCTGACCGAGGTCGACGGCTTTGTCTGGCACTGCTACCTGCCAGCCGTCGGGCCGGGCCAGCGCTACGGCTACCGCGTTACCGGCCCTTATGAGCCGCGCAAGGGTCACCGCTGCAATCCGGCCAAGCTCCTCCTCGACCCCTATGGCAAGGCCGTCGACGGCAGCCTGGAGTGGAACCCGGCGCTGTTCGACTACCAACTCGGCGCTCCCGAGGTCGTCAGCGATGCCGACAGCGCGCCGTACATGCCGCGCAGCGTGGTGATCAACCCCTACTTCGACTGGGCGGGCGACCGGTCACCGCGCACGCCTTACCACGAGACCCTCATCTACGAGGCGCACGTGCGCGGGCTCACCATGCGCCATCCGGGCGTGCCGCCAGAGCTGCGCGGCAGTTACTCAGGGCTGGCCACGCCGGCGGTGATGGGTCACCTGACGCGCCTTGGCGTGACCGCTATCGAGCTCATGCCGGTGCACCAGTCGGTGCCCGAGCAGCAGCTCGTGGAGCGCGGCCTGACCAACTACTGGGGATACAACACGATCGGCTTCTTCGCCCCGCAGAACGGCTACTCCCAGTCGGCCGAGCCCCACGGACAGGTCGCGGAGTTCAAGTCGATGGTCAAGACCCTGCATGCGGCCGGCATCGAGGTAATCCTGGACGTCGTCTACAACCACACCGCGGAGGGCGGTGCCCTCGGGCCGACCCTGTCATTCCGCGGCATCGACAACGCCGCGTACTACCGCCTGGACGACTCTGACCCCTCGATCTACCTCGACTACACCGGCTGCGGCAACAGCCTCAATGTCCGGCACCCGCACGCGCTGCAGCTCATCATGGACTCGCTCCGGTACTGGGTGCTTGACATGCACGTCGACGGCTTCCGGTTCGACCTCGCCTCGGCACTGGCGCGCGAGCTGCACGAGGTCGACCGGCTGTCCACCTTCTTCGAGCTGGTCCAGCAGGATCCGGTCGTGTCACAGGTCAAGCTCATCGCCGAGCCCTGGGACGTCGGGGCGGGCGGGTACCAGGTCGGCAAGTTCCCGCCGCTGTGGAGCGAGTGGAACGGCAAGTACCGGGACACCGTGCGCGACTACTGGCGCGGGCAGCCGGCCACCCTTCCGGAATTCGCCTCCCGGCTGACCGGGTCAAGCGACCTGTACGAGACCAGCGCACGCCGCCCGGTCGCGTCGGTGAACTTCGTTACCTGTCATGACGGCTTCACCCTGGCCGACCTCGTCAGCTACAACGTCAAGCACAACGAGGCCAACGGCGACAACAACACCGACGGCACCAACGACAACCGGTCCTGGAACTGCGGGACCGAGGGCCCGGCCCTCGACCCGGCGATTCTCGAGCTGCGCGCACGGCAGCGCCGCAACTTCCTGGTCACCCTGTTCTGCTCGCAGGGCGTGCCGATGCTGCTGGCAGGCGACGAGCTCGGGCGCACTCAGCGCGGCAACAACAACGCCTACTGTCAGGACAACGACGTTTCCTGGGTGGAGTGGAGCAGTGCCGGCGAGCCGGGCGGGCTGCTCGAACTCACCCGCGCGCTCAGCGCACTGCGCCGTGATCACCCCGTGTTCCGGCGGCGCAGGTTCTTCAGCGGCCAGCCCGCTGGCCCGGATGCGAGCGCTTTGCGTGACATCATCTGGCTTACTCCATCAGGCACCGAGATGACGCTCGCGGACTGGGGCTCGGCATTCGCCAGGTCCATCGGCGTCTTCCTGAACGGCGACGCGATCACCGAGCCAGGGCCTCGCGGCGAGGCGATCACAGACTCCCATTTCCTGCTGCTGTTCAACGCGCACAGCGAACCGGTCGCGTTCGCCTTGCCGGGACCACACCTCGCGCCGGGCTGGGAGGTCGTCGTCGACACGGCCCAGCCCGGCTCGACCGCGAGCCAGGCCGCCGGCGACACACTGCTCGTACGGGATCGGGCGATCGTAGTGCTGAAGGCGGTTGCCGGCACATAGGCTGGCAAGCCGTGGCACTTGATGCGCAGCAGATCGCGTCAACGGCGGGCCGCCCGGCTGATGCGCTCACGCGCCGGGACGTGGCCCGCGCCATGCTGACGGCCGACTCGGAAGACGCGCTCGCGACGCTGCCCGATCTTCGCAGGCAGCTCATCTCTGCGGGCAACCCGCTGTCGGCGGTGTTCTGGGATACCGCTGGCGCAGCCCTGCAGAAGATCGCGGATGGCTCGGCCACGGTGGGCGATGTCCAGTACTGGCTGGAGACGACCGGCACGGAGCCGGCGTCGATGCTCGGCATGCTTGTGTGGGATGAGCCGGAAGACCGCAGCCCGGTGCAGGCCGAGATCTATGACATGCTGGTCGGCCACCTCGAGGAGCTACTTGCCGCGGGCCGGATCGACCCTGACGCGCTCGCGGAAGGAGGCCCTGACGCGCTCCAGCAGCACCGCCGCCTGCAAGAGGACTGGATGATGGAGCCGCTGCCGGACGGACGGGTCCCCATGTGGGCCGTCCTTGACGACTCCGACGAGGAACTGCAGGCGGAATGGGATGCTGCGGAGGCAGAGGCACTGGCCGAGCTGCGCTCCGTGCTGGCCGATCTGCCGGCCAGGCCAGTTCCCGACGGCGACCTGCACGCGGCGTGCGACCGCATCCGCGCGATCATGCGCCATCCCGGCTGGCCCAAGGACCTGCTCGTGGCTTGCGGCGGCGTCGACCCGGCCAGCCTGCCGGCCGACGACGAGCAGCTCTGGCTGACGCTCGCCGCTGGCGTCTTCTCCCCGCGCGAAGAGCTCGGGATCAATGACGACCTCGAGGACGACGACCTCGAGGACGACGACCTCGACACCGACCTTCCGTACACCGAACTGACCGGGGACGAGCAGTCCATGGTCGCCTTGTGCACGCTCGACCACTATGACTGGCTCGCCGCGACGACGGCGCTGGCCAGGGGCGGTCCCGGCACCCGCGCCAGCCCGGCGGCCCTGGCCAGGTACGTGAGCGAGTACGACCCGGACGACTACGACGATCAGGCCGACGCCGCAGCCGAGATGTTCACGTCCGCCGTCAGCCTGTGGGACGTCCTCGGCGCGGTCGACGATCACGAACGACTGACGCCGCTCGGCTGGTGGGGATTGCCCGAGGCCTTGCTGCGCGCGTGGGAGCCATCCGCCCAGCATTAGGCATCTTGCCTGGCCGCCCGATTGTGGCGGGCCTGCCCGCGTCAGCGGTGGTTGGTTGCTAACGTCGAGGCGATCAGCACCAGCGCGAACGTGGTGAGGCCGACCACACCGTGAGTCGCTGCGATCCTCGCCGGGAACTGCCGCTCAGATCCCTTGGCGTGCCTGCCACCGCGTCCCACCAGCCACCGGGTGAGCATCATGAAGCCGAGCATGGCGGACGCGCTCAGCATGCCAAACCCGATCCACGCGTACGTCACGTGCATGGTGAACAGGAACGTGATCCAGAACGTGAGCCCGGTTGACGCTAAGACCGGGTGAGCGAAAACCAACAGCGCGGGAAGCACCTTGCCGCGCGATAACCAGATGAACAGCAGGTGGATGCCGAAGCAGGCGGTACCCGCCCAGATAAGGGTGGCGACGAGTTCCAGCTCAGGCACTCCGGCTCCCTCGTGCAATCCCGCGCGCGCCGTGCAATTTCACCGTTGCAAGTAACATCTTGCACCATTTAACTCCTCCGCGTCGGCTGACCCCCCCGATCTGATTGACTGCTCGCCGTGCGCCAGATCTTTCCCGTGACCGGCCAGGAACTGGAAGTCCTGCCCGCAGCCGGTGGTGGACCGTTGCCGCGGAGCATCAGCCAGCTTGCCGCCCTGTATGGGAACGAGGCGGGTCCGACGACTGCCGATCGTCCCTGGCTGCGCGCCAACATGATCTCGAGTGTCGATGGTGCGTCGGCGTTGTCCGGACGTTCGGGCGGGCTCGGCGGGCCGGCCGACCGTATGGTCTTCACGCTGCTCAGGAGCCTGGCCGACGTCATCTTGGTGGGCGCAGGAACCGCGAGGGAGGAGCACTACGGGCCGGTCACGCCCGACCGAATCTGGACCGGCCTGCGAGTCGGCAAGCCGCCCGCGCCCGCGCTCGCCGTCGTCAGCCGCAGCCTCGACTTCGACGGATGCCCGCGACTGTTTGACAGTTCACTGCCCCCGATCGTTATCACGACCGCCAAGGCGCACCCGGGCCGACTCGGCGCGCTGGACCGCCGGGCCCGGATTGTCAGGGCGGGCCACGACCGGGTCAACGTCGATGAGGCCGTCACCGCGCTCGCGGACCTTGGCTACCGGCAGATCCTGGCCGAGGGCGGTCCGCACCTGCTCGGCCAGCTCGCGGAGGCCGGCCTGGTCGACGAGCTTTGCCTGACCATCAGCCCGGTGCTGTCAGGGGGCACGGCCGGCCGTGTCGTGGCATCCTTCGACGAGAAGGCCGCCACGACCCCGCTCCGGCTCGCCCACGTCCTTGCCGACAAGGGCTTCCTGATGACCCGTTACGTCCGCCCGGCCGATTAAGGCCAGCTTCCGGAAGGAACGTCAACAATGCCACTGCACGCCAAGGTCGACGAGACTCGCGGCCCGGCGGAGCTTTCCGTCAACCCGCTCTACTGCATGGATCTGCCGGCGGTTCCCGAGCATCAGCTGCCCGCGCAGCCGATGCAGCCGGACGCCGCCCTGGCGCTGATCAGGGACGAGCTGATCCTCGACGGCAACGCGCGGCTCAACCTCGCGACGTTCGTCACCACCTGGATGGAACCGCAGGCCGAGGAGCTGATGCGGCACTGCTTCAGCAAGAACATGATCGACAAGGACGAGTACCCGCAGACCGCCGAGCTTGAGCACCGCTGCGTGAACATCCTCGCGCACCTGTGGCACGCGCCGTCGGCGAGCAGTGAGCACTCCAGCGGGTCGACCACGGGCTGCTCGACCACCGGGTCGAGCGAGGCGTGCATGCTTGGCGGCCTCGCGCTGCTGTGGCGCTGGCGGGCGCGCCGCGAGGCGGCCGGCCGGAACTCCGGGCCGGAGAAGCCGAACCTGGTGATGGGAGCAAACGTCCAGGTCTGCTGGGAGAAGTTCTGCCGGTACTGGCAGGTCGAGCCGCGGCTTGTCCCGATGGAGCCGGGCCGCCTGCACCTCACCGCCCCGGAGGCGGCGGCCAAGTGCGACGAGAACACCATCGGCGTCGTCGCCATTCTTGGCTCGACCATGGACGGCAGCTACGAGCCCGTGGCCGAGATCGCCTCCGCCCTCGACGACCTGCAGGACAAGACCGGTCTGGACATCCCCATCCATGTTGATGGCGCGTCCGGCGGCTTCGTCGCGCCGTTCCTTGCGCCGGATCTCGAGTGGGATTTCCGGCTGCCCAGGGTGGCGTCCATTAACACCTCAGGCCACAAGTTCGGCCTGGTCTACCCCGGCGTGGGCTGGATCATCTGGCGAGACGAGGCAGCGCTGCCCGAGGACCTGATCTTCAGGGTGAACTACCTGGGCGGGGAGATGCCGACGTTCGCCCTGAACTTCTCCCGGCCGGGCGCCCAGGTCGCGGCGCAGTACTACAACTTCCTGCGGCTCGGGTTCGAGGGCTACCGCCAGGTGCAGCTGACCTGCCAGGACGTAGCGAAGTACCTGGCCGGGGAGGTCGCCGCGATGGGGCCGTTCGAGCTGCTGTCCGACGGCAGCGACCTGCCGGTCATCGCGTTCAAGCTGCGCGACCCGGCGACCTCGGGATACACGGTCTTCGACATCTCCGAGCGGCTGCGCCAGCGCGGCTGGCTCGTGCCGGCCTACACCTTCCCGGAGAACATGCAGGACGT
>JASHUG010000326.1 GCA_030040155.1 Streptosporangiaceae bacterium | reverse complement strand
TGGCACGGCTGCTCGCTCCATGTGGCTGGTGAGCTACCCGGCGGACGCTGATATGAGCACCACGGCCGCTACGGCACGGGAGGTCAGCGGCAGCGGCGCACCGATCGGTTCGGCGCTCAGGCTGCCGATCGGTGATGTGATCGACCAGGCGACCGACCGCGGCCTGCTCCTGGCGCCGGCAGTCCAGCAAGCGGGTCCGGCTACATACACGCTCTGGAACCCGGCCGGTCCGCCGGGTGGCCGCAGCTTTACGGGGGTGGTCGCGGCCAGCCCGTCCGAGATCGCCTGGGCGCCGCCCTGCGACCCGCACTGCAGCGTGGATGTACTGAACCTGGCGACGGGCCGGCAGATCGCGGTCGAGCTGCCGGGGGCGAGCTCGGCGGCCAATGCCGCGTTCAGCCCGTCCGGCAGCTTGCTCGCGGTCCAGGTGAGCTTCTACGACAGCGACGATGACGGTGCGCTGGCAATGCAGCTCGACGTGGCGTCGGTTGCTACTGGCCGCCTGACGGTGGTGCCTGGAACGTATGTCAGCAGCGATGCGATGGATGGCTTCGGCTGGCCCGCTGGAGGTGACAGCCTGGTAGCCGAGCTGACGTTCACGACGAAGGTGCAACTGACGTCCTGGCATCCCGGGGCTCTCCGGCTGGCCGTGGCAGTGGTGCGGGAGCCACAGATTTCGGCCTCGCTGATAGTCGGTTAGCCGTCAGTGGCCTCGGTCTGGAGAGCGCTGCGTTCTCCTCGCCCCAGAGGGTGTTGTCAGCCGGCGCCGGTGACCTCGCCCGCCTCAGCGCGCGAGACGTGCGCGGCGAGTGCCAGGGCGGCCGCCGTGCCGAGCTCGGTCCCGGCGGACTCGCGCTCGCGCGCGAGCTGAGCTGCGGTCGTGGCCACGCGAGTATCACCGCGCCGGCGCGCCAGGTCCAGCACCATGCCGGGCAGCTCAGGCGCGCCGACGCGCGGTACGAGCTGTGCCGCCAGCTCGAGCAGCAGGTGCAGGTTCGTCGGGGCCTGCGGCGCGAAGCCGTCCATGGCGGCACAGACCGTCTCGACGATCCGGCGGGCCGGGAGCGGGGCGTGGGAGGCGTGCTGCAGGGCGTCGGCCACGCGGCTGAGCTTGACTGCTCCGCCGCGAACACCGGTCCCGATCGCGGCCGCCGCCAGTGCCGGGTCAAGCCGCCCGTCGAGGCACGCGTCCGACCACAGCTGGGCCGCGGCGATCCTGGTATCCGCCTCGGCCGATGCCAGACCGACAACCAGGCCGAGGTGACCGACTGGGCCGAGCGCGTGACCGGGATGCCGCATGGACTCCAGCGCAACCGTCGCCGGGGTGAGACCGGGCACGAGTCCGTCGCACAGCGGCCTCAGCAGATGGGCCGCGGCCAGTTCCGGCTGCCACGGGCAGATCAGCGACCAGGCAGCGACCGCGGCATCGTAGTGCCGGGACTCGTAGCGAGCCGGGCCGTAGAGGACCTCGTGCTGGGCCAGCGGGTCAGGCAGGTCGGTGAGCAGCTGCCAGGAGTCGCAGGCCGGCACCCGCGGCGCCTGGCCTGCAATCCGGGCAAGCATGTGCTCGTGCCACTGCCGGCTGGCCCGGATCGGCGCTCCGGTCGGCATGCCGGTCACGGCCTCGAAGCTCAGCGCGGTCTGGACCTGCTCGTGGCTGACCCGCAGGGCCTGCGCGCGGACGCCGGCCATACGTTCCCATGCCTGCCAGAGGTCGCCGGCGTCGCCTGGCTCAAGCCGCAGCAGCGCGACATCCCGGTCGTGATCTCCGGCCGGCCGCCCACTGCCCTTCGCGAGTTCGCGAATGCGCGCCTGCAGCGTCGCGGCGGTCACCGCGCCGCGCTTGGTCTCCGGTTCGGCGAGCAGGACACCACCCCGGCCGGTCTCGATGATCTTGGCCGCCTCCCAGGCCCTGGCCGAGAAGATGCCCGCCATCGTCCGCGCCCGCCCTGAGCCGTCCACCGAGTACGCGCCCGGGTTGTACGACCTCTCGCCGCGATCGGCACTCCCGCGCCGCAGCTTTTCGCCGCTCCAGGCGAGCGTGATCAGCGCGACGTCGGATGAGATCTTGCTGCCGTCGAACGGGACATAGATGTTGGCAAACTGGCGAGCTCGCTTCAGCAGCGGTGCGACGAGCCTGGCCCGCTGGGCGGTCGGCAGCGAGCTGAGGCGCACCGCGCCGGCCAGGGCGCGCTCCAGTGCGATCGCGTCGCGGGCATCCTCGAGCAGCACCGTCAGGAGCTGGACCAGCTCATCCGGGTCGGTGACCGGCGCCGGCAGCGTGGCGCCGGCCGCAGCCCGAGTCGGCACCGGGCCGGGCACGCGGCCTGCCAGGACGAGCTCCAGCGCTGCCCGCGAGTCGGCCGCGGCTGAGGCGGGCAGGACGGTGATCCGCCGTTCCAGGCCGGCCAGGTCATTGACGACGGCCACGCCGGCGCTGCTGGCATCGCTGGTCGCGGTGCCGTGGGCGGAGCTGCCTTCCGGCTCGTTGGCATCCCCGATGCTGATCAGGCCCAGCGCGGCCGCATCGGCCAGCAGACTCGGCGCGAGGTCGGCCACGTGCGCCCTGATCTCGGTGCGAAACGGCTCGCCAGGAACGCCGAGTTTGCCGATCAGCTTGAGCGCCGCTTCCTGGACGTCTTGCCGCTCGTGCCCGAACGCTGCGGCTGCCGTGACCGCTGACCGCGCGCGCAGGCCGGGATCCTTTGCGGCGACCTGGCCGATGAGCTTGAGCTGCGCTGCGGCGATGCTCTTCTGCGGATAGCGCAGTGCCGGGGCGGAGGCGTCGAGGAGCAGACGGTGGTCGAGTCGTCCCGCGGCGAGCAGCCGGCCAAGCTCGGCCTGGGCAACCTTCACAGCATCCCTGGTGTTCGATGACAACAGACGCAGATAGCGGGAGCTCCGCGCGGCCACTTCGTCCAGCCACGGCTCCAGCTTCTGCAAGAGGTCGGCGTACCAGCCGACGCGATTCGGGTTGAAGTCGCGGTTGAAGGCATCCAGGCAGGCATCAAGCAGCCGGTCGCGGTCCAGCAGGCCCGCGGCCGAGAGCTGAGCGATCGCGTCGGCCCACGTCTGTCCCTCGACGCGCGTTCCGTTGACCCACGAGTGGGTCACGACCTTCTCGAGCTCGAAGGCTGCGTCCGGCACCGTGAATAGCCGCCAGACTTCGTCGTCGAGCAGACCCGGATCGTCGAGCAGCGCCTCGGCTGGGGTCTGCGCCGTCCACGCCCCGTCGGTGCCGCGCTTGCGGCGGCAGACGCTGCCGGGCATGAGCGTTGTGTACTCGGGCGCGTCGGGCCGCGGGATCACGCCCAGTCTTACCAGCGCGCGGGCTAGTGGCCAGGCGGCGACACCACCCGGTGACTGCAGGTGCCGGTCGACGAAGTCCGCGAGCCAGACCGGCCGGCGGTCGGCGAGGACGGCAGCCACGGTGTCGGCGTCATCCCGGTAAGTGTCATAGTCATGCGCGAGGTCATAAAATTCGCCGGCGAGCCGGGTAGCCGCCGCGACGCCGCCGGCGAGGCCGAACTGCGCGGCCCGGAACGCCAGCCCCTGCGCGATTTCCCGCCAGGCGTAGTAATCGCGGTTGAGTTCGGCCTCTTCTCGCTCCTGCTGCTCGATCGCCGCGGGCTTGCGCTGGAAGCCGGACGCGCGGAAGTCCATGAACTGCTGGGGCGCCAGCATGACGGGCTCCGGCAGGTGACGCCTGGGCCCGGTCAGGAACGACTTCAGCGCCTTCGCGCCCGCGGCGCGGTCCGCCTCGGTCGCTTCCCGAAGCAGGTAGCGGACAGCCTGGACATCGTTACGGCGCATGGCCGCTTCGAGATCGGCCGGGTTCAGGCTCATCCCACCTCGTCTCGGGCAGCCATCCGGGCCGCCAGTACGTGCTTGCACGGGCCGCGGGTGCCCCGGTGCTTGCCCCACCACGGGCAGGTGCAGCGGTCGGGCGGCCCGAACGTGACCCGGTGCTCTATCTCGCCCGCGCAGACCGCGGCACCGGCACCGGCAGCGGCATCGACGAGGCGCACCGCGCCGGATGCGATCAGTTCTCTTGCGTTCGCCAGCCGCGGGTGCATGGCCGCGAGTGACGAACCGAACGGCAGCTCCCGATGGAAGAACGACTCGTCCGCGAGGTCGTAGCCAACCCGGCCGGATGCGGCCAGGAAGCTGAGCCCGGCCAGCACCCGGCCCCGCTCGATCTGCAGGCTTGCGGCCAGATCCGTGACGTCAATCCGCGACTCCCAGGCGAGCACGCCGGCAACGAGGTCAGCGTCCGCGGCCGCGTCCTCGTCGGCCAGCAGCCCGAGCAGCGCGCCCTCGCCGGAGAAGCCGCGGTATTTCTCCGGGCTGAGCGTCAGCGTGAACCGGGCCGTGCCCAGGTCCAGCTCCCACGCGCTCGGCGCCTCGGTCGCGGCCGCGTCGGCCGGCGGTGCGTACACGCGCAGCCGCCGGGCAAACCGCAGTAGCGGGCCAAGTTCGGTGAGCCGGTGCGGTCCGGCGATGCAGGCCGCCTGCGGTCCCGGCGTGGTGGTGAGCGAGAACGTGCCGTTTGCGGGCGACGCCCAGAGCGGCCGCCTGGCCGACCGGGGGATCGAGCGGATGAAGCGCAGGGCCGCAGTGCCGGCCAGTTCGCCGACCGGCTGCATTTGCCTGGCCAGTGCCTGCACCTCGCCGAAGCCTTTCACCCACCGGGCCGGGAGCGGGACCCTCCGCTCGGTATTGGAGCCGCCGGCGACATCCACGACCACCTCATCCGAGCCCACGCTGAGCAGCAGGGGTCCGCTGACGGCCGCGCCCGCCAGGGCCGCGCGCATTGCATCGTTGAAATCAACGTTCGTGGTGCCGGCCGCGACCGGCGGATCGGTGAACGCCTCCGGCAGCAAGTCAAGGCGGGCATGCACACCACAGCACGAGGAGAACGACTCGAACCGCAGCCGGTCGGCGTGGCTGGTGACGACCGGGTCGCGCAGCAACGCGACGACGCTGCCAGGCGTGTAGTAGCTCGACCGCGCCACCGCCGCGCATGCCAGCATTCCCGTTGCCGCGGCGGCGGGGTCGGTCAGGAACCCGCTGAAGAAGTACGGCCGCAGCGCGGGCCCGGCCTCGGTCACGCCGCCGCTGGTCGCGAGCAGCAATTCGGAGCCCGCCTCGGCGCGCCGGAGGACCGAAGGGCCGCGGTAGCGATACGCCAGCTCGGCATCAGTCACGAGAGGCACATTAGGGCCGTAAGTTCGCCGGAGCTAGAGGACTGGCGATACCGGGAGCCAGCCGGCCTCAGGCCAGGCGAATAGCGTCCACCGTGAGGACCGCCAGGGCCATGGCCGTGAACATCAGGTAGGCGCCGAGTGCGCGACCCCGGTCACCGTGGCGTACCTGCCGGGACACGACCCAGCCGAACACTCCGGCTTCAAGCCCGGCGCCCCCGACGCCGACGGCCGGGGCGAACAGCCCGGTTATGACGGCGACGCTGCCGAGGAGGTGGACCGCGCCGATGACCGTGGTCGCCCACAGATTCCGGCCTTGCGTGACGCCGAGGCGGGTGAGGGAGTCGAGCCGGTCCAGGCCCGCGCGGTAGCGGCCGAGCTGTGCGATCGCCGACGGCAAGGTTTCCAGCAACAGCAGGGCAGTCAGCGCGATGGCCAGCGCAGTCACTCGTGCTCCTCCATCTCGACCGCGCATCTGATCGGCACGCGGGCCAGACACTTTATCGTGAACTGGCCGGATTTCACGTAGCTAGCGGCGATTGCGGCAGCGCTAGCGGTCCAGGCTCGCCAGTTTCGCCCGGACCTTGGCGGCGTCCGGATGCTGGAAGTCTTCGAGGATGTCACGGGCCTGCTGCCAGGCTTCCCTGGCCCGCAGCGGCTCCCCGACGGCGCGGCGAACGTCGCCGAGGCTGTTGAGGGTGTCGGCTTCTCCCCACCGGTCGCCCACGGCGCGGAAGTGCCCGAGCGCGCGCTCGTAACAGGCTGCGGCCTGACCGAAATCGCCGGCGTGGTATTCGGTGTAGCCCAGGCTGTTCCAGATGTTGGCCTCAAGGTGCCGGCTGCCGTACCGGGCGTTGAGGTCAAGCGCCTGGCGGCAAATCTCCCCGGCTTGCTCATGGTCGCCGAGGAGGGCGTGGTACCAGCCGACCGTGTTGAGCAGTTCGGCCTCGCCTGTCTTGTCGCCGATGCTACGGAAGAGGCTGACGGCCTGCTGGGCGTGAGTCAGCGCCTCGGCATACTGCCCGAGGTATTCGGCGATCGCGGCCAGGCTGTACAGGCACAGGGCCTCGCCGCGGTCGTTGCCGAGCTGCTGGTACAGCTTGGCCAGGCTGGCGTAGTACTCCGGGACCCACTCGTAGTCACCCAGCGTGCCCACGTGGTCGCGGGCTCCCTTGGCGACCATCGCGGCGTCGTCGCGGAGCCCGGCGGCCATTTGCATGCGCTTGATCCCGGTCCACTCTGCGGTGCGGCCGTGCGTGGCCTGGATCGGGTGCATGACCATGGAGATCTGCCAGGACTGGTTGTCCAGTCCGGAGTCCACGGCGAGCGACATGGCGCCGAGCAGGACGTGGTATTCGGCCTCGAACCAGGCCAGCGCCTCGTCGTTCCCGGCGAACTGCTCCGGGACAGTACCCGGGCTCGCCGGGGCCAGCGGGATGGGTGCGAGGGAGGGGAGCGTCACGACCGCGGCGTCACGGGCGGTGTGCAGGTAGTGGTCAATCACGCGGCACACCGCGGCAGCGCGCTCGGGCTCGCCGTCGGTACTGCGGGCCTGATCGGAGGCGTAGGCGCGCAGCAGGTCGTGCAACGCATACCGGCCGGGGACATGCTCAGCGACCAGGTGGGCGCGGGTTAGCTCGGCCAGCAGGCGGCGGGCGCCTGGCCCGTCCACGGCGGCCAGGCTGGCGGCAGCGGGGGCGCTGATGTCCGGCCCTGGGTGCAGGCCGAGCAGGCGGAACAGGCGCGCCGCCTCGCCGCTGAGCTGCCGGCAGGACCAGGAGAACACGGCCCGGACGCTCGCCGCCGGGTCGCCGGCATCCAGGGCATCCAGGAGCCCGGCCCGGTCTCGCAACTCGCCGGCCAGCGCGCTCAGCGGAAAGTCCGGCCGGGCCTCGGCCCGAGCCGCCGCGACCGCCAGCGCCAGCGGCAGCCGCGCGCACAAGGCAGTAATCTCGGCGACGGCGGCGGGCTCGGCGGCCGCCCGGCTGGCATCGATCCGGGCGGTCAGCATCTGCACCGCCTCGTCGTCGCTCAGCACATCCAGCGTCAGCAGCCGGGCGCGGTCAGCGGCGGCTAGCCCGCCGAGCTGGTTCCGGCTGGTCACCACCACCAGCGAACCGGGGCTGGCGGGCAGCAGCGGCCGGACCTGCTGCTCATCCGTGGCGTTGTCCAGCACGATCAGCATCCGCTTGTCCGCCAGCAGGCTGCGGTACAAGCCCGCCTCCGCCTCGGGCGTGATCGGTATGCGATCGGGAGGCACGCCGAGGGCATCCAGGAACCCGTGCAGAGCCTCCCCGGTCGGCATCGGAACCCCAGATGGATCAAAGCCGCGCAGGTCGACGTACAGCTGCCCGTCGGGGAACCGGCCGGCGGCGCGGTGCGCCCAGTGCAGCGCCAGCGCGGTCTTGCCCACGCCCGCGGTCCCGCTGATCGCCCAGATGATCACGGTGCCTGGCTTCTCCGCGCTGGCTTGGTCCAGCGTCTGCGTCAGTGCCGCCAGTTCGGCCGCGCGGCCGGTAAAGCCAACGACCGCGCTGGGCAGCTGCCGAGGTGCCGCGGCCGCCCGGCCCGGCGCGCTGGCCGGGGTGATGTCAGCGGCCAGCAGCTCCTCGATCCGGTCGGCCGTGATTCCTAATGCTTGCGCCAGCCTGGGCCGCAGCCACGGCAGCGGCTGCGTCTCGCCGCGTTCCCACCGCACGACCGTGGTGCGCTCCACCCCAAGCAGCTCGGCCAGCTGTTCCTGGGTCAGGCCCACGGCCTTGCGGCGCTGGGCCAGTCGCCGCGCTGCTATCCCGGTACGTGCCGCGCCGTCCGGCATCGCCAGTAACCCCCGCCATCCGAAAAGGCAGTACAGCTCCTGTTTTCAGCCTACGCCGGAGCGTGGCCGCGGGCTCACCGGCAGCAGATTCACCGGTTGTCCGCGCAGGTCAGGCCAGGTGGTGCCGCATTTCCGCAACATTCCCGCTCTGGTCGGGGCGGACCGCAGCCGGTTCGATGCAAGTCGGCGTTTCCGGACATCCGCACGAGTTACCGAGGGGCATCCGTCATGCGGCGTTCGTTCGTGGCACGGCAAGACCAGATGATCTGCAACACCGGGTTCGAGCCCTGCCCGCTGCCGGCGACCAAGGCGAGATACCCCGGGCAGGCCCGAACCGTGATGCCGCCCCTGCCCCGGCTGCCAGGCGTGCCGAAACCCGGCGCGGGCTTGCCGAAGAACGCGTTCTGTCCCCTCGATTCCAGGACGGGCGGAACGGGCTCATGACCGAACTCGAGAGGACCGCAGTGGCGGACAGTACCGGGGTTGCCGGGGGACTCGCCGGCACGACGCCTCGGAACTACCCGTTCGGCCGGCACCGCCTCGATCCTGACCCGCTGTACGCGCAGCTGCGGCGGGAGCAGCCGGTGTGCCCGGTCCAGCTGCCGTACGGCCGGCCGGCCTGGCTGGTGACCACCCACGAGCTGTCGAAGCTCGTGCTCAGCGACCCGCGGTTCAGCCGCGCGGCGACCCTCGAAGGGGACAATCCCCGCGAGAGCCCGGTTGACTACGTGCAGTTCGCCGAGAGCATCATGAGCATGGATCCGCCCAAGCACACCCGGATCCGCCAGCTCGTCGGCAAGGCCTTCACGCCCCGGAGAGTCGAAGCTTTGCGCCCGCGCGCCTGGAAGATCGCCGACGACCTGATCGACGACATGACGGCCGCAGGCCCGCCCGCCGACTTGGTCGCGAGCTTCTCGCTCGCGTTCCCGGCCATCGTGCTCTGCGAGCTGCTCGGCATCCCCGAAGCCGACCGGTACCAGTTCCGCCGGCTCACGGCCGGAATGGTGTCCACCTCCACGGGCAGCTGGGAGGAGCAGGAGCAGATCCTCATGAACCTGTTTACGTATCTCGACGGGCTGTTCGCGCAGCGCAGGCTGGTGCCCGGCGACGATCTCCTCACCGGGCTGGTCCAGGCCCGCGACGATGAGGACAAGCTGACCGAGACCGAGCTGCTGTTCCTCGGCATGGCGCTGCTGGTCGCGGGCTACGAGACCACCGCAAATCAGATCACCAACATGGTGTATACGCTGCTCATCCACCCTCGGCAGCTCGATCTGCTGCGCGCAAGGCCGGAGCTGATGCCGCAGGCGGTCGAGGAGTTGCAGCGCTATATCGTGCTCGGCAACGCGGTCAACCCCCGGAACGCGACGGTCGACATCCAGCTCGGGGACGTGCTGATCCGCGCCGGCGAGCCCGTTCTATGCGGCCTGACCGCGGCCAGCCGCGACGAGAGCGTCTTCGATCGGCCTGAGGAACTCGACATCACCCGCCAGTCCAACCCGCACCTCGGATTCGGGCACGGGCCGCACTTCTGCCTGGGTGCCCACCTCGCACGGATGGAACTGCAGGTGTCCCTGGAGGCGATCCTGTCGGGGTTGCCGGGACTGCGCATCGTCGCGCCGGAGAACGAGCTGGCCTGGCTGGACGGGACGTTGATGCGGGGCCTTATCGCGTTCCCCTTGTCCTGGGATGCTCCTTAGCCCGGTTGCCTGCTCAGTCCGCTTAGCCGGCGCCTGCCAGAGGAGATGGTGCCGCACCGGAGGGGAGTTCGGCTGCTAGCTGGGCGGCGGCGCTCGT
>JASHUG010000325.1 GCA_030040155.1 Streptosporangiaceae bacterium | reverse complement strand
TCAGCGTGCCGGAGATCTTCAACTACTGGCTGCAGCCCGGCCGGATCGATGTCGGCTTCCTCGGGGCCGCGCAGCTCGACCGGTACGGCAACATCAACACCACGGTCATCGGGGACGATTATGCGGCGCCCGTAGTCAGGCTGCCCGGCGCCGGAGGAGCGCCAGAGATCGCCGCCGCATGCAAGGAAGTGATCGTTGTCCTGCGGCACTCGCGCCGCACGCTGACCGAGCGCGTCGGCTTCGTCACCTCGGTCGGCTTCGGTGACGGGCCGGGCAGCAGGGAACGGCTGGGCCTGCGCGGCGGCGGACCTCAGCTGGTCATCACCAACCTTGGCGTGCTGAAGCCGGATCCGGCGAGCTGCGAGCTGATGCTGACCGGCATCTACCCCGGCGTTGAGATCGAGACCGTGTCCGAGCAGACGGCCTGGGACTTGCGTGTCAGCAGCGACCTCACGCAGATCCCGGCGCCATCGGAGGAGGAACTGGAAACCCTACGCGATCTGCAGGCGACGCAGGCCGCGCCGCTGGCCACCTTGAGTCCCGCCGGCTGGAGACGGCAGTGAGGCGACCGCCTGCCGCTGCGCACCCGATCCGGTCGGACCCGGACACACGCCGGTGCGCAGACGCGCCATTTCGGCCGTTGACACCTATCCACCATGCTGGCAAAGTTCTACATTGCGCATAGTCGTACGCCACGCGCACACCTGGCGAGTCGCCGGTCCGACGTGCCTGCTGAGCTGAGCGTTCGACACGGGCTCCTGGATGTCGGTCCGACGCAGGCGCCGACGTTGAGGAGACGGGATGAAGCGTCAGGATGCGGGCGGCGTGGTCCTTCGACCACATGCAGGTCATCGAGCGCCCGCTGATTCGCCGGACGTGCCCGCGGCATCGCCGTCAGCACATTTCCCGGCCTCTGCGACACGACCTCACAAGGAGATCGATGACTGATGAGTGATCAAAATGTGCGCTCGGCTGGCTTCCGGCTGACCGAGGACATAAGCCGGCGCGGCCTGCTGCGTGCTTTCGGCGCTGGCGCGGCCGTGGTGGGGGCCGGCGGCCTGCTCGAGGCGTGCGGTTCGAGCATCAAGGGCGCAAGCTCGACCACTACGAAGGGCATCACGCTCGGCTGGATCCACCCGCTGACCGGCGACCTGGCCGGCTTCGGCGCGGCGGACCTGTGGCTGATCTCGAAGATCAAGCAGACCAGCCAGTACAAGAACGGGTTCAAGATCGGCGGCAAGACCTACCCCATCACGATCAAGTCCTACGACTCCCAGTCCAGCGTCACCAGGGCCGGGGACTTGGCCAGGACCGCGATCCTCAGCGACAACGTAGACATGCTGTTCGCCACGTCCACGCCGGAGACCGTTAACGCGGTGGCCAGCCAGGCCGAGTCGCTGGGCACGCCGCTGGTCTGCGCGAACTGCCCGTGGGAGTCCTGGTACCTGAACTTGTTCCCGAAGGGCAATCCGACCAACGCCACGGAAAAGGCCAAGTACGTCATCCTGTACTTCCTCGGCGCCGAGCACCTGGCCGAGTGCTTCGTCCCGATGTGGAACCGGATCCACACTCAGCTGCACACCGACAAGGTGGTCGCGGCCGCGTTCCCCAACGACTCAGACGGCAATGCGTTCCGCGGAGTGTTCCCGCCGCTCGTCAAGGCCGCGGGCTACACGTTCGATATGTCCTCCGCATACCCTGATGGCACGACGAACTACACATCGATGATTTCGCAGTTCAAGGCGGACAAGGCCGACTTCTTCACCAACGTTCCGCTGCCGCCCGACTTCGCCGCGATGTGGAAGCAGTCGCTCCAGGAGGGCTTCCGGCCGAAGCTCGCGACCGTCGCCAAGGTGCTGCTGTTCCCGACCGACGCTTACGCGATGGGCTCGGAGGTCTACAACGTCGCAACCGACACCTGGTGGGTGCCGACACTGCCGTGGACTTCCACACTCACCGGCGAGACCTGCGCGCAAATGGCCGCCGAGTACGAGTCCTCTGGCCTCGGGCAGTGGAACGCCAACATCAGCAACTACAGCCTCTTCGAGATCGCCTACTCGGCGTTCAAGACGGTCAGCGACCCGCATGATCACGACGAGGTGGCCGCGGCGATCCACAACGTGAACATCGACGCGCTCGCGGGGCCGCTCGACTTCGTCACCGGTGGCAGCGGCTGGATCAAGCCCTTCGGCCCCGCGCCGGGGGTCGCGATCACACCGCCGGCCGGCGTGCAATGGCAGAAGGGAGTCAAGTACCAGCTGGAGATGCAGGTCGTCGACAACACGCTGCTGCCGGCGGCGAAGATTACGGCCGACCTGCTGCCGACCAACACGTGACCGGATGACAAGTCTGCTTGAACTTGAGCACGTGACGAAGCGGTTCGGCCGTGTCGTCATCGCGGAGGATCTGTCGTTCGCGGTCGGGGCCGGCGATGTGGTCGGGATCGTGGGGCCGAACGGGGCTGGCAAGACCAGTCTGTTCGGCCTCATCTCCGGCGACCTTGCCCCCGACGCCGGGCAGGTTCGCTTCGCCGGGCGCAATGTGACCAGGCTGGACCCGGCCGACCGGTGCCGGCTCGGCGTCGGCCGCACGTACCAGGTGCCGCGGCCGTTCGCAGACATGACCGTGTTCGAGAACCTGCTGGTTGCCGCCCAGCAAGGCGCTGGACTGCGGCGGCGAGCCAGCTACGCCGCGGCAGTCGCGGCGCTCGAGCGGACCGGCATGTCCAGCCAGGGCAACGTACCGGCGGAACGGCTGGGCCTGCTGCAACGCAAGCGGCTCGAGCTGGCCCGTGCGCTGGCGACGCAGCCGACGCTGCTACTGCTGGACGAGGTGGCTGGCGGCCTGACCGATCCCGAGGTCGCCCAGCTTGTCGAGATCGTCCGCGGCGTCAACGCGGATGGCATCGCGGTGATCTGGATCGAGCACGTCGTGCGGGCGCTGACCGCGGTGGTCAGCCGGCTGATCTGTCTTGCCGGCGGCACGTTCGTGGGCGACGGCGAGCCGACCGCCGTGCTGGCTGAGCCCGCGGTCCGGGAGGTCTTCCTCGGCACCGACGTCACCGCGGCGCTGGCGGGCGGGACCCTCGAGACCACATCTGCGGCCGACGCCGAGCGGGAGCCCTCATGAACGAGTCGACCGGTGGCGGGCGGGCGGGGAACGGCACGCCGATTCTTGAGGTCCGCGACCTGTCCGTGTACCACGGGCAGCTCAGGGCCCTGGATGCACTGTCGCTGCGCGTCTACCCGGGTGAGGTCTACGCGATCATCGGTGCGAACGGCGCGGGGAAGTCGACGCTGCTGCGCACGATTGCCGGGCTGCACCACCCGCAGAGCGGATCGGTGCTGTTCGAGGGCACGGATGTGACCGGGCTGCGCCCCGAGCGCCGGGCCCGGCAGGGCATCGTCATGGTCCCTGAGGGGAGGCGGCTGTTCGGGTCGCTGTCAGTCGAGGAGAACCTGAAGGTGGGCGCCACCTACGCCCGGTCAGGCCCGTGGACCATCGAGCGCGTGTATGAGACGTTCGACTGGATGCGGGATCGGCGCAACCAGCGCGCGCAGCAACTCTCGGGCGGCGAGCAGCAGACGGTTGCGATCGGCCGGGCCCTGGTCGCCAACCCGCGGCTGCTGTTGCTCGACGAGCTATCGCTTGGCCTGGCGCCCCTCATCGTGCAGCGTATCTACGGCATGCTGCCGCAGATACTGGAGACGGGCCTCACGGTCTTGCTGGTCGAGCAGGACGTGAGCCAGGCACTGCGGGTGGCCACGCACATTCACTGTCTACTGGAAGGACGGACGACGCTGGAAGGCACGCCAGCCGGGGTGAGCGCCGAGCAGGTCGAAGCGGCCTACTTCGGGCTCGCCGGCACAGCCGCGGTGAACGGACACCCCGGCGAAGGGAGCGTCTCGTAATGGCCTGGGTGAACGCCGTCATCCAGGGCGTACTCACCGGCGGCCTGTACGCCCTGTTCGCCTGCGGACTGTCGCTGTTGTTCGGGGTCATGAAGGTCGTGAACCTCGCGCACGGCGACTTGGCCGTGATCGCGGGATACGTCGCCATCGGCATCATCACCGCCACCCACATGCCCGTGCTGTGGTCCGTTGTCGTCGTCGTCCCGGTGATGGCGGTCCTTGGCTACGTGCTGCAGCGCACTGTCATCCAGAGCTCGCTCAACCGCGGCGTCCTGACCACTCTCATCGTCACGCTGGGCCTGTCCATGGTGATCGAGAACGGCCTGCTGCAGTTCTTCTCCGCCGACACCCGCGGGATCGGCGCGGGAATGAGCCTGGTGACGTCGTCCTTCAGCCTCGGGTCCCAGATCCAGATCGCCTGGCTGCTCGTGGTCATCTTTGCGGTCGCAGTCGTGGTGCTGCTCGGGCTGCAGTATTTCCTGTCCGGATCCAGCTACGGCAGGCTGATCCGAGCCGTCGCGGACGACCAGGAGGCCGCGCAGCTGTCCGGGGCCGACTACCGGCACGTGTTCGGCATCGCGGCCGCGCTGGCGCTCGGCACGGTGGCACTTGGCGGTATCGCGTACGGGATGTACTCCGATCTCGATCCGACGACGGGCACCGACACGATCCTGCTGTTCGCGTTCGTCGCCGTCGTGATCGGCGGGCTGGGCTCGCTGTGGGGCACGCTGCTCGGGGGCATCGTGCTAGGCGTCGCCCAGCAGATTGGCGCTCAGATCAACATCTCCGACGAGCTTCTCGCCGGATACCTGGTGTTCCTGGCGGTGCTCGTGCTGCGCCCGCAGGGCCTTACCTCGCGGAGGGCCCAGACATGAGCCTGGCTACCGACACCAGCGTTCCGATTTCCGCGGACTTCCACGTCACCCGCTCGCGGCAGAACGTGGCTTGGACCGGCCTCGGCGCGCTGGTCGTGGTCGTGGTGCTCGCATTGTTCCCCTACATCGTGTACTCGGGCACCACCGCGATCCTCGTGCAGGCATTCATCGTGCTCACGCTGGCGAGCATGTGGAACCTGATGGCCGGCTACGCGGGCCTGGTGTCGGTGGGACAGCAAGGCTTTGTCGGCCTCGGTGCCTACTTCGTGCTGATCCTGGCCCTGCACGGCTTGTCGCCGTTCGCGGCACTGCCCGTCGCGGCGATCGGCTGCGGCGTGGTCGCGCTGCCGCTGTGGTGGCTTGTGTCCCGGCTGCGCAGCGGCTACTTCGCCATCGCCACGTGGGTGCTCGCGGCCGCCATCATGCTGTTCATCGAGCGATTCCAGTCGCTCGGCGGCGGCACCGGCCTGCCGCTGCCTGGGTTCACCGGCATGAACCCGACCCTGATAACGGCCTACACCTACTGGGTCGGGCTTGCCGTCACCGCAGCGGCCATGCTTGCCGTCTACGTGCTACTGCGCGGCCGGCTCGGCCTCGTGCTGACCGCGGTCAGGGACGACGAGGTCGCGGCGCGCAGTTCGGGTGCGAGGGTGGGCCTGGCCCGTCTGATCGTGTTCGTGGTCGCGGGCATCGGTTGCGCGGCGGCCGGCGGGGTTCTGGCCATCAGCCAGCTTCAGGTGCAGCCGACCGCGGTCTTCAGCGTGCAGTGGACCGCGGAGATGGCGTTCGCGACCATCATCGGCGGGCTGGGCACGATCGAGGGGCCGATCATCGGCACCGCCGTGTACATGGTCCTGCAACAAACACTGGCCTCATATAACGCGTGGTACCTGATCATCCTCGGCCTGGTCGCGATCGTCGTGGCGCTGTTCGCCCGCCGCGGCCTGTGGGGCCTGGTGGACGAGCGACTGCATCTGCGCCTGTTCCCGGTCGGGTACTGGCTGCGGACCGGGGCTGGAAACGGACGACCCCGTTCCCTGCGTAACTAACCTTCGCCCCACACGTCGTGCGCGGTCTGCACGATCAGTTGCAGCTTCGCCTTCTGCTCGTCCTGCGTGAGCTCGTTCCCCTCGACGGTTGAGGAGAACCCGCACTGCGGCGACAGGCAGAGCTGATCGAGCGGGACGAACCTGGCGGCCTCGTCGATCCGGCGCTTCAGCGCATCCGGGTCCTCCAGCGCGCCGCGCTTGGTCGTCACGAGGCCGAGGACCACCATCTTGCCCTTGGGCACGAACCGCAGGGGCTCGAAGCCGCCCGAGCGCTCGTCGTCGTACTCGAGGAAGAAGCCGTCCACCGCCAGCTCGCTGAACAGCGCCTCGGCGACGAAGTCGTAGCCGCCCGCGGCCGCCCACGAGGAGCGGAAGTTGCCGCGGCACATGTGCGTGGTGACGCGCATCGTGTCCGGCCGGCCCGCGATCGCGTCGTTGACCTGGCGGATGTAGCGCAGGTGCAGGTGCTCGGCATCCTCGCCCCGGTCAGCAATCTCCGCCCGCTGCGCCGGGTCGTTGAGGTAGGCCAGGCTCGTGTCGTCGAGCTGGAGATAGGTACAGCCCTGTGCGGCCAGCCGCTGGACCTCGTCGTTGTACGCAGCGGACAGGTCTGACCAGAACGCATCCATGTCCGGGTAGACCTCATGGTCTATCGCGGCCGGCCCGCCGCGGTAGTGCACCATGTTCGGCGAGGGGATGGTCAGCTTCGGCGTCGCCTCCGTCACCACGGACTGCAGGTAGCCGAAGTCATCCGCGAAGATCGTCTTGTCCAGCTTGATCTTGCTGCCGATGTGCAGCGCGGCGGGAGTGAACTCGATGTCGCCTGACGGGTTGTGGAACCGCACCGCGAGGTTGCCTGGCGCCTTGCCGACCCCACCGAGCTGGTAGATGAAATCCATGTGCCAGGACGCCCGGCGGAACTCACCGTCGGTGGCTGATTGGAGGCCGGCGTCCTGCTGCAGCCGCACGGCACCCTGGATCGCCTCATCCTCGGCGGCGCGCAACTCGGCCGCGTCGATCCGGCCGGCCGCGTAGTCTTCGCGCGCCGCGAGCAGCGCACGCGGGCGGAGCAGGCTTCCGACGTGGTCGGCGCGGAACGGCGGTGCAGTGCGCATGGTGGAACCGTCCTCTTCTCAGAGCGTCAGGATGGTGGCGGGCAGGGGAGGGTAGCCGGTGTAGTTCTCGGCCAGGCTCGTTGCGGCAGCCTGCGAGGAGACGACGTACCGCAGCTGCGACAGCTGCAGTTGCCTCTCCATGTCGTCAGCGCCGGGCGTGCGGTGCAGCATCGTCGTCATCCACCACGAGAAGTGAGTGGACCGCCAGACGCGGCTCAGGCACGTGCCGGAGTACTGATCGGCCAGCTCCGGCTGGCCTCGGGCCAGGTCGGCGAGCGCCGGGGCAAGGTACGCGACGTCGGCGAGCGCCAGGTTGAGCCCCTTGGCCCCGGTTGGCGGCACGATGTGCGCCGCATCGCCGGCCAGGAACAGCCGGCCATAGCGCATCGGGCTGCTGACGAAGCTGCGCATGGGCGTGATGCTCTTGTCCAGGACTGGGCCCTGCTTGAGCTCCCAGCCGGGCAGCGCGAACCGCTCTGACAGCTCGTCCCAGATGCGCTGGTCCGGCCAGTCCCGGATGTCCTCGTCCGACCCGACCTGGAGATAGAGCCGGCTGATGGTGGGCCCGCGGAGGCTGTGCAGGGCGAAACCGCGGGGATGGTGGGCGTAGATGAGTTCGTCGGTGGACGGCGGGACATCGGCCAGGATGCCCAGCCAGGCGTAGGGGTAATCCCGCTCGGTGACGGCCTGGACGGCCGGCGGGATGGCCGGCCGGCTGATGCCGTGGAAGCCGTCGCAGCCGGCGATCGCGTCGCACGTCACCTCGTGCCGGGTACCGTCCTTGCTGGTGTACCGCAGCTTTGGCTGCTGGGTGTCCAGGTCGGCTACCTCGGTGCCGGTCACCTCGAACTTGATCGCCTCAGGGCCCGCGTCGGCGAGGCGGCGGGCGATGATGTCCTTGACCACCTCGGTTTGCGCGTACACGGTGACGGTGCGGCCGCCGGTGAGCTCGCGGAAGTCAATGTGATGCCGCTCGCCCGCGAACTGCAGGTAGATCCCGCCGTGCTCGATGCCCTGCCGGTTCAGGCGGTCAGCCAGGCCGGCCGCGCGCAGCAGCCGCACGCTGCCGTCCTCAAGCACTCCGGCCCGCTGGCGTGCCTCGCAGTACTCGCGGCTGCGGATCTCGATCAGCACCGACTCGATGCCGCGCAGCGCCAGCAGGTGCGAGAGCAGCAGCCCAGCCGGGCCCGCTCCCACGATGCCGACCTGAGTACGCATATGTCCCGAGTATGAAGTGTGTCCGGTTCCGGCGCCCGGCCGGCCCGGTCAGAACGGGTAGGGTGCGATGTCGCCCCTGATCGTCACCCAGCGTGTGTCGGTGAAGGCGTCCAGGTTCGCGGTTCCGCCGAATCGCGCTCCGGTTCCCGACGCGCGGATGCCGCCGAACGGCGTGTTGGGTGCGTCGTCGACTGTCTGGTCGTTGATGTGCACGATCCCGGTAGGGATCTTCCTGGCGAGTTCGAGGCCGCGCATCACGTTTCCGGTCAGGATGCCGAGCGACAATCCGTAGTCGGAGTCGGCCGCGAGCTTGGCCGCCTCGTCTATAGTCTCGAACCGCACCACCGGGGCAACCGGGCCGAACACCTCGTTGGCATAGGCCGGCATCGCGGGCGCTACCTCGGCCAGCACTGTCGGCCTGTAGAACAGGCCCTCGTACGTCCCGCCGGCGGCCAGCCGTGCGCCCGCGTCGACGCTGCCAGTGACGAGCGCGTGCACCTTGTCGCGCTGCCGCTCGTCGATGATGGGGCCGAGCGCCACCTGGCCGGAGGCGGGGTCGCCGACCGGCAGGTGGCTGGCCTTCTCGGCCAGCCTGGCGACGTAGTCGTCGTACACGGCGTCCTGGACCAGGTGCCTGCCGGTGGTCATGCAGATCTGGCCCTGGTGCAAGAACGAGCCCCAGGCGCCGGCCGACGCGGCCAGGCCCAGGTCGGCGTCGTCGAGCACGATCAGCGCGGAGTTGCCGCCAAGCTCGAGGTGGACGCGCTTGAGGTGCTGGCCTGCCAGCGCGCCGACCTTGCGGCCCGCGGCCGTCGACCCGGTAAACGAGATCACGCCTATGTTCCGGTCGGTGACGACCGCCTCGCCCACCTCCGGCCCGCCCGGCAGGACATGCAGCAGGCCTTCGGGCAGGCCAGCCTCCTCGAAGATCCTGGCCAGCACGACGCCGCCGCAGACGGCAGTCCTTGGATCTGGCTTCAGCACGACCGCGTTACCGAGGGCCAGGGCGGGCGCGACCGAGCGGATCGCCAGGATCTGCGGGAAGTTGAACGGCGAGATGACACCGACGACGCCGACGGGAACGCGCTCGGCGAAGCTCAGGTGGGGTTGCTCGCTCGGGAGGAGGTCGCCATAAGGCCGCGACGGCAGAGTCGCTGCCTCGAAGACTTCCTCGGTCGCAACGTGGGTCTCGAACTGCGCTGCGGGCGGGATCTTGCCGCCCTCCCTGACGCTCCAGTCCTCGATCTCGGCGGCGTTCGCCAGCCAGACATCACCGGCCTTGCGCAGGATCGCCGCCCGCTGGGTGTATGGCGTGGCGGACCAGGCGGGCTGGGCGGCAGCCGCAGCCGCGGCGGCCGCCGAGATGTCGTCCGGCGCGGCGATGCCGACCCGACCGAGTTCCGAGCCCGTGGCCGGCTCGATGACCGGAGCTTGCCCGCCGCCGCCCTCCCTCCAGCCGCCGGAGTAGACCTTGCCTTGCCAGATCGCGCTGTCCAGAAGGGTCAACTCGCACTCCTTTGAGTCGAGGCGTCCGTCCGCAAGCCTCCGGGCGCGGCCCAGAGCACAGCCACTCGGCCGTCGCCCCCCGGTTAGTACTGTGGGCCGCAGGTCGCCCCCTGGGGGTTAGTACTGTGCGCTGGACGAACATCAGTTACGTGCTCGAACAATTGGCCAATCTAGGTGTCTGGCTCGGGGGTGTCAACGGCCGCGCCAAGGCAGGAGGTCCCAGGGGAAAGGTCGGCTCGTCGGCCAACTACAGCTGGCAGCCGGGCGCGAGAACCGGCGCCGTCGGGTCAATTGCTGGAGGGCCCCGCGCTGGTCACTTGGCCGGCGGGACTGGGCCGGCGGGGACTCAGCCGACTGGGACTGGGCCGACGGGGACTCAGCCGACTGGGACTGGGCCGACGGCGCTGGCCTTCGCCGGGCTGGGTCGCGCGAAGTGCGGCTACCTTCTCGGGCCGGTGCGGGCTATTGCGTTCATTCTGGCGCGTAGAGCAGGCATAAGCATGCCGGAGCGTACCCAGGCCGACCTTGCAGGCGACGCGGATACGCCCCGGCAGGACGCAATGGCTAGGCGCTGGCAGACTTCTTGTTCATCCACCAGGCACCGGCGAACAGTGCCACGGCAACCACGATCGCAACAATCGCGTGCAATGGGTGCGTCGCGTTCTTGCTGTGGGCGCTGCTGTAAAGCGTGATCGCCTTTGGCAGGTTCTTAACAACAAGGTTAATAATCCCGTACACGAGAGCCAGCACGCCGACCACGGCCAGCGTGATGACGACTGGGCGCTTACCGGACGCGCCGGAACCGGAAACGCTTGCAGAACTCACTTCGTCCTCCTTGGGGAGCCGGATGCCTCCGATCAAAACCCGCGGAGGCCGGTAACCGGCGAATGATGTACCAGCGGCACAGTACTCCTGGCACGGCCCGCTGGGATACGGAGCAAAGAGATTAAAAGTAAAAACTTGGCGGAGTAGGGCTTGCTTTCCAGGCCAGAGCCTATCTAACGAGTACGCTCGCGCCGAGCCCGGAGGAAGTCCTTCACCACGTACTCCCCAAGACTGTCTGGCATGGCCCGCAGCACCCGGCCACCGTTCCGCCTGGCCACTTCGTCCACGAATGACGTCAGCCGCTCGTCGTCGGCCAGCATGAACACGTTCAGCGTCGCCCGGCGCCTGGTCATCTTGTCGACCTCGGCCAGCGTGAGCTCAAGCGTCTCCGGTGACGGCGGCCAGTCGAACCAGAACCGGCCGTCGCGGCGGAGGTGCGCAGTCGGCTCGCCATCGGTGATGATCATCACGACGGGGTTGTGCTCGGGACGGCGGTCGAGGAACCGTCCGGCTAGCACGAGCGCGTGGTGCAGGTTCGTGCCCTGCACCATGTCCCAGCTCAGCCCGGCGAGCTCGGTCTCGCGGAGTTCGCGCGCGTAGTTAGAGAAGCCGATGACCTGGATGGCGTCCTGCGGGTACTGGGTCCGGATCAGCGCATGGAGCGCGAGCGCGGTCTGCTTAGCGGCGCCCCACGTGCCGCGCAGCGCCATCGAGTAGGACAGGTCGACCAGCAGGCACACGGCGGCGGAGGCCCTGCGGTCGGTCTCGGCGACCTCGAAGTCGCTGACCGACAGCTGCACTCGCGGATGCCGGTCAGGCACCCGGCCCGCCGGGCCTGCGCCAATCGGCGGAGCCGCCTGCCGGATCAGCGCGTTCCGCACGGTCGCGGCGGCGTCGATGGCCTGCTCATCGCCAAACCGCCACGCCCGCGTACTGCCGGTGAACTCGCCGGCCTGGCCAGCGTCGCGCTGTTCGTGGTCGCCAGTGCCGCCCTCGGGCAGCTGGGCAAACACCTTCTTGAGGGCGGTCTGCCCGAGTCTGCGCACGGCCTTCGGAGTCAGCTCCAGTTTGCCGTCGGACCGCTGCAAATAGCCCTGCCGTTCAAGCTCCAGCTCGATTTGCCTGAGCGCTTCCATGTCATCGACGGCCTGACGGCCGAGCGCCCGGCGGACCGCCTCCTCGTCGATGTCATCGAGCCGCGCGCCCGCGTAATCCTGCCGGAGCGCATCTTCCAAGTCCGCCAGGTCGGCCAGCTCGGCCAGCGCGGACGTGGCGTCGCTCAGCCCGAGCGGCTCGCTGCCGGTCATCCGCGGCTGCGGGTAGCCGGCATCCATGTCGGGTCTGCGGCTGCGCAGCGCATCGGCCAGCCTGCCCATCTCGGCGGCCAGGCCCGCGTCATCAAGCGCTTGCGCCATGAGCCCGGCCAGCTCGTCCCGCTGCTCGTCGGTAAGCGAATCCAGCAGCCGCTGAGCAGCCGCCATCCGCCGCACCAGGCTGTCGACCAGCTCTTCGAGGTTGGCTGGCGAGTCCGGGAACATGTCGCCGTAGCGGTCCATGAAGTTGTCGAAGTCCTGCTGGGTGTGCTGGCCGCGGGCGTCGGCCTCGAGCATGTCAGCCAGCTCCGACATCATGTCCTTGACGCGCTGCAGGGCCTGCGGGTCCTGGTTCGCGAGCGTCTGCCGCATGCCGCGGAACTGCGAGTCAAGCACCTCGCGCCGCAGCAGTGACTTCAGTTCTTCGAAGGTCTGGCGCGCAGCCTGTGACTGCCACTCGTAGTCCGCCAGCTGCCTGATGGCCTGCGCGGTGTCGGGCGGCAAGGCGTCTAGCTCCGCCTCACGCAGCCTCGCCTCGTCTGACGGGTCAGGGAAGAGCTCAGCCCGTTCCTGGCCGATGGCGGTGTCCAGCAAGGAGCGCACCTGATCGAGGATGCCGTCCAGCCGCCCACGACCGCGGATTTCGCGCTGCCGGTCTCGCACCCGGCGCAGCAGGTCATCTAGCCCGCGACGACCTGGCATGCCGCGTCGCAGCAACTCGCGCAGGGCACTAGCCGGATCGGACCCGTCAAGGACGGACTCGCCAAGCGCGTCGACTGCGCCGCGCACGTCATACGGCGGCGCCAGTGGATCTGGCCCGTCATGATACGGCCCGTAGCGATAGCCGCTAGGCACGCTTGATCACCTCTCCGTGCGCAGGTCAGGTCCGGTAGATGGTGGCGCCGTCCATCGTCTCCTTTGACAGCCGCCGCATTAGGTACAGGCCCTCGAGCGCGAATTCCAACGCCGCCGCAGCCTGTCCGAAGGACTCGCCGCCGGTCATCTGCAGCCGCTCCATGATCTTGGCCAGGCCAGGCACCTCACCGATACGCCGCAGCAGGTCCGCGGCCGGCACCAGGTCACCGGTCTCGACCATGCCGCCGTCGTTGAACCGGGCCAGCAGGCCAGTCAGGTCAGCGTTGCCGAGTGCGGCCCGGAACGTGTCGCTGGTCGCCCGGCGGAGCAGGTGCTCAAGCACCTCCTGCTCGCGGCCTTCCTCGCTGACCTCGAACTCGACCTTGCCGCGGAGCGTGCTGATCACAGCCGGGAGGTCGCATACGCGTGCCACCGGCTGCTCCTCGCCGCTGATGGCCGCTCGGCGGACCGCGGAGGCCGCGACCGCCTCGGACGCCGCGATAGCGAATCGCGCGGACACACCCGACCGCGAGTCAACCGCCGGAGACGCCCGCACGAGGCGGGTAAACCTGGCGATGACCTCCACCAGGTGCACGGGGAGTACCGCACCGGGATCGGTGTCCTGCCACGCCAGCCGAGCCTCCTGGTTAATGAGATCGAGCTCGGCCTCAAGCGTCAGCGGGTAGTGGGTGCGGATCTCGGCTCCGAACCGGTCCTTCAGCGGGGTGATGATCCGCCCGCGGTTGGTGTAGTCCTCCGGGTTCGCGCTGGCGATGAGGACGATGTCGAGGGGCAGCCGCAGCGAGTAGCCGCGAACGCCGAGGTCCCGCTCCTCCAGCACGTTCAGCAGCGACACCTGAATCCGCTCGGCCAGGTCGGGCAGCTCGTTCAGGCTGAAAATCCCGCGGTTGGTGCGCGGGACGAGGCCGTAGTGGATCGTCTCGGGGTCGCCCAGGGTCCGGCCCTCGGCCACCTTCACCGGGTCGATGTCGCCGATCAGATCGCCAACGCTGGTGTCGGGAGTCGCGAGCTTCTCGCCGTAGCGGACGTCGCGAGCCCGCCAGGTGACGGGCAGCTCATCGCCGACCTCGGCCACCAGGCGCTGACAGCGGGCACAGGCCGGCGCGTACGGATGATCGTTGATTTCACAGCCGTCGACGGCCGGCGTCCACTCGTCCAGGAGCCCGGTCATGGTCCGGATCAGCCGCGTCTTCCCCTGACCGCGCTCGCCGAGCAGGATCACGTCGTGCCCGGCGATGATCGCACGTTCCAGGTGCGGCAGGACGGTCTGGCTGAACCCGACGATGCCGGGGAAGGCATTCTCACCGGCCCTTAGCCGATCGAGCAGGTTGTGCCTGAGCTCCTCCTTCACGGTGCGAAGCTGGTGTCCGCTGGCCTTCAGCTCCCCGAGCGTGCTGGCCGCTGGCGGGCCAGACGCGGGCGGCTGGGCAGATGGTGGCTGGTGCGAAGTCGTAGGCTGCACCATTCGACACTATGTCGATGCGTGGCGTGTTCGCATCTCGGGAGGCGTGGAATGAGCGATTCCCGGCCGGTGCTGGCCGTGGACATCGGTGGTACCAAGCTGGCCGCGGGTTTGGTCGAGCCCGCCGGCCGTGTCCTTACCTGGTCGCAGGTGCCGACGCCGGTGGGCATTGACGCCGAGCAGTTGTGGCGGACTCTGGACGTGCTGCTCACGGACGTCATGGACGGGGCCGCGGTGAGCGTCGACGGCCTGGCGGGCTGCGGATGCGGATGCGGTGGCCCAATGGAGTGGCCGGCGGGAGTCGTCTCGCCGCTGAACATACCGGCCTGGCGTGCCTTCCCGCTGCGGAGCCGGCTGGTGCAGCGGCTGCCCGGCATCCCGGTGCGCGTTCACAACGACGCGATCTGCCTGGTGGCCGGCGAGCATTGGCGAGGGGCAGGCCGCGGCCGCGACAACGTGCTCGGCATGGTGGTCTCCACCGGTGTTGGCGGCGGGCTGGTCCTGGATGGGCGGCTGATCGCCGGTGCTACGGGCAACGCCGGTCACATCGGGCATGTCGTGGTCGACCCTGACACGGGTCCCGTCTGCGCGTGCGGCGGGCGCGGCTGCCTTGAAGCGATCGCCAGGGGTCCCGGCCTGGTGGCGTGGGCCCAGGCCGAGGGCTGGCGGCCGGACCACAAGGACGCGACCGCCAAGGAACTGGCCGATGACGGCGCGCTCGGCCACCCGGTGGGAATCGCGGCGATGAGACGGGCCGGCCGGGCGCTGGGCATCGCGATCGCTTCCGCAGCCGCGCTGTGCGACCTGGAAGTTGTTTCGGTAGGCGGCGGCCTGTCACAAGCCGGGACGCTGCTGTTCGACCCGCTCGAGGAGGCCCTGCGGGCGCACGCCCGGCTGCCGTTCACAAAGGGTGTCACCGTGGTGCCCGCCGCTCTTGGCCAAAGCGCGGGGCTGGTGGGGGCCGCCGCGTTGTTGTTCGCCGCCGACCGGTACTGGACCGCGGACTGAGACAGCTCCGGCTGGTCCCGACCGGCCGCGGAAGTGCGACAATCCAGGCGTGATGCCTACACCTCTCCAGGTCGGACCCGATGACGTGCTCTCGGCCCGCGAGGTGCTGCGGCCGGTCGTCAGGCAGACCCCACTGCTGGAGTCCAGCGCGCTGTCTGTCCTGCTCGGCGGCCCGGTCTTCCTCAAGTGCGAGAACCTGCAGCGTGGCGGTTCGTTCAAGGTCCGCGGGGCCTACCTGCGGATCGCGCGGCTGACTGAGGCGGAGCGAGCCCGCGGCGTGATAGCGGCGAGCGCCGGTAACCACGCTCAGGGAGTCGCGCTGGCGGCAGCCTCCTTGGGTGCCCAGGCCACCGTGGTGATGCCGGCCGGAGCACCGCTGCCGAAGGTTGCAGCCACCCGCTCGTATGGCGCCGAAGTCATCTTGCACGGCACCGCGGTCGAGGACGCTCTGGCGAAGGCCTGCGATCTGGCCGAGGAGACCGGCTCGATCTTCATTCACCCCTTCGAGCACCCAGACGTCATCGCCGGCCAGGGCACGGTCGGACTGGAGATCGCCGAGCAGTGCCCCCAGGCGCGCACCATATTGATGCCGGTGGGCGGCGGCGGCCTGGCCGCCGGCATCGCCGTGGCGGCCAGCTCGGTGCTGCCGCGGGCCCGGCTCATCGGGGTGCAGGCGGAAGCGATCGCGCCGGTCCCAGGCTCGGTCGCGGCCGGCTACCCGGTAGCGGTCACGCCGTCGGCGACGATGGCAGACGGAATCGCGGTCGCCAAGCCGGGGGTGCTGGCGACAACGCTGATTGCCCGGCACGGCGTGCGCGTGCTCACGGTCACCGAGGAGAACCTGTCCCGCGCGCTGCTGCTGTGCCTGGAGCGGGCCAAGCAGCTAGTCGAGCCGGCCGGAGCGGCCGGGGTAGCGGCGCTTCTTGAGCATCAGGCCGGCCTGTTTGAGCCTCCGGTCGTTATCGTGCTTTCCGGCGGCAACATCGACCCGCTGCTGCTGTCAAAGGTTCTGCGGCATGGCCTGTCGGCGGCCGGCCGGTACCTGGCGTTCCGGTGCAAGCTGCCGGACCGGCCAGGCGCTCTGGCCACGCTGCTCTCCGAGCTGGCCGCGCTCGGGGCCAACGTCCTGGACGTGATGCACGAGCGAGTGACCGCAGACCTGCGCGTCGATGAAGCCGAGGTCAACCTCCACCTGGAGACCAGGGGGCCGGAGCACTGCGACTCGGTGATCAGCCACCTGCGCAAGTCCGGGTACACGCTGCTCTTCAGCTAGCGGGCGGCGACACCGGTCACGGCGGCACTACCAGGGCGATACCTGTGTCGGCCGGGCCTGCTGGTCAAGCCATCGTTTCCTGATGACCGTGGTATCGGCGGCCCGGTCGTGCAGGCTCTGCATGCGTGAGTCCACAATCATGGCCGTGCAGTCCGCGAGCCAGATCAGCCCCCCGACCAGGCCGAGCTCGGACGGCACGAGTACGAGGATCGCCGGTCCCGCCAGGAACGCTACCGCCCGCACTCCGGCAGCCCTGATGCTGACTCTCGACCGGTCCACGGCGGCGACCACGCGCAGGCCAAGGACCTGCTTACCCAGGGTCCCGCCCCAGGCGGCGGGGAGCGCCCAGAAGTACACGAGCGCAATGGCGAATGCGATCAGCCAGAAGCGGACGAAGGCGCTGGTCGCCGCGGGTGACCGAAGCACGTTACTCATAGCCGTCTGCGTCGCCGACGCACCGACGGTCGTGGAGTTGGCGTAAATGGCTCCAAGCTGGTGCCAGATCTTGAGCATCGGCGACAGCACGAGCAGGATGGCCGCGGCGAAGATAAGGAACCAGTCCATCGTCATCGCCAGGAACCGCTCCCAGCCGGCGGCGAGGGCCGGGTCGCGCCCGGTGACCTGCGCGCCTGTGCCGAGTCGGCTTGGCGCTCGGCCTTGGCTCTGCCGGGACTGGCCATATCGGGGCTGCCCGTATGCCGACGGGTCACCAGGCTGGCCGTTGCCCGGCTGCCGGTAGCCCTGCGGCGAAGAGCCCGGCTGCCCTGAGCTGAATGGCTGCCCGGGCGGGACCGAACCTCCTGGCTCGCCGTAGCGGGGCTGGCCCGGCTGGGCCGGCGCGGGGTAGGCCTCCGGTATCGCCGCGCCCTCCGACAGGTACGGTGACGGCCAGACGGGTTCGGGCGCCGGAGCAGGCTGGACAGCGTCCGCCGCCGGCACGGGGTCCGCCGCCGCAGCCTGAGACTGGGCGCCGGGCTGACGGGCGCCCGGCTCCTGGCTGGTTATGTCCTCTTGCTGTGTCATCTCGCCGTTTTAAGTTCCCTCGTCTGGCCCGGCATGTCCAGGCCCGCGAAGAATACTCGCAGATGCCACGGTGCCCGACGCCCGTTAACCTGCCCGCAGCCCGGACCGGGCCGCATGGCGAGGGTCCCTCAATCCTTTGATGACAACAGTATGCGAGCGCTGCCGCGAATTACCGGCACCAGGCGCTCGGGTGTTCCGGTGCGCCTCACAGGTTGCCGCGGCGCTCCTGCTCCCGCTCGATCGCCTCGAACAGCGCCTTGAAGTTTCCCTTGCCGAATCCCTGCGAGCCATGCCGCTCGATGAGCTCGAAGAAGACCGTTGGCCGGTCCTGTACCGGCTTGGTAAAGATCTGCAGCAGGTAGCCGTCCTCGTCCCGGTCGGCCAGGATCTTGAGCTCCTGCAGCTCATCTAGCGGCACTCTCGTGCTGCCGACCCATTCGCCCAGCGTCTCGTAATAGCTGTCGGGCGTGTTCAGGAACTGCACGCCCTGCTCGTGCATCCCGCGGACGGCGCCGACGATGTCGTCAGTCGCGAGGGCGATGTGCTGGACTCCCGGTCCGCCATAAAACTCCAGGTACTCGTCGATCTGGGACTTCTTCTTCCCGACCGCGGGCTCGTTGATCGGGAACTTCACCTTGCGGCTGCCGTCGGCGACGACCTTGCTCATCAGCGCGGAGTACTCGGTCGCGATGTCGTCGCCGACGAACTCCTTCATGTTGGTGAAGCCCATGACGCGGTGGTAGAAGTCCACCCATTCGTTCATCTTGCCCAGCTCGACGTTGCCAACGCAGTGATCGATCTCGGTGAAGAACGGGCCGGCTTGGTGCCCGGTCAGCGGGCCGGCCGGGGTGTAACCGGGCAAATACGGCCCCGCGTAGTCGGCTCGCTCTACCAGAGTGTGCCTGGTGTCGCCGTAAGTGGCGATAGCCGCCAGCACCACCCTGCCGCTCTCGTCCTCGACGACCTCGGGCCCGGCCAGGCCAACCGCGCCGTGGGCAGTCGCGTACTCGTACGCGGCCGCCGCCGACGGCACGCCTATGGCCAGGTCGATCACACCGTCGCCGTGCTCGGCCACGTGCTTGCCGAGCTCGGTCCCGGCCCGCACCGGGCCGCGGAATACGAACCGGGCATTGCCGGATTCCAGCACGTAGGAGGCCTCGTCGCGGCAGCCTGTCTCCGGGCCGCGATAAGCCACGCAGCGCATGCCGAACGCGGTCGAGTAGAAATGCGCCGCCTGCCGGGCGTTGCCGACGGCGAATACGGCCGCGTCCATCCCGGTCACCGGGAACTCGTCGGTGCCTACGGCCTGATCATGCACTGCTTCGGCTGTCATAGCGGCACCCCTTCGCTGTTCCGGCGTTTGTGGCAGCATCCGGCCGGAGAGGCACCCTGTGCAACTGTGCGCATATGTGCTAGACAATTTGCATAGTAAGAAGAACCAGATCGCCGCAATCTATGCACAGTTTGTTACGAGGTGGGCCTGATCGTGATCGACGCACTTGACGCGCAGCTGATCGAGCTGCTGATGAACGAGCCCAGGGTGGGCGTCCTTGAGGCGTCGCGGCGCCTCGGCGTGGCCAGGGGCACGGTTCAGGCCCGCCTGGACCGGATGCACGCGCGCGGGGTCATCACCGGCTACGGTCCCGACGTCGATCCGGCGGCGCTTGACCACAGCGTGATGGCCTTCATCACGCTGGAGATCCGGCAGGCGAGCGGTCACGATCCGGTGGCAGAGCGGCTGGCGGTCATCGCGGAGGTGCTCGAGGCGCACACGATCACCGGCGCCGGCGACGTGCTGTGCCGCGTCGTCGCGCGCAGCAACGCCGATCTGCAGCGCGTGATCGACGCCATCGTCGAGCTAGAGGGCGTCGTACGGACGTCAACGGTAATCGTCCTGGACACCCCGCTGCCGCACCGCACCCTGCCGCTGGTCCAGTCCGTGGCGAAGGCCAGCCAAATCATGTAGTGCAGCTCTGCGTAATAGCCGGGCAGCGCTACCGGATCATGACTTCGGGCCCAGTGCGGCTTGCTCGGGCGCGGCGTCGGCCAACTCCGTGGCGACATCAAGCAGGGCAGCCCGTAGTTCCGCCGGGTCGGCAGCCCGGCGCTGGTAGTGCATGCAGCCGATGCTGATGCTCATCAGGGCAGAAGCGGCGCGGATCTGATCGCGAAGCGCGGCGTCCGGGCCGGCGAGGAGGTCGACCAGCGAGTCCATCCGCTCGCGGAACAGCTCACCGCGCTCCTTGGCCGACGCCAGGCTACTCACGGCGGCCTGGTTCTGCTGGAGCATCCGGAAGACCTCGGTCCCGTTCACGACGATGTCCATGTAGCGGTGGACGATCTCGGCCCTGGTCGCCGCCGTCCTGGGCTGGTCCTTGCCCCAGGCGATCAGGTCGTCGATCTGCGCAACGTAATCCTCGACCAGGCTCCGGACGATGTCTTCCTTCGACTTGAAGTAGTAGTACAGGGCAGCCTTGGTCACGCCGAGCTGCTCGGCGATCTCCCGCAGGGACGTCTTCTCGTAGCCCTGCTCGGCGAACAGTTGCAAGGCGAGCTCGCGCAACCGGGACCGGGTGTCGCGCCCGTGGTCGCGGCCGTTTTCCTGCCCTGCGCTAGAGACGTTCTCTTCCATATGGTCCCGCGTGTCTGTCCTTCTTCGGCCCGGCGTAATCTACTTGACGGCCGGTTAGGAGCCAGCCTAGCCTAGGAGTACAAATGATGCTAGCCGGTCGGCAGGTAAGTTGAGAGCGCATAAGCTGGTCGAGGCGCGCAAACAGGGGCGAGGAGTAAGTTTTCATGACTGACAGTCAGGCGGCCGACGCCGCCGCGAGCAGCCAGCCAGCCGAGAGTGCCGCGAGCCGCAACGGCCCGCGGCGCGAAATTCTGATAGTCCTGCCGGGCTTGCTGCTCGCGATCATCATCGCGATGCTCGATCAGCTCGTGGTCTCGACGGCGTTGCCGCGAATCGTCGGCGACCTGCACGGGGTCAACCACCTGGCCTGGGTCGTCACCGCTTACATTCTCGCCTCGACGATTACCACGCTCCTGTACGGCAAGCTCGGCGACCAGTACGGCCGCAAGCGCTGGCTGATGATCGCCATCGTCTTGTTCCTGATCGGCTCGGCGCTCTCGGGCCTGTCGCACAACATGGACCAGCTGATCGCTTTCCGCGCGGTACAGGGCCTCGGGGCTGGCGGCCTCATGGTCGGCGCGATCGCGACCATCGGTGACCTGGTCTCTCCCAGGGAGCGCGGTCAGTACATGGGCTACATGATGGCGGCCATGACGCTGGCCATGATCGCCGGTCCGCTGGTTGGCGGCGGCATCACCGACGCGTGGGGCTGGCGCTGGATCTTCTACATCAACATGCCGATCGGAGCGGCAGCGCTGATCTACCTGTACTTCACGCTGCACCTGCCGCGTAAGCGGATCCAGCACAAGATCGATTACTCCGGCGTGGTCGTGACCGCGATCGGGGCCACCGCGATTGTGCTGCTGACGACATGGGGCGGCTCGCAGTACGGCTGGGGCTCGTGGCAGATCTTGCTGCTGGGCGCCATCATCCTGGTCACGCTGACGGCCTTCTTCGCGGTCGAGTCCAGGGCAGCCGAGCCGATCCTGCCGCTGCACGTGTTCAAGAACAGGAACTTCTCCCTCGCATCCAGCATGAGCTTCCTGCTGGGCCTGGCGATGCTCGGCGCGATGACGTTCCTGCCGCTGTACCAGCAGACCGTCCAGCACCTGTCACCGACTGGCAGCGGCCTGGCGCTGATCCCGATGATGCTGGGCGCGACGACGACTTCCGTGGTCTCTGGCCTGGTCACGAGCAGGACCGGCCGATACAAGATCCTCCCGGTGACCGGTGCCGTGATCATGTCCATCGGCCTGTACCTGCTGACGCACCTTGGCACGAACACCAGCACGCTCAAGTCGGCGGGCTACTTCGTGATCTTCGGCCTCGGCATGGGCTTCCTCATGCAGATCACGTCGCTGATCGTGCAGAACAGCGTGCCGCAGAGCGACATGGGCGTCGCCAGCAGCTCGCGTGCGTTCTTCCAGCAGATCGGCGGGTCGATCGGCGTCTCGCTGTTCGGCGTGATCTTCATCAAGAAGCTCAACGAGTCGATGGCCTCAAAGCTGCCGGGAGCGCACCTGGCGTCGGGCAGCGGCGGGCAGTTCGACCCGGTGACGATCAACAGCCTGCCCGGGCCGATACGGGACGCGGCGTTCTACTCGATCAGCCACGCCATCGATGCGGTGTTCTGGTGGGCCATCCCGGCCACAGTGCTGGTGTTCGTGCTCGCGATCTCCATCAGGGAGATTCCGCTGCGCGGCCGGGCCGAGCACGCTGCCGATCAGGCAGCGTCCGCTCCCGAACTCGTGCACTAAGCTCCGGAACGCTCAGAGCAGGAACGGGATGAGCATCTTCGTCGACCGCTTGTAGGCCGGATACGACTCCGGGAACTGCTCGGTCATGTAGCGTTCTTCGTTCACCGCGCTGAAGATGAAATACCCGCCGATCACTACGACCGCTATCAGCCAGTACAGGCTGACCGCCACCGTGGTGCCGACCATGGCGAGCAGGATGCCCGTGTAGATCGGGTGACGGATGCTCCGGTACGGGCCACTGGTCACCAGGTCCGGGCTGTCCTTCCTCGACATCGGCATGCCCCAGTTGCGGCCGATGTAGACCCGCGCCCACACCGCCAGAGCCAGTCCCAGCACCCAGATGGCCAGGCCAATGCCTTCGAGCAACGGACTGTGCACGACGAGGCTGTTCGCCTTCACGAGTCTCAGCCGGAGCACGAGCAGAAGGATGATGATAAACCCGACCCGGAAGCCCGCGAACTGCCCCCATCGAGCCCGGCCCGTCTTGACGTTGGCCGACATTGCCAGCCAGTAGATCCAGAAGACGACCCAGCCGGCCCCGATGACGATGTCCACAATCCGCATGCGGCAGGCCTCCCGGTGTGACCTATGCGACGCCCCCGTCCATATACCTGGGCGGGGGCGCCGATGTCAACTCTGCGGGCCGGAACTTCCGGCGTAAGGTCCGCGCTACATACCGCTGTATGGGACGGCGTCGATGATCTCGACTGAGCTGGCTCGCCCGTTCGGCAGAGTGTAGGTCGCGGTCTCGCCGACCTTCTTGCCGGAAATAGCGCTGCCGAGCGGTGACTTCGGCGAGTACACGTCGATGGGCGCGCCAACCTCCTCACGGGAGGCCAGCAGGAAGGTCACTTCCTCGTCGTCTCCCTCGAACCTGACCGTGACGGTCATGCCGGGTCCGACCACGCCGTCCGTACGGGGCGGCTCGCCGACGCGGGAGTTCTCCAGGATCTGGGTCAGCTGCCTGATCCTGGCTTCCTGCATGCCCTGCTGGTCCTTGGCGGCGTGATAGCCGCCGTTCTCCTTCAGGTCGCCCTCTTCCCGCGCAGCCTCGATCTTCTTCGCGATCTCGATCCGGCCTGGACCCGAGAGGTAATCGAGTTCAGCCTTGAGCCGGTCGTACGCCTCCTGAGTGAGCCAGGTGAACGTGTCATCGCGGGTCTCGGTCACGGGTACTCCTCGGATGGATGCGGAGCTAGGGGTCCGCGGGCCTCTCGGCCCATGGGGGTAATCCTTCGAGGCTAACAAGGGTCGGCGAGTACGTCGTACCTGTCAATGGCCCAGGCCAAACAAGCCTGGGCGAAACCGGGCAAAAATGCTCGGGTCGGCTGATGCCAGCTGACGTCGCCGGACCGGATGCTGCCGGGCACCCCTCGTTCCGGTCATGATGGCCTTGACTAGTGGGACGCTGCTTCTCGCTACGACTTGAGATAAAAGGCCGGTTTCTCATGTTGTGCGGGAGCCTGCAGTGATAGACCGGGCGCGAAGACGCCGGGCCTCCACTGCGCGGGCAGGCCGGCCAGACCTGGGGAGGTCGACGTGGGAGATCATCCGGTCATCGGTTATGTGGTCTGGGCGGTGCTGATCGGCGCCGTATTTGCCTGGGAGGGGCTTGCGCTGAGTCATATCAGCGGAAGCGTGCCTACCCTGAGCGCGACATTCCGGGCAATCATGCGCTATCCGCCAGGTCGGTGGGCTCTTTTCGCTCTCTGGCTCTGGCTGGGCTGGCATCTTTTCGTCCGCGGCTGGCACTTCCTGCTGCGCTCTTGACCGGCGACGGAGCTGACCGGAGGGACGGCTGACGATGGCAACCGAGCTTATATCGCAGGACGTGGTGCCGATCGGCACCGGATACGTGATCCTCATGGGGGTGCTCGCGGCTGGCCTGCGGGTGCAGCGGCGCGACGCGATCAGGGCCCGCGCGCAGGAGGCGGAGGGCACGGCCGAGAGCTCCGAGGCTGCGGACGCAGGCACAGGCGCCGCCCGCGAAGTGGGTCCGGGCGGCAGGACGCCGGGCGTGGTGGCCCGCCGGGTGCCCGCACGCTGGCCGCGGTTCGCGGTCCAGGTGTGCGCGACCGCCCTTGGCGGCTACGTGCTGCTGATGGCCGTCGATGTGCTCTATTACTACGGCGTGGCTCGGGTGGCCGGCCAGTTCATCGAGAGCGCGTTCACCGGCGGCCTGCTCCTCATCGGGATCACCTTGCCGCTGTTCGGCGCGGCCTCGTGGCTGTACTTCCGCTGGCGGCACAGCTAGCGGGCGGTCGGCGCGGCGCCGCGCATCAGGTACGCCCGTCGCGCCATGTAGCCGAGGAACGCCAGGCCCGCGATCAGGTAGCAGTTCGCGACCAGGGTCAGCAGCCAGTGAAAGCCGTATTCGCCCGGCCCGCCGTTGTCGGGCGTGAACCACATGGGTGCGGCCACGAATAGCACGTAGGCGCATAGCGCCGCGATCCTGCTTTGCTTGCCGCCGAGGACCAGGATGACCAGGGCGGGCAAGATCCACACCCAGTGATGCGTCCAGGAGATCGGCGAGACCAGCAGGCCGGTCGTGCCGGTGACCGTGACCGCCCCGAGCCAGTCGTGGCGCCTGGCCAGGGCGGCGGCTATCGCCAGCCCGAGGATCCCGGAGACGACCGGGATGATCAAGTACCAGGTTCCGATGTGAGCGCCCGCGCCCGCCACCCGCAGTACCAGGGCATACGGCGACTGGTTGCTGATGTACGGAGCTCCGACCCGCTTGGTGTCATAGAACAGGTGGTGCCAGTACAGGCCCGACCCCTCCGGCGCGACCAGGTAGCCGATCAGCCCGCAAGCCAGGAACGTCGCGGTAGCGATCGCCGCGTCCCGCCACCGCCTGCTGAGCAGCAAGAACGGGATGAAGATCAGCGGAGTCAGCTTCACGGCGGCGGCGAGTCCGATGCCGATCCCGGCCGGGCGCCCGCGCGCGGCGCGCCAGACGTCGATGAGGATCATCGCCAGCAGGATGAAGTTAATCTGGCCCAGGTACAGCGTGTGATACATCGGCTCGAGCGTGATCGCGCCGGCCACCATCGCGGCGGTCACCGTCCGTGACGGCCGGTAGCCCGCAAGGTTCAGCGTGGTCACGCTCGCGCAGGCCAGGGCGATCAACGACACGAGCTGCCAGCCAACCTGACCGATGACTGCAGGAAGTGCGGCGATGGGGACGAAGACGATCGCCGCGAACGGCGGGTACGTAAACCACTCCTGGTCGTGGCCCTGGACGTAATGCGCGAGATAGAGCCGCAAGCCGTGCGTTACCTCCTGGCCACCCCAGCGGTAGACACTGAAGTCCAGCGGCTTGTAGGCGATGGAGAACACGACGACCAGGACAACGGCGGCGCCAAGGCCGATCCACGCGGTCCGGACGGCCCACGGACGCGTGATGTCGAGTTCTTTCAGCCCGGTCGCGACGGCTGGGCCGGGCAGCGCGGCTGGCGGTCGAGTCACGCCTGGAGTCGGAGCCGTCACACGTTCACGTTATTTCTTCCGCGTTGGCGAGTCGCCGCGGTCCCAACCTGGGCGCCGAATCGGCAGGGCCCTCCTGCCTGGCGCGGCCAGTCATGATCACGGCATACCTTAACTTATGAGTTACTCGAGCGCGGTGAGCATGCGCCGGCCTGGCTGGCCCCGGTTCGTGGCCCTCGGCGACAGCCTGACCGCTGGCCGTGGCGACCTCGGGCCCGACGGTCGCCACATTGGCTGGGCCCGGCGCCTCGCTGGCCTGCTCTCCGAGCGGACCCTGGCGCGCTGCGAGCTCACCAACCTGGCGGTCGACGGCGCCGACGTCGCTGGCGTGCTGGACCGGCAGTTGCCGCGGGTGGCCGGGCTCCGGCCAGATCTGATCAGCCTCACCGTGGGCATGAACGACGTCCGGCTGCGCGAGTTCTCCCCGGATGCCTTCACTGCGGGCCTGGGCAAGCTGCTGGCGGCCCTGGCCGCCACCGGCGCGACCGTGCTGACCTGCACGCTGCCGGACGTCTCCGCGGTGGTCGAGCTTCCGGCCGAGTATGTGGTCATCGCCCAGCGGCGACTCCGCCAGGCGAGCGACATCATCAGGAACCAGTCGGCCAGGTACAAGACTCTGTGCCTGGACACGTGGGCGATGCCGGACGCGGCTACCGACCCGGCGCTGTTCACCTCGGATCGGTTGCATCCCAACGCCCAAGGCCACCGTGCGCTCGCCGCCGCCTTCGCCGATTTGCTGTTCGGCGACGGAGAAGCGAGCCGCCACCTCGCGCCGCTGCCGGCTGCCGACTAGGCGCTGCCAGGCCGTCGTTGGCTCGCAAGGTCCACCCAGGCCGAGGCCAGCCCGGCGGCAGCCCGCTGACACCGGGAATGCCGGGCCTGGCCGGGCGCGTTGTGCAAAGCGGTGCGACGTCTAGGACGGGTGCAGAACCTGCGCATGGCGGCCGCCAACGGCCGCAGTGGTGAGTCTGACCGTCCGGCGGGCGCCGGGACCGGCTAACATCCGGCAGGTCGCAGTTGTATCAACGACACGTTGAGGTGGGTTTCGCGTGCTCATCACTCCTGGCCAAGGCAGAGCCGACAGCCAGATCCCGTCCTGTGACGGCCAGGCCGACAGCGGCAAGCTCCGGCTGATGGCCGTCCACGCTCATCCCGACGATGAGTCGAGCAAAGGCGCGGCGACGATGGCGCGCTACGTTCGGGAGGGCGTCGAGGTTTTGGTCTGCACGCTGACCGGCGGCGAGCGCGGCGACATCCTGAACAAGAAGATGGAGCGCCCTGACATCCGCGCGAACCTGACGGCCGTCCGGCGGGCCGAGATGGAGAAGGCGCGTCAGATCTTGGGCGTGCAGCAGCGCTTCCTGGGCTTCGTCGACTCGGGCCTGCCCGAAGGTGATCCGCCGCCGCCGCTGCCCGACGGCTGCTTCGCGCTGCAGCCGCTTGAGATCGCGGCCCGCCCGCTCGTCGCCGCGGTGAGGGAGTTCCGGCCGCACGTGATGCTCACCTACGACGAGAACGGCGGCTACCCGCACCCCGACCACATCAAGTGCCATGAGGTGTCGCTTGAGGCCTTCGCGGCGGCCGGGGATCCAGATCGCTATGAGGGCTGCGGCGACCCGTGGCAGCCGCTGAAGCTGTACTACTTCCTCACCTTCCACCTGGACCGGATCAGGGCACTGCACGAGGCCATGCTCGCGGCCGGCCTGGACTCCCCGTACGCAGAGCGGCTCGACGAATGGGCCAAGGAAGACGAGGAGGCCGCGCGGCAGGGCAAGGGGCCGTATGACGTCACCGCCAGGGTGGAGTGCGCGGAATACTTCGAGACTCGCAACCGGGCCCTGATCGCCCACGCAACCCAGGTGGACCCGGAGGGTGGCTGGTTCAGCTGCCCGCTCGAGATCCAGCGCGCGGCCTGGCCGACAGAGGACTACCATCTAGCCAGGTCGGTTGTGGATACCGGTGCGCAAGAGGACGACCTCTTCGCCGGTATCCGGGAGAGAGTATGTCTGTAACAGTCCTGGCAGCGGCGTCGTCCACGTCCACGAGTGCGTGGGACCAGCCGGGCACCCTCGGCTTCCTCGTCGTATTCGGCATGGCCGTCATCCTGTACTTCGTCTTCCGGTCGATGTCGCGCCACCTGCGGAAGGTGAACGACGAAGCGCGGGCCGAAGCCGAGGCTGCGGAGAAGGCCAACGGCACGGTCACCTTGGCCGATGGCAGTGTTACGACTTCACCATCAGGGAACGAGGCGTCGCCCAGGCACTGAGGCATCCGGCCGACGGCTGTCCTCGCTGGGCGTTTGTTGCTGCCGGCACCCGTAGCCGTCGCCGCAAGCCGGCGGCCGTCCAGCTGACCTAAGGCGAGAACCCGGATCCCACCAGCGTTTCGCGGCGTGTCGGGGCGGCCGGTGAGATAAATTCCTGGCCAGGTGGTCTCGGCAATTGCAGGAGCGCGGGTCGTGCTGGCGATCCATGGTTTGTGGGCTGACGGCGGGCTCGCTTTGTGGGCGGAGGATTCTGAGCTTCCGGCCGCAACACTGTCGACGCGCCCGTCGCGGGCGCCACGTAACCATCCCTACGCCGCCGACCCGGACCTGCTGGCCGATGTGCTGAGCGAATTCGGCGAGCTGCTCGGCGACCTCGTGAGGAAGGCCACCGAGGACGAGCTGACGTTGTGGCTGCCCGGAGGACAAGGCGCCCCGGCCGCCTCGCCTGACCTGATCGCCGCCGACCCTTCGCGCCGACCCAGGGGCACGCCCGACAGGCGCGGGGGCGGCGCCGAGTCCGCGCTCGGGCCGTGGCGGGTGCGAGCATTGTGGTTTGAGCCGGCCGCGGCCCTGGCACTGCTGACCGCGACGAGCGAGCCGGGCGCGAGATCGGGCCGCGGCCTGGCCGGCGGGAGCATGCTCTACCTTGCCGCCGTGTCGGCGCTCGCAGCTGATCTTGCCGCTCGCGGGCGGGTGCTCCCTGGCCTGGCCGAAACGGGCGACGGTGACTACGCCGCGTGCTGGCGCCCGGTGCTGGCTGGCGCGGACGCCCTCAGGGCACGCGAGCTGACGGTGGGCATGCCACCGCTGTGCCGGGCCACAAGCGCCGTCGGCGAGCCGTCGGCGGTCATTTTCGCCCTTGCGCTCGACGCGCTCGCCGATGCCGCCGTGCGAGCGCGGCTCAGCGCGGAGCCCGGCTTCGCGGTCCTGCCAGCCGGCCGTCCCGGCCGGGCTCAGCCTCTTGTGCAGCGCTGGCTGGCCGGCCTCACCGGCGAAAGCTCCCGGCTCAGCGTCTCCGCCACCGAGGGGATCGCGGCGGCCCAGCTTGCTTTCGCGCTGTGGACCTGGCAGGACCAGGCCCAGCTGCCGCCCGGACCGGTTCGGACCTGCTTCCGGCTGACCGAGCCGCCGGCCGATCCGGATGCCGATCTGGCCCCCGACACGGAATCCGTCGGCGTTGCCGACGATGACACACCGGCGCCATGGCGGGTGGAGTTCGCCCTGCAGTCGACCGACGACCCGAGCCTGCTCCTGTCGGCCGCCGATATCTGGTCGGGCGAGGCGAGTGACGGCTGGGCCGCGGTCGGCGTCGGTTACCCGGAGGAAGACTTGCTGGCCGGGCTTGGCCGGGCGTCGCGCATGTTCCCTGAACTGGACCGGGAGCTGGAGACCGCGACTCCCGAGGGCGTTGAGCTTGACACCAGGGGTGCGCTGAGGTTCCTGAAAGAGACCGGACCGCTGCTGGCCGGGGCCGGGTTCGGCGTGCTGCTCCCCGACTGGGTGCGTAAGTCCAGGCTCGGACTCAAGCTGACCACCAGGTCCAGGACGGCCGGGGCGGCCGCATCCTCGGCCGCCGCGCCGAAGTTCGGCCTGAGCGACCTGGTCGACTTCCGGTACGAGCTGGCCGTCGGGGACAAGGTGCTCGCTCCGGAGGAGCTCGCCGAACTGGCCAGGCTGAAGGTCCCGCTGGTCCGCGTTCGCGGCCAGTGGGTCGAGCTGGACGATCGTCATTTGCAGGCCGCCCTGAAGTTCCTGGAACGCCGCGGCTCCGGCGTGATGACCTCGGGCGAGGCCATGCTGGCCGGGCTCGGCGAGACGGCCGACTTGCCCGTGACCGAAGTGGATGCCGACGGCTGGCTGGCCGACCTGCTGTCCGGCCAGGCTGAGCAGCGGCTGGCGCCGATGCAGACGCCCGACTCGTTCAACGGCCAGCTGCGGCCGTACCAGGAGCGCGGGCTGTCCTGGCTGGCCTTCCTCGGGCAGGCCGGGCTTGGCTCGATCCTGGCCGACGACATGGGTCTTGGAAAGAGCCCGCAGACGCTGGCACTGCTCGCCGAAGAGCGAGACCAGGGTGCCGCACACGGGCCGAGCCTGCTTGTCTGCCCGATGTCCCTGGTCGGCAACTGGCAGCGGGAGGCCACCAAGTTCACCCCGGACCTGGTCGTGTACGTGCATCACGGCTCCGGCCGGCTGGCCGGGGATGACCTGACCGCCGCGCTGACCTCGGCGGACCTGGTCATCACCACCTATGGCGTGGCAACCAGGGACCGTGAGGCGCTGAGCCGCGTTCAGTGGGCCAGGGTGATCTGCGACGAGGCGCAGAGCATCAAGAATTCCAGCACCCGCCAGGCACAGGCCGTCCGCGGGATCCCGGCCGGATCGCGGATCGCGCTGACGGGCACGCCGGTGGAGAACCGGCTGTCCGACCTCTGGTCGCTCATGGAGTTCACCAGTCCCGGCTTGCTCGGCTCGGCCGAGAAGTTCAGGCAGCGGTTCGCGATCCCGATCGAGCGGGCGGGAGACGAGGACGCGACGCAGCAGCTGAGGCGGATCACCGGCCCGTTCATCCTGCGCCGGCTGAAGACCGATAAGGCGATCATCGCCGACCTGCCCGACAAGCTAGAGATGAAGGTCTGGTGCAACCTCACACCCGAGCAGGCGTCGCTGTACCAGGCCACCGTCGACGACATGATGGAGCGAATCGAGGCGGCCGAGCCCGGCATTGAGCGGCGCGGCCTCGTGCTGGCCACGATGGCCAAGCTCAAGCAGGTCTGCAACCACCCGGCGCACCTGCTAGCCGACGGATCGCGGCTGGACGGCAGGTCGGGCAAGCTCGCCCGGCTGGAGGAGATCGGCGAGGAGGTCATCGCCGCAGGCGATAAGGCGCTGTGCTTCACCCAGTACGCCGAGTTCGGTCACATGCTGCAGCCTTACCTGGCCGCGCGGCTCGGTTGCGAGGTGCTCTACCTGCACGGCGGCACGCCGAAGAAACGGCGGGACGAGCTCGTGACGGCGTTTCAGGAGGGAACGGAGCCGTCTGTATTCCTGCTGTCCCTGAAGGCGGGCGGTACCGGGCTCAACCTGACGGCGGCCAACCACGTGATCCACGTCGACCGCTGGTGGAACCCGGCGGTCGAGGACCAGGCCACCGACCGGGCATTCAGGATCGGCCAGCGCCGGGACGTGCAAGTGCGCAAGTTCGTCTGCGTCGGCACCGTCGAGGAACGGATCGACGCGATGATCGAGGAGAAGAAGTCGCTCGCCGACAAGATCGTGGGAACGGGTGAAAGCTGGCTTACCGAGCTCTCGGTGGCCGACTTGCGTTCGGTGATCTCGCTGTCGCCCGAGGCGGTGTCCCAATGACGAGCACGGTGAGGTTGATGCCATGACGGTCATACAGGGCCCTTGGGGTGACAGCCCGGCCGACTTTGACGCCGTTCCGAGTCCGCGGGACACCGGCTTCTACCCGCCGTCGCGGCCACGCAAGGCCACGGGCGGCATCAAGGCGCGCAGCAAGCGCGGGGCCATTGGCGAGCAATGGTGGTCACGCCGGTTCATTGACGTGCTCGAGTCGTTCGGCATGCAGAGCCGACTGGCCAGGGGCCGCAACTACGCCAGAGCGGGCCAGGTGCTGAACCTGGACATCGGCACCGGGCACGTCACCGCGCAGGT
>JASHUG010000324.1 GCA_030040155.1 Streptosporangiaceae bacterium | reverse complement strand
TGTGGAAGGCAAAAGTCCGGTTTACCGTGCCGATGCTGTTCTGCCTCGGCATGTTGTTCAACTTCCTGATCGGCGGCATCTCCGGCGTGTTCCTGTCGGACGTGCCTGCCGACGTGACCGAGCACGGCAGCTTCTTCGTGATGGCGCACTTCCATTACACGATCATGGGCGGCCTGATCTTCGCGTTCATGGGCGGCATCTACTACTGGCTGCCGAAGATGACGGGGATCAAGCTGAACAAGAGGCTCGGACTCTGGCACTTCTGGCTCATGTTCGTGGCGTTCAACTTCCCGTTCCTGCCGCTGTTCGCGGTCGGCATGGCCGGTCAGCCGCGCCGGGTGTTCGAATACGCCCTGAACCTGCAGCCGCTGAATGACTGGGTCTCGATCTCCTCGTTCTTCCTCGGCGGATCGATCCTGATCTTTGTGATCAACTTCGTCTGGTCGACCGTTATTGTGCGCGAGCGCGAGCAAGGCAACCCCTGGCGCTCGCGCGGGCTGGAGTGGCAGATCGCCTCGCCGCCACCGCCGGGCAACTTCGAGCACGTACCCGTGGTGCTGTCCGCACCGTATGAGTACGGCGTCAAGGACGCTCAGCCCGTGGCCGACCTGAATCCGCCGGCGGGCGTGATAACTGCGGCGATCACCGGGTCGGCACCGGTCGGAGCGGAGGCTTAGACATGGCTGAGACAACTTCACAGCCTCCGGCCGGCCTGAGCCGGGCCGAGGAAGAGGCCGCTTACTACCACGAGGCCGGGCTCAACGCGTCCTGGACCGGAGCCAGGCTGGCCGCGGGCGGGCTCACGTTCCTGTTCGGCTGCTTCTTCTTCGCTTTCTTCTACCTGAAGTCGCTGAACTCGCACCACCTCTGGTACAACTCGGCCGTGCCGGGTCCCAAGGTGTGGCTCGGTGCCCTGATCATGGCCTTCATAGTGGTCAGCGCCCTGGTCCAGTGGGCCGCGCTGCAGCGGATCAAGGCGGGGCACAAGGGCATCTGGATACAGGGCGCGACCGTGGCCCTGGTGCTCGGCCTGGCCGCCGTTGGCCTGCAGGTCTACCAGCTCACCGACCTCGGGTTCTGGCCGGGATCATCGGGCTTCGCCAGCGTGTTCGTCGGCTTCTACCCGGTCTTCCTCACGATCGTGTTCTGCGCGATGGTCTGGCTGGAGATCCTCATCATGCGCTGCCGGGCAATCCCGGAGATCTCCTTTGTCGAGCAGCCGCCGACCTACGCTGAGGCGTTCTCGGTGCAGCGGTTCCAGGCCGCGCTGAGCGGTTTCACCTTGGTCTGGAACTACCTGGCCGTGGTCGCCATCCTCTTCTGGATAATGTTCTACCTGGTCAAGTAGTAGTTGCAGGCTGGCGGGCAAGGAGGGTAGCGAACCGTGCATGTAGTGTTCTCGCACTGGTCTGCCAGCTGGCCCGCCCTGGGGTGCTACGTGGTGATCGCCGCGGTCCACCTCGGCGGACTGCGGCGGTCGCTGGCCAGCGTCGGCAATGAGCCAAGGCGCCGTGACCTCTCGCATCAGGCCATCGTGTTCCACGGCGGACTGCTGCTGGCGCTCCTGGCCCTAGTGTCGCCGGCCGGTTACCTGTCCGATGTCTACATCTGGGTGCGCGGCCTGCAGTTCCTGCTGCTGGCGATCGTCGCGCCCAGCCTGATCGTGCTCGGCGCGCCGTGGCTGCCGCTGCGGGCCGCGTTCCGGCGGCCCGAATCCACCCGCGCTGGCGAGCCCGGCGGGCCTGTGACAGACCTCGTTCCCATCGAAGGGAAGCTTCCCGGCCGCCCGCCGTGGCTGCTCGCCCGGCCGATCCTGGCCGTGGTCGTCGTGAACGTGGTCTGGCTCGCGTGGCAACTGCCCGGACCGTTCGATGCGGCGCACAACAGCAGCCTGATCGCCTCGGCCGAGCACGCGACGTGTCTGCTCGCGGGGGTTGTGCTGTGGCTGCAGCTCATCGGCTCGGCGCCGTTCAGCCCTCCGGCCAGGCCGCTGCGGCGGATGGAATTGGTAGTAGGTACGGTCGTTGCAATGACGGTACTGGGGATGGTGCTGGTCTTCGGATCGAGCGTTTTCTATCCGGTGTACGCAAACTCGGCGCATCACGTGATGACGGTGCTCGATGATCAGCAGCTGTCCGGTGCGGTGATCTGGATGGGATCGCTGCCGCCGCTCATCACCGCGGCGGTCGCCCTGCTGATGCGCTGGCTGAGCGATGAGGACAGCGCGGAGCTCTCGGCAGACCTGGACCGGCTGCTGGTGCCGCGCAAGAATGCCTGGTCGGCCAGGCCTGGTATCAGATGATCACGACAACGGTTCCTGGCAGGAGGCGGCAGTGCGCGTACTGATCCTCGCGAGTCCGATTACGGACAATACGCCGAACGGGTATTACTGGACGTTCCTGTTCCCGATGCTGCTGTTCATCGTCAGCGGAACGATCCTCTACCTGTTGTTCAGCCGGCCGCACCGGCGGATTCCGTCCCGTGCGATCCACTACCCCGGCGCGTCTGGGCAAGGCTCGTGGCCAGGTGGGGCGATGGCCAGTTCGGCCGGCGGCACAGCCGCCACGTCGGCTGCGCCCGCGCCCAAGGCGGAGGCCGGATCGGCCGCGGAGCCGCAGGACGCGAGCGAAGGTGAGCAGGCCGAGGGCGACGCGGCGTCCGCCGGAGACGCGGAGAGCAGCGAGTGACCCAAGCTGTCGGTGCGCTGCCCGGGCACGGGGACGTGCCCGGGCGTGACCGCCTGCTCGGCGACGATGTGGGGGCGCCAGAAACGGTCACGGGCGCAACGGCGCCGTCCGGGCGGCGCCCGGCCGGCCTCATCGCGCGGTCATTGTTCCAGCTGACCAAGCCGCGCATCATCGAGTTGCTACTGGTCACGACGCTGCCGACCATGCTGTTGGCGCGCCGGGGCCTGCCAGGGGCCGAGCTCGTGCTGGTGACGCTGGTCGGAGGCGCGTTCGCGGCCGCCAGCGCGAACACCCTGAACTGCTATATCGACCGCGACATCGACGCGATCATGAAGCGAACCTCGCGTCGGCCGCTCGTCGCCAGGGCCGGTCAGTCCGCGATCAAGCCAGGCGAGGCACTGGCGTCGGGCATTGCCCTCGGTGTGGCCTCGACGCTGCTGCTCGGCCTGCTGGCCAACTGGCTGTCCGCCGTGCTGGCCGACTCCGCGATCTTGTTCTACGTCTTTGTCTACACCATCGGGCTGAAGCGGCGGTCGGCCTCCAACATCGTGATCGGCGGGGCGGCAGGCTGTTTCCCCGTGCTGGTCGGCTGGTCGGCGGTCACGGACAAGGTGAGCTGGCCCGCGGTCGTGCTGTTCGCCGTCATCTTCTTCTGGACCCCGCCGCACTTCTGGGCGCTGGCGATGAAGTTCCGTGACGACTACGCCGCGGCGAACGTGCCGATGCTGCCGGTGGTGGCGACGGCCGCCGTCGTCGCCCGCAAGATCCTTTTCTACTCGTACGCAATGGTGGGGGCGACACTGCTGCTGGCCCCGTACGCGGGGTGGGCTTACTGTGCCTGCGCCCTCGGCCTGGGCGGCTGGTTCCTGGCGGAGGCCCACCGGCTGCGCGGGCAGGTGGCGGCGGGCGGCTCCCTCGCTCCGATGCGGCTGTTCCACCTGTCGATCGCCTACCTCACGCTCTTGTTCGCCGTCGTGGCGGTTACGGCCCTGCTGCCCTGGGGTAGTTGGTAGTGGTGCGGATGGCCGTCGTCAGTCCCAGGAAGGCGCAGTGGCGCGCCGCCCACTGGCGGGCCGTGCTGCGGCCCAAATGGCTGTGCTGGCACGCGTTCGTGGTCGTCGCGTTCTGGGGCATGCTGTGGCTAGGCGACTGGCAGTGGCATTGCGCCCTGTCGGGCAACACGCTGAGCTGGGCTTACACCTTCGAGTGGCCGCTTTTCGCCATATTCGGCATCGTCTTCTGGGTCCGCACGGTCACCGATGAGGTCGGGCTGACGCATAGCAGGGCGGCTCGCGCCGACGGGCCGGCCGGCGCCTCGGCGTCGGCTGACGCCGGGCCGGGCGCAGGCGCAAACCTGGCTGTCGGCACTGCGGTTGCCGCCAGCACGTCGGCGGTTGCCGCCAGCACCTCAGCCGCCGCCATGGCGCCGGACGACGCGGGCCTGACCAGCTCGCACCGGCGCGAGTCAGAAAGCGAGAACGACTACGCGGCCAGGCTGATCGCGGAGATCCGCGGCCGCGATCGCCGCAAGTGGAGCGCACTCGGGTAACCGCCCGAGCCGTGTCCTGGCCAGCGCGACCGACGAGTACGACGGCATCGCGGCGCTGGACCTGACGCGCTACCTTCGGCCGGGCGACACCGTGACGTGGGGCCAGGCGTGCGGGGAGCCGCTGTCGCTGACGCGGGCGCTCGCGCGCCAGCGCGCGAGCCTGTCCGGCGCTCGCTGCTTCCTTGGCATTCCGTGCTCAGACACCATGCGGCCCGAGCACGCCGATCACCTGAGGTTCGTCTCCTACTCTGGAGCGGGCGCGAATCAGGCGCTGCTGAGCGCCGGGGTGCTCGACCTGCTCCCTTGCCACTACTCGGCGCTGCCGGAGATCTTGACCGCGGGCCCGCTGCGGGCCGATGCGGTCTTGCTGGCGCTGCCGCCTGCCCGGCCCGACGGCAGCCATGGCCTCGGCGTCTGCGCGGATTACGTCGCGCCGCTGATCAGCACGGCCAGAGTCGTCATCGCAGAGGTCAGCGACCAGATTCCGGACGTGAGCTGCGTTCGGTCGGTATCCCGCGAGGACGTCGACGTGATCGTGCACACCGCGCAGGCGCCGGCGGAGTACCACGGCGCCCGGCCCTCGCAGGCTCTCGAGACGGCGATCGCAGAACTCGTCGCCGGCCTGGTCGAAGATGGTGCAACGCTCCAGGTCGGAATCGGCAGCATGCCGTCCGCCGCGCTGTCGGCGCTCTCGGGTCACCGCGACCTGGGTGTCCACTCGGGCATGATTACCGACGCCGTAGCCGACCTGATCGAGGCCGGCGCGGTCACCGGCTCGCGCAAGACGACCGACCGCGGCCTCGTGATAGCCGGCTTCCTGCTGGGAACGAGGCGCGTCTTCGATCATGCGGTCCGCAACCGCGCGGTACGCCTGGGCCCGACGACCTATACCCACGACCCGGCCGTCCTGGCCGCGCAGCGCCAGCTGACCGCGATCAACGGCGCGATCGAGGTCGACCTCACCGGCCAGATCAACACGGAGACGATCTTCGGCCGGTATGTTGGCGCTGTCGGAGGAGCCGCCGATTTCATGCGCGGGGCAGCCCGCTCACCGGACGGGCTGGCGATCACCGTCCTGCCCTCGACAGCCGGGTCCGCTAGTCGGATCGTCTCCCGGCTGAACGGACCGGCGAGCGTGCCGCGCAGCGATGCGCAGGTGATCGTCACCGAGCACGGCGTCGCCGATCTGCGCGGCCTCGGCCTGGCCGCGCGCCGGCAGCGGATGCTGGCCATTGCGGACCCGGCCCACAGGGACACGCTCGCGGCGCAGTCGGCCGCGGACTGAGGCCTACTCCTCGGCGGCGAGCGCCTTGCGCGGGTGTGAGCCGTTCACGTACCCGACGAACGGCGGGTAGATGTTGTAGCCGAGCAGCTCCTGCAGCCGCTCGGGCAGTTGTCGCACGGTCGCTCGGGGCACCGCCAGGAGGTGGTTCTCCTGTTGCCTGAGCCAGCCGGCGGCGTACTCCAGGATCACGCCGAGCCGCGGCTGCCCGGTCTGGTTGGCCCCGCCGCCATGCCAGAGGCTGCCGAGGTAGAACAGGGCCGAGCCGGGGGAGATGACCGCCTGCTCCACTGGATCGTCGGGCGTGGGCCTGCGTTCGGGCTCCCAGGCGTGACTGCCGGGAATGAAACGCGTCGCGCCGTTCTCGGCCGTGAACTCGTCCAGCGGCCACATCGTGTTGACGACCAGCGGCGGGTGCGGCTCGGGCACGGGATAGATCGAGTCGTCCCGGTGCAGGATCTGGGCGGCCTCACCGGGCCCGATGCGGATGCCGACCGGCGCGCTGAGCTGATGGTGGCCAAGCACGCGGGTGAGAACGTCTTGCAGCAGCGGGTCGATGGCGGCCCGGTCGAATGTCCTGGTCTTGGCGAACAGTGCGTACACCCGCTTGGTCGAGAACCCTTCGAACGGGTTGCGCCCCGTCGGCGTCGCCGCCAGCACCCGGTAAAGGTCCGCCCGCGCCGCCTGCACGTCTTCGTCGGCCATCATTCCGGTGACGACCACGTAGCCGTCTGCCATCAGCCGCTGCGCGATGTCCTGGCCGGTGGACGTCGCGGCGGGCACCGTCGCCATCATCAGTCCGAGCCTAGGGCAGTCCGGGCGCCTGCGGCAGATCCTGACATGTGGCCTCAAGCCGCGAGTTCCGCCGCTACCGCGTAGCGCAGGTGCCGGGGGTGGACAAGCAGAGCGCGGGCCAGCTGGCGGATCTGCAGCCGCCGCGGAGCCAGCACTTCCTCGCAGTAGCGCCAGGCGCCCGCCTCATCGACACCAAAGCGGATGGCGATCGAGTGCCGGAACCGGCGGGCGTCGCCGTCGCTTCGCCACGTCGGCAGCCAGTCGCGCAGATCCGCATCGGCGTCCA
>JASHUG010000323.1 GCA_030040155.1 Streptosporangiaceae bacterium | reverse complement strand
TGGACTGAGGAAACTCGCGTACGGGTCCAACTCTCCGCCTCCCAAAGGGCTGGAGCGAAGGGCTGCCGGGTAGCCAGGCAACGGCGACCAGCACGGGTCCCAGCCGACCTCTTCGGTTCTGTCAGTTACTCCTCATGTCTCCCACGGTCTTGTTTCGCCGGCGTTTCCCTGGCGTTACGCCGACTACACGGTGCGTCGGCAGCGGTTCGCGGAGGTTACGACCTCGTTTCCCAGGGTGATTTAACGGTCGTCCGCACCTGCGCGCATGGGCACGCCACCACAATCAGCCCGCCCCCTCATCGGTCTTGAGCCCCGGTCAGGTGCTGCGGCCGGTGACGGCCACCGTGACGCCCACGCCGATCATGGCCAGTCCGCCCAGCGCGGCGGTCTCGCGCGTGACATTAACGCCCGGAACGTGTTAAGAAGTGCAGGCAGTCATGCCCGGACCTGCCGAACCAGCGGCCCCGATGCGGCGAGGAGTAGACGCTGATGACCGCCTGGGAGTACGGATACATCTACGTGGTGCACACGGTCGGCCCGGCTCCCGCAGCCTGCGTGGTGACCGACGGATCGAAGTCACGCGTGCTTGACGGCGTTCACAGCCTGCTCCGGGCCGCGAACGTCATGGGCGCCGATGGCTGGATCGTGAGCGACCGCGGCGAGCGGTCCGCGTGCGCGTCGTGGATCAATGACCTCATCAGGCCGATCGAGGGCGTCGGCATGGGCGACAACATGATGTGTTACTTCATGCGTCGTCCGGTTGAGCGCCCCAGGCAACAGGATCCTGCCGGAGAGTTCTGATCTACTCCGCGGCGACGAGTTCCACTTCGTAGCCGTCGTAGTTCTCGAGGTAGGCCGCGTAGTGGTGCTCTCCGCCGGCGTACGGGTGCTTGTCGGAGAACATCAGCTTCCAGCCGTGCAGCAGCGCTTCCGCGACAAGCTCGTCCACGTGCGCGCGGTCCGCTGCGAAGAAGGCCAGGTGGTTGAGGCCCGGCCGCAGTCGGTCATGCCTGCTGGCGGTGCGGGCCGGCGACTGCTCGACCACGATGTAGCTGTTCCCTGCGCCCCAGCTCCGGCCGCCTGGCCAGTCCTGGTACAGCCGGTATCCAAGCGCGCCTAGCAGCCAGCCCCAGCTGACGATCGCTCGATCAAGGTCGGGCACCCAGAGCTCGACGTGGTGGATCATCCCGGCGACGTTCGGCCGTTGCGCCATCGGCGCGGTACCCGCAGGCACGGCGGCCGCAGCGGGCGGGGACACGACGGGCGCAGACATGCCAGGCCGGACGGCTGAAGGCCCAGCCGCCGCGGAGGCGGCAGGTACCGCCTGCTCCTGGCTAATCGCTGCGTCCGTGTCTGACATGTTGACCGCCCCGATGATCTCCTAAGCCTGCCTGGGCGAGCCGGTGGCACCCCGCGGACCGCGGTGCCTGCCGACGCACTCCGTCCGCCCGTCTAACCAGGTGCCGGCGCTTCGGAACTGCCCGTATAACTTGCATCTGCCCAGGTCATAACGATGTTTTCCGCCAGACTATCGCCTGGTTTCCTCGGTCAGTTTGCTCGTGCCACGGCCACCTGCGCAACCTCTTTGCGGCATTTGGCGCATTCGACAGAAGGTAGCCTAGCCTGTGGTGACTCAGGAGCACCGGCGTCCGCCAATACCGGACGGCGATACGAGCTTGCTGGCCGGGTAGCTGCCAGCGCCCGCGATCATCTCCGTCACTCCGGTCCCGGCAGGTTGGCGAGCACGTCTAGCGACGCCCGGTGGGCGTCGGCGGTGCCCAGGGCGAGCGAGTCGGCCTTGGCCCGCTTGAGATACAGATGCGCCGGATGCTCCCAGGTGAACCCGATCCCGCCGTGCAGCTGGATCATCTCCTGCGCGGCCTTGAGCGCCGTGTCGGAGCACGCCGCCTTGGCCAGGGCCACGGCCAGAGTGGTCTCCGGGCCGAACCCGGCGGCCAGCCAGTCGGCCGCATACCGGGCCGCGGCCCGGCACTGCGTGACTGCCACCCACAGGTCAGCCAGCCGGTGCTTGATCGCCTGGAAACTGCCGACGGGCCGGGCGAACTGGCGCCGCTCCTTGACATACGCGACGGTCGTCTCCAGGCACCGCTCGGCCAGGCCAAACTGCTCGCACGCCAGCATCCCGGCCCCGGCCAGCAGCGCCGCGGCGACGGAATCCTCGGCCTGCTTGCCCGAGGCCACCCGCCGGGCCGGCGCCTGCTCGAGCCGGACCTCGCACAGCTGCCGGGTCATGTCCAGGGAAGTCAGCGGCCGCTTGCCCACGCCCGGCGAGCTGACCCGCACCGCGTACAGGCCATAGGGGACGCTGTCGGCCGGCACGAGCAGCAGGTCCGCGGGCAGCGCGTCGGCCAGGCCGGTGATCACGCCGGTGAGCCGGTAGTCCCCAGGACCGTCGCCGGCCTCGGGAGCGTCCAGCCGGACGGTCGGCACCGGCCGGGTACGCGTGCCCGCCGCGAACGGGATCGCGAGCTCGGCCGTCAGCGCGCCGCTGGCCAGCTCCGGCAGCCAGGTCGTGTCGCCGCTGGCCCACAGCGCGGTGGTCGCCAGCACGGCACTGCCGAGGAAAGGAACGGGCGCGACCGCCCGGCCGATCTCCTCGGCCACGACGCCCACCTCCCGATAGGAAGCCCCGGCCCCGCCCAGTGACTCGGGGATCAGCAGCCCGGCGACCCCGACATCGGCCGCGAGAGTCCGCCATAGCTTGTCGTCATAGGTCTGCGCGCTCTCGGTTCTGGCCAGCACGTCTCGCCAGGGTGCTTTGTCGTCCAGCACCGCGCGGACCGCTCCCCGCAGCTGCGTCTCGGTCTCGGTGTACAGCAGGTCCGCGCTTCGGGGACTGCGGTCCTTGCCACTCGCGGCTGGTCCCGGCGTTGTCGCGTGCTCAGTCACCGGGGCAGGTCCTTCCACGGGCCGGCATCCACCCTGGCCTCCTTCGGCAGCCCGAGCACCCGCTCGGCGATGATGTTGCGCAGGATCTCCGAGGTGCCGCCCTCGATCGAGTTGCCCTTGGCCCGCAGGAACCTGAAGCCGGGATTGCGGCCGAAGAAGTTGGCGCCCTGCGGCCTGCGCATGGTCCAGTCGTCATACAGCAACCCGTCCGCTCCCGCCAGCTCGACCTCGAGCTCGGAGATCTCCTGGTTCAGCCGGGCGAACACCAGCTTGGCGGCCGACCCCTCCGGGCCAGGCTGCCCGGCGGCGAGCGACTGCCGGAGCCGCGCGCCCGCGATCCTGGCCACCTCGGCCTCCGCCCACAGCCGCAGCAGCCGGTCGTACAGCCCCGGCGTCCGGAGCTCCGGGTGCTCGCGCCACGTGCGAGCCGCCGAAGCGATCATGCCGCCTTCACGCGGCAGCGCGTTCCCCCCGATGGACACGCGCTCGTTCATCAGCGTGGCCATCGAGACCTGCCAGCCCTCGCCCACCCCGCCGATGCGATCGGCGTCGGCGACCCGAGCGTCGGTCATGAAGACCTCGTTGAACTCGGCCTCGCCGGTGATCTGGCGCAGCGGCCTGACCTCGACCCCGGGCTGTTTCATGTCGAGTGCGAAATACGTCAGGCCCTGGTGCTTGGGCTGGTCAGGATCGGTCCTGGCGACCAGCAGCCCGCGCTTGGCCATGTGGGCCGAGGACGTCCAGACCTTCTGCCCGTTGACCACCCAGTCGTCGCCGTCACGCACCGCCCGCGTGGACAGGCCCGCCAGATCTGACCCGGCGCCCGGCTCGCTGAACAGCTGGCACCAGATCTCCTCGCCGGTCCACAGCGGCCGCAGCCAGCGCTCCTGCTGCTCGGCCGTGCCGTGCGCGAGGATCGTGGGCGCGGCCATGCCGAGGCCGATTCCGTTGCGCTCGGGGTGATTGGTTGGCGCCTGCGCATCGTTGAACGCCCGATCGACGACTGTCTGGAGGGAACGGGGCAGGCCCTGGCCACCCAGGCCCGCAGGGTAATGGACCCACGCGAGCCCGGCATCGAACCGCGCGTTGAGAAAGTCCTGCCGGTCGGTGGTCTTCGGGTCATGACCGGCCAGGAACTCGGCGACCTGCGCCCGCAGGTCGTCGGCGGTGACCTTCGGGCCGTGTCGCCCAGTGTCATCTAGCACAGTGTCATCTAGCACAGTGTCATCTAGCACAGGGGCCCGCCCGCCACGTAGATCACCTGACCGGACACGAAGCCCGCGCCGTCGCTGACCAGGAACGAGATTACGTGCGCAACGTCGTCGGGGGTGCCGACCCGCCGGACGGGAATCTGCGTGGCGGCGGCCTGCTGGAACTCCTCGAACCCGATGCCGAGCCGGGCTGCGGTCGCCGCGGTCATGTCGGTGGCGATGAAGCCGGGGGCGACCGCGTTGGCGGTGACGCCGAACTGGCCCAGTTCGATGGCCAGCGTCTTGGTGAATCCCTGCAGGCCCGCCTTGGCCGCGGAGTAGTTGACCTGGCCGCGGTTGCCGAGAGCGGAGCTGGAGGACAGGTTCACGATCCGGCCCCACTTGGCGTCGACCATGTGCTTCTGGCAGGCAAGCGACATCAGGAACGAGCCGCGCAGGTGAATCCCGATCACGGTGTCCCAGTCGTCGTCGGTCATCTTGAACAGCATGTTGTCCCGGATGACGCCCGCGTTGTTGATCAGGACGACCGGCGGGCCGAGTTCGGTGACGACCTTCTCTACCGCGGCCTTGACTTGGCCGGCGTCGCTGACGTCGGCGCCGACGGCCAGCGCGTTCCCGCCTGCGCTCGTGATCGCGTCGACGGTGCCCTGGCTGTCGCCCTCCTTCAGGTCGAGGACCGCGACTGCAAGCCCGTCGGCAGCCAGCCGCTTGGCCGTGCCCGCGCCGATGCCGCGCGCGCCGCCGGTGACGATGGCTACTCGCTGGGACGCCTCTGACATGTACTCCTCCTGTGCTCGGACCCTGTCCGCCAGTGCTCACTGGCGCGGGTCCGGTTACCTGTATCTCTTGAGCTCCCTGTAGGCCAGAGAGCGCTTGTGCACCTCGTCCGGGCCGTCGGCCAGACGCAGCGTCCTCGCGTGTGCCCACATCTCAGCCAGCGGGAAGTCCTGGCTGACCCCGCCGGCGCCGTGGGCCTGGATGGCCCGGTCAACCACCCACTGTGTCATCCGCGGCACTGCGACCTTGATGGCCTGGATCTCGGTGTGCGCGCCTTTGTTGCCGACCGTATCCATAAGCCAGGCCGTCTTCAGCACCAGGAGCCTGGCCTGCTCGATCCTGATCCTCGACTCGGCGATCCAGTCCTGGATGACGCCCTGCTCGGCCAGCGGCTTGCCCCACGCGATCCGCTCGGTCACCCGGCGGCACATTAGCTCGAGTGCTCGCTCGGCCGCGCCGATCTGGCGCATGCAGTGGTGGATCCGGCCCGGCCCGAGACGCGCCTGCGCTATCGAGAACCCTTCGCCCTCTCCGGCGATTACGTTCGATACGGGCACCCTCACGTCGCTGAACACGACCTCGGCGTGACCGCCGTGGGTGCCGTCGGTATAACCGAAGACGGTGACACCGCGCTTGATCTCGACACCGGGTGTGCTGACGGGCACCAGGATCTGCGACTGCTGCCGGTGCCGGTCGGCCTCCGGGTTGGTCTTGCCCATCACGATCAGGATCTGGCAGCGCGGGTCCATCGCACCGCTCGACCACCACTTCCGGCCGTTGATCACGTAGACGTCTCCGTCACGGGTGATGCTGGTGGAAATGTTTGTCGCGTCCGACGACGCCACGTCTGGCTCGGTCATGCAGAACGCCGACCTGATCTCGCCGTCAAGCAGCGGGCGCAGCCACCGCTCCTGCTGCTCCTTAGTGCCGAACTCGGCCAAGACCTCCATGTTGCCGGTGTCGGGCGCTGCGCAGTTCAGGGCCTCTGGCGCGATCGCTGACCAGCCGGTCATCTCGGCCAGCGGTGCGTACTGGAGGTTGGACAGGCCCGCGCCCTCGGGATGCCCTGCGAGGAACAGGTTCCACAGGCCTCGCTTGCGGGCCTTCGCCTTCAGGTCGTCCATGACCGGGGGCCGTTCCCAGCCACGTCCCTCGCTGGCGAGCTTGGCGGCCTGCTCCGCGAAAATCGGCTCAGCCGGCATGACGTGCCCGTCCATGAAACTCCGGAGTTGGCCGCGGAGTTCTTCGGTGCGAGCGTCGTACGCGAAGTCCATTCTGCTGCCTCCTGCGGCCCTGGCGAGTCCGGACAAGACTACCTACCGGTCGGTACGTTCTCCACGCTACGGTCAAGCCATGGCACTGGTCGAGACCGTGCGTGGTCCCGTCGACGTCGACACGCTCGGCACCACGCTCATGCACGAACACGTGTTCGTACTGAATGAGGAGGTCAGGGAGAACTACCCAGGCGGCTGGGACGAGACCGACCGGGTCGACGACGCGATCGCCAAGCTGAGCGCGCTGTACAACCGCGGCTGCCAGACCATCGTCGACCCAACCGTGCTCGGCCTCGGCCGCGATATCCACCGGATCCGCCGGGTCGCCGACGGCGTGCCGCTGAACATCGTCGTTGCGACCGGCCTGTACACCTACAACGAGTTGCCGTTCTACTTCAGGTACCGGCGGCCGCGCGCCGACGGCCTCGACCCGATGGCGGCGATGTTCATCGGCGACATCACGACCGGGATCGCCGATACCGGCGTCAAGGCGGCGTTCCTCAAGTGCGCGATCGACGACCAGGGCCTCACGCCTGGGGTGGAGCGGGCGATGCGGGCGGTCTGCCGGGCGCACAAGGAAACCGGCGCGCCGATCACCGTGCACACCCACCCCGCTTCGCTCACCGGGCGGGACGTGCTCAAGGTCCTCCGCGAGGAAGGCGCCGACCTGAGCCGCGTGGTGCTCGGCCACAGCGGCGACAGCACCGACCTGGACTACCTGACCGAGATGGCCGACTCCGGCTGCCTTCTCGGCATGGACCGGTTCGGGATCGACATCATCACGCCGTTCGAGCAGCGGGTTCAGACTGTGGCCGGACTGTGCGACCGCGGTTACGCGGGCAGCATGGTGCTGTCGCACGACGCGTCCTGCCACATCGACTGGTTCCCGGACGGCTCCATCGGGAAGTTCGCCCCGAGGTGGAACTACGAGCACATCTTCGATGACGTGCTGCCAGCGCTGCGGGCGCGCGGCGTCAGTCAGGAGCAGATCGAGACCATGCTCGTGGCCAACCCGCGCCGCTACTTCTCCGGCTAACGGCGTTCGCGCACCGCCGGTGCGGTCTGCGCAATGCGGGCAGTTGCCTGGGGCCTCCCCCCAAAGGCCCCAGGCATGCCCATCACAGTGGCTGTGAACCCGCTGGTCAGACCAAATGGCGCCGGGGGTACATCAGCGCCCAGATGACGAACACGTTGATGGCGACGAGCACGATCGACCAGACCGGGAAGAAGGGAATGGTCAGGAAGCTCGCGACGGCGCTCAGCACCGCAAGTATCACGCCCAGGATGCGAGCCCAGGTCATGCCCAGGAGCACGCAGAAACCGGCGAAGAAGATAAGCCCGCCGAGGATCAGTTCCGCGTAGCCCCAATTCGCCGTGGTCCAGGAGTAGGCGTAGCCGGCGTGGAAGGCAAAGAACCCGCCCCTGATAACCATGGCCAGTCCGGCCAGGAATCCGGTCGCGCCGGAGACGATCATCAGGACGGCGGCCAGGAACGTGCCAGCGAGCGCGGCTCCGCTGTCCGCCCGGCGCTGGCCCGTGTACCGCGTGTCTCGCGTCTCTCGCGTGTCGGGAGCGTAGCCCGGTCCCTCCGAGTACGCGCCCGACTGCGTGTACCCGCCGGACTGCTCGTAGCCCTGGCCGCTCTCCGCAGCCGGGCGCCCTCGCGCACTGCTCATGCCGCTACCCCCTTCGGGCGGGTCATGCTATGCCGGGAGTGTCAGCATGTGTTCCGGACCTCGCAGTACAGCCCTGACCGCGCCTGCAAATGCTGCCCTGACTGCCAACGTAGGGATGGCTAGTTCCTGCAGGCATCATCCGCCAAGGGTGAACCGCGCCGCGGACCGTGCAAGCGGTTCTCCGCGCCGCAGCCACGCCACCGACGAGCGGCGCAAACGACCTTAACCGGGTAAGCAGGGCATTTGCCAGGAGGACTCACAAACTACAGTGGATCGCGCTTCACTGTCCTCTAGAGCAACCGTTGGCAATTTTCTGGCCCTACTCTGAACGACCGCTAGACCCTACTCTCGGTTTTAGGAGAGGTCGTAGGCGGTGGGGCGATGAATCACTCGGTCATACGGAGTCTGCTTGGCGCCGGCGTGCTGGCCACGGCGGCAACGGTCATCTTCAGCCAGAGTCCGACAGCGGCCGGCGCTCAGGCATCACTGACGGCAAAGAGCGCTGCGACTGCCCATGCGGCGGCTTATGTCCCGCCAAGTAAGCCGCTGTATTTCGGTGAGAAGGGCGCTGCGGTGAAGAGCGTGCAGCGACGACTTGCCCAGCTGGGCTACTACCCCGGACCAGTTGACGGGGTTTTCGGCGACGACACGCTGCAGGCGGCGTGGGCGTTCCGCGAGGTCCAGGGCCTGCGGGTCACAGTGGGCAACGAGGCCGAGCCGATCAACAGAGCCTTCCTGAAGGCGCTGGTGCACCCGCTGCCGCCGTACAAGCTCGTGCCCAAAGGCGGTGCGAACCGGATCGAGATCAACCAGAACATCGAGGTGCTGGTGCTCTACCGGCACAACCGGCCCTACCTGATCGCTCACGTATCTACCGGCGGTCTCTATTACTACCCGTGCCCAGGGGACCCGTCCGCGACTTGCGGGCCCGCCGTCACCCCCGACGGGAATTACCACGCGTTGTGGTTCGATCCAGGCTGGGTGACGGTGCCGCTGGGCGAGATGTACAACCCGGTCTTCTTCATCGGCTCGGCGTACGCGATCCACGGCGACATTCCGGCGCCGTGGTATCCCGCCTCGCATGGCTGCGTCCGGCTCTGGATGGACATCGCCACCTGGTTCCACACGAAACTGAACATCGGGGGCGCGCACCCGACGCCCATCTATATCCGAGGCAATGCGCGCCCGTACCCGGAGTCCAACTAGCCTTAAGGCAGGGGACTAACCGGGAGCGCGCAACTCGAGCGCCTCCGCCGCGGCGGTCAGCGCGGCCAGGTGGTCATCGACCGAGCGCAGTCCCGCTCGCATCGTGTTCACGGACACGTGAGAGGCTCCCACGGCTCGCCAGCGGCCGACGTGGTCGACCAGTTTCGCGGCACCGCCCTCGCCCCAGCTGACCCGGCCTTCCATGCCGATCTGCCCGGGATCACGCCCGGCGGCAGCCGCCGCCCGTTCCACCAGCGCCCTGGCCTCGTCCAGCTGACGGCCAGGGGGAACCTGCGGGAACCAGCCATCCGCCAGCTGGCCAGCCCTCACGTACGCGCGCTCCGACTGCGCACCGAACCAGATGGGGATCGGCCGTTGCGCGGGCAGCGGGCACAGCCCAGCGCCGGTCACGGTCTCGTAGTGGCCAGCGAAGGTCACAGACTCCTGCGTCCACAGCCGTCGCAACAGCGTGACCTGTTCGGTTATCCGCCGGCCCCGGTCACTGAACGACTTGCCGAGTGCCTCGTACTCGACCGCGTTCCAGCCCAGGCCGACGCCAAGCCGGAACTTGCCGCCGGTCAGCAGGTCGACCTCGGCGGCCTGCTTGGCCACGAGGGCGGTCTGCCGCTGCGGCAAGATGATGATCCCGGTGACCAGCTCGAGGGAGCTGATCCCGGCCAGGTAGCCGAACAGGACCATCGGCTCGTGGAACGTCGTGTGCAGGTCATACGGCCCGTTCCAGCCGCGGTGCACCTCGGGATCGGCGCCCAGCACGTGGTCGTAGGCGAGCACATGGGAGTAGCCGAGCTCCTCGACTCGCTGGGCGTACGCGCGGACCGCGCCGACGTCCGCTCCGATCTCGGTCTGCGGGAAGACAACGCCGATGTTCACGAGTGACTGTTCTATCCCGCCGCCGCATGGCCCGACAAGCGGCCAGGCAGAATCCAGCCGACCCACGCCGCCACGCGGGCGGTTGAATGGACCCATGAGAATCGCTGTCATCGGAACGGGACACATCGGCGGCACGCTTGGCGGCAAGTGGCAGGCGGCCGGCCATGACGTGGTGTACGCGGGCAGGTCGGCCGGCGGAGATGGCCCCGGCGGGAAGCCTGTGGCCACTATCGCGGACGCCCTCGTCGATGCAGACGTTGTGCTGTTCGCGGTACCGGGGCCAGCCGTGGCCGACATTGCCGCCGCTAACGCAGCCGCACTCGACGGCAAGGTCGTGATCGACGCCGCCAACCGGATGGGCCAGGCCGAGGCCAACAGCCTGGCCGCCATCAAGTCCGCCGCGCCAGGCGTTCACTACGCCCGCGCATTCAACACCCTGGGCTGGGAGAACTTCGCCGAGCCGCCGGCCGGGGCGAACCTGTTCTTTGCCGCCGACGAGGGTGCGCGACCGGCGACAGAGGAGCTCATCGGCGCGGTCGGCCTCGAGCCCGAGTTCGTCGGCGACGCGACCGCGGCCGGGACGGTCGACTGCCTCCTGGCTCTGTGGCTTGCCCTGGTGAAGCAGTCCGGCGGGAACCGCAGGGTCGCGTTCTGCGTCGTCAGGTAGCACGCGGGCCCGGTCGGCCGCACTTAGTAGAATCACCCGACATGACCGATATAGATGAGTACGGTCGGCCAGAGCCACCGCTGACCGCCGACGAGGCCGCCACCCTGCTCGGCTTCCTTGACTGGCAGCGCGCGACATTGGCGTGGAAGTGTTCCGGGCTGGGCGCGGCGGGCCTGGCGGCGACGGTCGCCGTCTCGTCGATGACCCTCGGCGGGCTGCTCAAGCACATGGCCTATGTCGAGTCCGAGTGGTTCCGGCGGCTCCGCGGGCAGGACCGGCAGCCTCCGTGGGACGGCGTGGACTGGCAGGCGGACCCGGACTGGGACTGGGACTCGGCCGCGCTCGACTCACCCGAGCAGCTCCTCGCACTCTGGCAGGCAGCCGTGGATCGTTCCCGTGTGATTGTCTCGACCGCGCTCGCCGAGGGCGGGCTGGAGCAGGTGGCAGCTTGGAGCTGGCCGGACGGCGGGTCGCCAAGCCTGCGCTGGATCCTGTGCCACATGATCGAGGAGTACGCGCGGCACAACGGCCATGCCGACCTGCTGCGGGAGTCCGTGGACGGGCAGACCGGGGAGTAGCGGCTGCGCTTCAGGTTGCGAAGAACGCAGCGATGTCGCGGGCGACAAGGCCCGGCTCTTCGGCCGGCGCGAAGTGGCCGCCCCGTGGCATCAGGGTCCAGCGGCGGATGTCGTAGAGCCGTTCGGCCCACTCCTGCGGCGGCTCGCCCTCCGGGACGAGCGTGTGCGGGAACAAGGCAACGGCGGTGGGCACGCGCACCACATCTTCCGGGCCGAGCCGCGGCTCGCCCTGCCAGCGGCGGTTGTCGAAGTAATCGCGCATCGAGGACGTGATGGTGCCGGTCACCCAGTACAGCGTGACGACCGTGAGCAGGAAGTCCGTCGAGAAACGGGAGGCCGGATCGCCGCGGCAGTCGCTCCACGACCGCCATTTCTCCAGAATCCAGGCGGCCAGCCCGGCCGGAGAGTCGTTCAGCGCGTAGCCAAGCGTCTGCGGCTTCGTCGACTGGATCGCCGTGTAGCCCCGCTCGGCCGCGTCCCATTCGCCGGCCTGGACGAGGTACCGGCGCTCGGCCGCCGACAGCGGCCGCGAGCCGGGTCCGGTATACGGGGCCAGCTCGAGGTTCGTCAGGTGCAGGCCGATCAGCGGGCCGGGGTCGTCCAGCGCCATGAACGTCGCGACCCCGGCGCCGAAGTCACCACCGCCGGCCGCATAGCGGGCGTAACCGAGGCCGCGCATCAGTTGGTGCCAGAGGCGCGCGACGTAACGGTAGGTCACCCCGCCCGCCACCTCCGGTCGCGGGGAGAATCCGTAGCCGGGCAACGAGGGGATGACGACGTCGAACGCTGGGCCGTTGATTCCATGCCCGCCGGGATCGGTGAGCAGCGGGACGAGCGGCAGCAACTCGGCGAAACAGCTCGGCCAGCCATGGGTCAGGATGAGCGGGATCCCGCCGCCGCAGCCGGCCCGCTCGTGCACGAAGTGAATCTCGGCGTCGCCGACCGCCGCCTGGTAGTGCGAGAACCGGTTCAGCTCGCGCTCCGCAACGCGCCAGTCGAACTCATCGGCCCAGTAGCCGAGCATGCGTGTCAGCCAGTCCCGGTCGGTGCCATGCGACCACGGCTCACCCGGTGCCGCTTCCGGGAGCCGGGCGTTGCGGACTCGCTCTCTCAGGTCATCGATCACCGCCTGGTCGACGGCTACCGAAAGCGGCTCGACGCGCAGCGATGGATGCTCTCCGTCCGACACGAAGCCCATCCTCGCACCGGACGCGAGCTGGCCGCCGAGTGCGGTGCGGCGGCTACGAACGGCGGCACGACACAGCGGCACGACACGGCGGCACGACACGGCGGCGGCCGCCACCGGAGCCGGTGGCGGCCGCTGCGGCCGGGCGATCAGGAACTATGGCCGGGCTAGGAAGCCGTTGGTGTTCCCGCCCCGACCGACGTAAAAGCCGACGAGGTCCCCGAGGGAGTTCACGCCATTGATCGTGGTGGTGTTGACGCCGAGCGGGTCGTTGACCTCACGGAACCCGTGCCCGGCCTGCCAGGTGAAGCCGTGCATCTTGGCGTTGCTGCCGGTTCCGACCATGTAGTCACCGACGACCAGGCCGCTGTCGTTGATCCCCAGCGCCTGCGTAAACGACGCGTGCGGGAAGATGATCGTGGTGAACGTGTGGGCGGTCTTGACGAACGCGACGGTCTCCTGGGTCTGGGTCACGTAGAAGCCGGCCACCTCGCCGCTGTTGTTGATCGCCGCGGCCGTCAGGCTCGGACCCGACAGGCCCTGCGACGCTCCCGGGATCAGCACCCGGGTGTAGCGGTGAGTGTGGATGTTGTACTCGTAACCGCGGTTGTTGCCGGCGCTGTTCTCGTAGAACCCGACCGCGATGCCGTGGTCATTGATGCCGAGCAACTGGTCCATCTGCGGCTTGGAGTTCGGGACATCCGGGAAGTTCACCTCGTGGAAGTGCCCCCCGGCGGTGTAGAAGCCGAAGTTCGCGCCCGCCGCGTTCGCCCAGAACCCGACCGTGTTGCCGATGTTGTTCAGGCCCGTCACCTGGGTCTGCGCTGAGTGCGGGAAGTTCTCGTTGGTGAAGTCGCGCTGGGAGTAGCCCGGCCGAAGCAGGTAGCCCTTGTTCGGGTGGCCGGTCGCGCCCGAGCCGAAGTAGCCGGCGATCAGCCCGGCCCTGTTGATGCCAAGCAGCTGGTTGAACGTCACGTCCTTGTGGTTGTCAAGCGTCTTGAAGGTGTAGCCGTGGTCGACGGCGGGCCGCACGCTCGCGCTGGCCGGGC
>JASHUG010000322.1 GCA_030040155.1 Streptosporangiaceae bacterium | reverse complement strand
CCTGCCAGGGCGCCGCCGGATCGGCGCGGCCTTGAGGGCACTCGCTTCTCGCTCCTGGCGTAAAGCGATCCGCGCGCTTGACCGGTGGACGCGCAAGGCTCCGAAACCGCTGATGCTCCCGGTCGGCCCTCAGCTACGGTTCACCATCGGCCGCGAGCCCGCGTGCGACCTGACGCTCGAGGATCAGACGGTCTCGCGCTGGCATGCCAGCCTCGTCCAGTCGGACGGCAGCTGGCTGCTGGCCGACCTCGGGTCGACCAACGGCACCCGGATCAACGGCTGGCGAGTCAACGTGCCGACCCCGGTGGCGCCTGGTGACTTCGTGTCGTTCGGCGCGGCCACGTTCGTCGTGCGCGGCCGGGTCGGCCACGCTGTGCCGGGCCGCGGCGCGGCCTGACGAGCAAGCGGTCCGAGCCTCCGGCCCTGGCGCCGGCCGGTAACGGCCGGGAGAGAGGGAGTGCCATGACGGCCGGCGGACAGCTCGACGCGGTGACCGGGGCGTTCAGCTACTCGGGCGCGGCGATCAGCGCGGAGCTGATCAGCCGCGGCCGCCGGGTCAGGACGCTGACCGGGCATCCTGACCGCGCGCCGGCCGGCACCGAGATCGACGTCCGGCCGCTGGACTTCGCTGACGAGGCGGGGATGACCAGCTCGCTGCACGGTGTCCGCACGCTGTACAACACCTACTGGGTCCGGTTCTCCCACGGTCAGGTGACCCACGATCTTGCCGTCCGCAATAGCCGCGTCCTGTTCGCCGCGGCCGCGGCCGCAGGCGTGCAGCGCATCGTGCACATCTCGATCACGCACGCGAGCCTGAGCTCGCCGAACTCCTACTTCCGCGGGAAGGCCGAGGTCGAGCAGGCGCTCGCCGACTCGGGCGTGCCGCACGCGATCGCCCGCCCGGCAGTCCTGTTCGGCGGCAACGGCGTACTGCTGAACAACATCGCCTGGCTGCTGCGGCGGCTGCCGGTGTTCGCGATCGGCGGGCGCGGTGACTACCGGCTCCGCCCGATCCATGTCGACGACCTGGCCGGGCTCTGCGCGGACCTCGGGGAGCGCGCCGACACCGTCACCGTGGACGCCGTCGGACCGCAGTCGGTCACGTTCGCGGCGATGGTGGCCGCGATCAAGTCCGCCGTCGGCAGCCGGGCCGTCATCGTCCGCGTGCCGGGCGCGCTCATCCCGCCGCTGGCCGCGGGACTGGACCTCGTCCTGCGCGACACGCTCCTGACCGCGGACGAGTACCGCGCCATGGCGGCCGGGCTGGCGGACTCCGACGCGCCCGCGACCGGCAGCGTGGTACTCACCGACTGGATCCGCGAACACGGCCGTGAGCTCGGGCGTCACTACGCGAACGAACTCGACCTGCACTTCCGGTCGGCCCCCGGGCAGGCTTCTTAGCGGAACGAGACGTTCCCCGCCGGCTGCCGCCGGAACGGTGAGGCTCGCCGCTCGCAGTCTGGGCGAGGCTACTGATGGTAGTCAGCGAGGAACGTGCCCAGCCGGCCGATCGCGTCGTCCAGAACCGGCACCGAGGCCAGGAACACCAGCCGCAGGTGGTCGGTCGTCGGCAGGTTGAAGCCGCTGCCGTGGGACAGCAGGACGTGCTGCTGCTCCAGGAAGTCCATCATCATCTGCTCGTCGTCGCGGATCTTGTAGACCTCCGGGTCGAGCCGCGGGAACAGGTACAGCGCCCCGGCCGGCTGCACGCACGTGACGCCAGGGATCGCGGTCATCCGCTGCCAGGCATGGTCGCGCTGGTCGCGGAGGCGGCCGCCGGGCTCCAGCAGGTGGGTGATGTCGATCTTGCCGCCGAGCGCGGTCTGGATCGCGTGCTGGGCGGGCACGTTCGGGCAGAGCCGCATGTTGGCCAGCAGCTCGAGGCCGTCCAGGTAGTCCGACGCCTGCTCGCGCGGGCCCGACACCACCAGCCATCCGGACCTGAAGCCTGCCAGCCGGTAGGTCTTGGAAAGCCCGCCGAGGGTGAGGACCAGCAGGTCAGGGGCAAGTGCGGCGGCGCTGTGATGGACCGCCCCTTCGTACAGGATCTGGTCGTAAATCTCGTCAGTCAGCACCAGGAGGCCGTGCCGGCGGGCCAGGTCAAGCAGGCCGAGGAGGACTCCGGGGGAGTAGACAGCGCCGGTCGGGTTGTTCGGGTTGATGATCACCAGGGCCCTGGTGCGGTCCGTGATCTGAGCGGCCACCAGGTCGAGGTCTGGCTGCCAGCCGTTGCCCTCGACGCAGGGATAGTGCACGGCCCGGCCCCCGCACAGGTTCACCGCGCCGGTCCACAGGGGATAATCGGGGCTCGGCACCAGGACCTCGTCGCCGGGGTTCAGGAGGGCCTGCAGCGACATGACGATCAGCTCGGAGACCCCGTTACCGAGGAAGACGTCGTCCGGGCCGACGCCGGCTACCCCGCGGCGCTCGAAGAACTCGGCGACCGCGAGCCGTCCCGGCTGGATCCCGCGGGCGTCGCTGTAGCCCTGGGCGTCGGGAATGTGCTTGATGACGTCGCTCAGCACGTCATCGGGCGCGTCAAGCCCGAACGGGGCGGGATTCCCCAGGTTGAGCTTGATGATGCGGTGTCCCTCGGCCTCCAGTTGCCTGGCTCGGCGGAGCACCGGACCGCGGATGTCGTAGGTGACGTTCCTGAGCCTGCTCGCCTGCGTCAGCTGCACCTGGAGTCCTCCGTCCGGTAACGGTGCCGATGCGGCACATTACCGTGCGGCGCGGAAGGCGCGCCGGGCCGGGCGGCGAACCGGCAGCGGGCGCTGCCGGCTAGTGAGTCAGGCGCGAGGCTGCCGTGAACCAGCCCTCGTCGCCGCCCGTGGTCACTCGTGTATGGGGTGTTGATTACTCCGGGGCCTTCGCATCGTGCGCAGCAGGGAGCTCGGCATGAAGCAGGTCACCGTGCGGATCGGCGCGGCTGCGGGCATCGGAACGGCACTCGTCCTGGCCGCCGCCGCCTGCTCGCCGGCAGGTCAAGTCGCAGGCGGACGGCCCGCGAAGGCGACGGCGGCCCGCCCGTTCCTGGACCAACTCCACATCGTGAGCCAGGTCGCTTCGACAGTGCCGGCCAACGGAGACGTTAACCCTTACGGCGTTACCTTCGTCCCTCAGTCCGCGGGCCGTCTGGTGCGCGGTGACGTACTGGTCAGCAACTTCAATAGCAAGGCCAACATCCAGGGGACGGGTACGACCATCGTGCAGGTCGCCCCGGACGGCAGTGTCAGCCAGTTCGCGACGATAGCTTCGCTGCCCAGGTCGCTGGCGTGCCCGGGCGGGATCGGGCTGACGACGGCGCTCGCCGTGCTTCACGGCGGCTGGGTTGTCGTCGGCAGCCTGCCGACTGTCCACGGCGGGGTACTGCCGGCAGCCAACCCTCTCGGCTGCCTCATCGTCTTGAACAGCCAGGGCAAGCCGGTCCAGACCTGGACGAGCCCGCAGATCAACGGGCCCTGGGACATGACCGTGAGAGAGACCGGCGGAAAGGCCGAGTTGTTCGTGTCGAATGTGCTGAGCCGTCCGGCAGGCGGAAACGGCACGCCTCCGCCGGCTGGGCTGTGCGACGTGGTGCGCCTGGACGTGACCCTGCCGTCCGGCGGGCCGCCCCGGCTGGCGAGCACGACGGTGATCGGGAACGGGTTCGTGTGGCAGCAGAACAAGGCGGCACTCATCCAGGGTCCGACCGGCCTTGCGCTTGCTGCGAACGGAACGCTCTACGTAGCTTCTGCGGTGGGCAACAGCATCTCTGCCATCCCGGACGCGGTGAACCGGACAGCCGCGCTGAGCGGCCAGGCCGACATCGTCTCCCGCGGTGGCCGGCTGAACGGACCGCTCGGCCTGACCAGCGCGCCAAACGGTGACCTGATCGCGGTGAACGGCGGCGATGGCAACGCGGTCGAAATCACGCCGGCCGGCCGGCAGGTCGTCACCAGGACGCTCGTGCCGGGTGGGGCGGGCGACCTGTTCGGCGTGACGACGGACGCGGACGGGGACGGCCTGCTCTTCGTGAACGACGGCACCAACGCGCTTGACCTGCTCAGCGGGTGAGAGCGGCGGGCCGCCAGGGTTCAGCGTGCGGCTAGCACCTCGGCGATCTTGGCCGCGGCGGCCGGAGGGTCGGCGGCGTCGTGCAGGACCTCGCCCCAGGACCACCGGTAGTACCACCTGAGCCGGCCGTCGTCGCCGGTTTCCGGCACGCAGTCAATGCTCTCGGCGAGCATCGCCGCGCCGGGGATGAACACGTGCAGGGCAGCCGGGTACGAGGTCTTCACCGTCGCATGAAAACCCTCGGTGTCGAGCGCGTTCGCCAGCCGGTGGAGGTGGTAGCTTCGCGCGTGGTCGCGGACGCCGTCCTGCATCTCACCTTGCCTTCCCGAGTCCGCACATTGTGGGCGCCGACTGCGGGGGGTTGTCAAGCCCGGCGCGCGAGGACCGAGGTTACGGGTCAGTACCCGCCGTTCCCGTAGCCCTGACGCCCCTGGTAGCCCTCCAGCCCGTAGGCAGGGTCCTGGGCGGCATATCCGCGCTGGTCGTACTCGGGGCCGCCGTGACCCTGCTGCGCGTAGGCGACAGCGTCGGACTGCCCTGGCTGGTAGCCCGCCTGGTAGCCGGCCGGGTCATGGCCGTTGTCCGCCGGCGGAGCGGTCAGGTAATCGCCGCCGTACCAGCCATTCCCGGCCGGGGCCGGCTGGGCCGGCTGGCTGTGCCCGGCGTGCTTGCCGCCGTAGGAGACGTCCTGCGGGCCGGCCAGTGGTGGTTCTGGCTGGTAGCTGGCTGCGGGCTGGCTGACGAAGCTGCCGTAGGGGTTGCCGGACGGAGCGCCCGACTGAGCCGGGTACCCGTTCGGCGGGCTCATCGTCCGGTCGGGCGGAGCCGCGTAGGTCCGCGGCGGCGGGGCAGGCTCGCCGTAGGGCGCGGCGGGAGCAGGCCGCCCCGGCTTCGAGTCGGACCTGCGGGTGCGGTAGGACCGGCTGTCTGAGGTGTTGACGGCGGGGAACGAGGGGCTCGTCAGCGGGTCGTCGTCCAGCGGTGGCGGCGGCACCGGGCGTGCCTGCGGCCGCGCCGGGGTGACCGGCGGCGGGATCGCGGACGGCTTGCTGGCCATGCGCGCCAGCGCGGCGATGCTCTCCGTAACGGGCTCGGGCTTGCCGCCCGCGTACCGGCCCGGGCCGTGGGCCGGCCGGGGGCCCGAGGGCTGC
>JASHUG010000321.1 GCA_030040155.1 Streptosporangiaceae bacterium | reverse complement strand
GGCGGCTCAGCTCGGCTGGTCAGCTCGGAGTCAAATCGGTGCGCATCGGGTTCCCCTGGATGGCCCGCCACACGTTCGCCGGCGTGAGCGGCATGTCGGCATGTCGCACGCCAAGCGGTGCCAGCGCATCGACGACCGAGTTCACGACCGCGGCGGGCGAGCCCACCGTGGCCGACTCACCGACGCCCTTGGCGCCGATCGGGTGATGCGGCGAAGGCGTGACTGTGGTGCCGAGCTCGAAAGAAGGGCACTCCATCGCGGTCGGCAGCAGGTAATCCATGAACGAGCCGCCCAGGCAGTTGCCTGCTTCATCGAACACGATCGCCTGCATCAGGGCCATTCCGACGCCGTCGGACAAGCCGCGGTGCAGCTGACCCTCGACGATCATCGGGTTGATCCGGACGCCGCAGTCGTCCACCGCTATGAATCGCCGGACCCGCACCTCTCCGGTGCCGGGGTCCACATCGGTCACGCAGATGTAGGCGCCGAAGGGGAAGGTCAGGTTCGGCGGGTTGTAGACGGCGGAGGCGTCCAGGTGACCCTCGACCCCCGCTGGCAGCTCCAGTGCCGAGTGCGCGGCCATCGCGATCTCGGCGATGCCCCTGGCCTGCTCGGGATCGCCGCGCACGCGCCACTTGCCTTCGGCCCACTCCAGGTCATCGGCCGACACCTCGAGCATCGCGGCCGCGACGATCCTGGCCCGCTCGCGCACCTTCCTGGCGGCGACGGCGGCCGCTGCCCCCGAGACCGGCGTCGACCGGGACCCATAGGTTCCGAGGCCGAACGGCGTCCGGTCGGTGTCGCCGTGCACGACCTCTACGTCACCTGGTGACAGGCCCAGCTCGTGCGCCACTATCTGGGCGAACGTGGTCTCGTGACCCTGGCCCTGGGTCTGCACCGAGATGCCCAGCACGGCCTTGCCGGTCGGGTGGACCCGCAGGTCGGCACCGTCGGCCATGCCGAGGCCGAGTATGTCCATGTGGCCGCGCGGCCCGGCTCCGACGCCTTCGGTAAAAAAGCTCAGCCCGATCCCCATGCACTCACCGCGGGCGCGCCGCTCTGCCTGCTCCCGGCGCAGCTCGTCATATCCGGCGATCTCCATGGCCAGCGACAAGGCCCGCGGGTAGTCGCCCGAGTCGTACTGCCACCCGGTCGCGCAGGTATAGGGGAACTGCTCCGGGCGCAGCAGGTTACGCATCCGCAACTCCGCCGGGTCCATGCCGAGTTCGCGGGCTAGCACGTCGACGAGCCGCTCGACCAGGTACACCGCCTCGGTGATGCGGAAGGAGCACGAGTACGCGACCCCGCCGGCCGCCTTGTTGGTGTAGACGCCGGTCACCTCGCAGAAGGCGGCCTCCAGGTCATACGACCCGGTGAAGATGTGGAAGAACCCGGCCGGGAACTTCGACGGCTGGGCCGTGGCGTTAAACGCCCCGTGATCGGCGAGCACGCGGGCCCTGACCGCGAGGATCTTGCCGCCCGCACTCGCCGCGATCTCGCCGTGCATGTGATAGTCGCGCGCGAATGCCGTCGACATCAGGTTCTCCGACCGGTCCTCGACCCACTTGACCGGACGGCCGGTGATCATCGCAGCGACGACAGCGCACAGGTAACCGGGGTAGATCGGCACCTTGTTGCCGAAGCCGCCGCCGATGTCCGGCGATACCACCCGGATCTTGTGCTCGGCTAGCCCGGTCACCATCGCGTACAGCGTGCGGTGTGCGTGCGGCGCCTGGCTCGTGGACCAGATCGTGAGCTTGCCGGAGACCGGGTCGGTCTCGGCGACGATCCCGCAGGTCTCCAGCGGCGCCGGATGCGAGCGCGGGTAGACCATGTCGCAGCCCACGACCACGTCGGCGCGGCTGAACGCGGCGTCCGCAGCGGCCTTGTCGCCCGCGGCCCAGTCGAAGATCCGGTTGTCCTGCTTGCCGGCCACGTCGTCGCGAACGACGGGCGCGTCCGGGTCAAGCGCGGTCCCGGCGTCGATGACCGGTGGCAGCGTCTCGTACTCCACCGCGATCAGCTCGAGTGCATCACGGGCTGCGTACCGGTCCTGCGCGACGACGAAGGCCACTTCCTGACCCTGGAACCTGACCTTGTCGGTGGCCAGCACGGCCTGCACGTCACCGGACAGCGTCGGCATCCAGGCCAGGCCGCGCTCGACCAGGTCCTCGCCGGTGAGCACGGCCTCGACCCTGGGGTGTGCGCGCGCGGCCGCGGCATCGATCGAGACGATCCTGGCGTGCGCGAGCGGGCTGCGCAGCACCGCCCCGTGCAGCATGCCCGGCCGGCTGATGTCGTCCACGAAGGTTCCCAGGCCGCGGATCAGCCGGGCGTCTTCCTTGCGCGGGTGCGGCCCGTAGGCAGCGTTTCCCGCTCCCTCGCTCATCTGCTGCCACCCGCCTCGTAGTCGCTCGCCCAGCGGATTGCCCTGACGATGTTCTCGTAGCCGGTGCACCGGCAGATCTGGCCCGAGATTGCCTCGCGGATCTGGCCAGGAGTCGGATCGGGGTTGCGGTTGAGCAGCCAGCGCGCGGTCATCATCATGCCGGGCGTGCAGAACCCGCACTGCAGGCCGTGGCACTGCGCGAAGCCTCGCTGGACCGGGTCGAGCTCGCCGTCGTTGGCCAGCCCTTCAACGGTCACCACCTCGCGGCCGTGAGCCATCGCGGCCAGGACCGTGCAGGACTTCACCGGCGTGCCGTCCAGCCACACCACACAGGCCCCGCAGTTAGAGGTGTCGCATCCCCAGTGCGAGCCGGTCAGCCGCAACTCGTCCCGCAGGAAGTGGATGAGCAGCAGGCGCGGCTCTACCTCGCGCCGGTACTCCGTGCCGTTGACGGTCACGGCGATCCTCATGCCGCGTATCCGCCGGCTGCGGCGTTCTCGCGCGCGCGCCGCAGCGCCGTCCGCAACACCCTGATCGTCAGCTCACAAGCGAGGTGTCTCTTGTAATCGGCGGGACCTCGCTGGTCGGAGACCGGCCTGCAGTTCTCGGCCGCGATCTCGCCGGCCCTGGCCAGCACGTCGGCGGCCGCCGGCCGGCCGCGCAGGTACTCCTCGGCTTCGGCGGCGGCGAAGTGCCTCGCGCCCACCGCCGTCAGGCCGATCCCCGCGTCGGCGATGGTGTCGCCGTCCAGCCAGACGGCCGCGCCGGCGGCTCCGACCGGCCAGTCGCCGGCCCGCCTGGCCACCTTCAGGTACGCGCTGCCGCTGACGTGTGCCAGCGGCACCCGGATCTCGGTGAGCACCTCGGCCGGCCCGACGACCGTCTCGTAGGGACCAGTGTGGAACTCCCGTGCCGACACGGTCCTGCTGCCACCGGTACCGCTGATCACCATCGTGCCCTTGAGCGCGGCGAATGCAGCCGACAGGTCCTCCGATGGATCTGCCTGGCACAACGACCCGCCGATCGTGCCCCAGTTGCGTACGATTGGGTCGGCTATTACCCGCTCCGCATCGTGCAAGATCGCGAAGTGCCGTCCGGCGGCCGACGAGTCCAGCAATTGCGCGTGCCTGGCAAGCGCTCCGATGTGCAGCTGCGAGTCGGTTACCGTGATGTGGCAGAGTTCGGTGAGCCCGTTGATATCGATCAGCACCTCTGGCTGGACCAAGCGCAGCTTCATCATCGGGATCAGGCTGTGCCCGCCGGCCAGGATCTTGGCCTCAGGTCCGTACCTGACGAGCAGGTTCAGCGCATCCTCGAGGCTGGCAGCCTTCTCGTATTCCACGTGGGCCGGAACCTGCATGCTCCCTCCCTCGCGCCGGACCGCCACCCGTCCCGAGTGTACGGGCGCCCGCGGGGGGTTTCGGGGGGTCGTCCCCCCGGCTAGCAGCAGCGGCTGCGGCCACGGCGACGTAGTCGCGGTCGCCGCAGCTGAGTCACACTGGACGGTGTCATGACACTTACTCAGCTCAACGCCTTCGTCCTGGTGGCTCGACTCGGCTCGGTGACCGCCGCAGCGAGCGCTCTCGGCGTCAGCGAACCTGCCGTCTCGCAGGCACTCACGGCCCTGCGCCAGCACCTCGGCGACCCGCTCATCGCTCGCGGTCCGGCCGGTATGACCCTGACACCGGGAGGCGCGCGGCTGCTGCCGACGGCATCGCAGATCGTGGTCCTTGGGGCCGAGGCCCATGCCGCGGTCCGGGCCGCTCAGGGCGCGCCCGAGCAACTGCGGGTGGTGGCCACTTCCGCCTTTGCGGAGTTTGTGTCCGGGCCGCTGGTAGACGCGTTCACCAGGCGGTTCGCGGGCGCACTTGAGGTCTCCGCCGGCGTGGCCACCTCGAGCGAACTGCCGGTACTCGTCGCGAACCGCCTGGCCGATATCGGCATCGGGCCGGCGGTGCCTGACGATCTCGCGCTGCCCGTCGTCAGCGAGCCCATCTTCAAGTACCGGCTGATCGCGGTGACCGGAGGCCATAACCGGCCGCCGGGACCGGCCAGGCAGTGGCGCTGGCTGGTGGATCCGGCCGGAGCGGACTCCGGCAGCGAGACGGGCAGGCTGCTGGCGCAGCTGGGCGTGGCCGAGAGCAACATCGGCGTGTTCCCGAGCCAGACCGCCGCGTGGGCGGCGGCGGCCGACGGGAGCGGCGTCGCCCCGGCCGTCGAGCACCTGGTGTCACAGCAGCTACGCCGGGGCGAACTGGCCCTGGTCGACGTGCCTGGCCTGCCTGTCGACGCATGCTGGCACGCCACGATGCTCGAGCGTCAGCACCGGAGTACGGCCGCGAGCGCACTGCGGAGGTTTCTCGGCACGCCCGAGGCCATGCAGCTGATCCGCTCGCCCGCCGCGGGCATCCCGCCGTCGAGGTTCCGGCCGCCTGTGTACGTCACCATCTGGAGCTAGTGGGATGATCAGTCCTGACGCTATCGTCGGTAATAGCTCATGAAGCCCACGAAGCGCTCTGGTGTACGCCCGTAGGTTGTCGAGTTAAGCAACACCTTATTGGCAAGTTGCCATGATCCGGGTAACGGCGGATTGTGCTGTGAGATTGCATGGACGGCGTCCTCGTGGCCGCCGCCGGATCGATGTGCAGGGAGATGCGGCATGCGGATCGAATCCAGTGGCCACAGCCAGGGAAATCCTCGCCTCTACGAGCTCATCGAGCACGCGCCCAAGACGGGTAAGAGCCCGACAGTCTGGGCATGGCCTGAGCTGATCGACTACCTCAAGATCGCCGGACAGCCGGTGTCCGGGCCCTGGCCGCCGCACCAGCAGCCGCGTCCCGACCCCGACTACGAGTCGCTGCCCGTGGCCGTGCCTGACCCGCACTCGCGGCCAGCCACCGCGGCCACGGCGGCCCCGGCGGCCACGACGGCAGAGCCAGCCGCCGAGTCGCAGCCCGGCCCAGGCTGAGCCTGCCAACGTCCGCACCCAGACCGGAGGGAGCGCATGTATCCGTCTCGTTTCCGTTACGAGGCTCCACGCTCACTGAATGAGGCGATCGCCCTGCTGCACGGGGGCGGTGACGACGCCAAGGTCCTGGCCGGCGGCCAGAGCCTGGTGCCACTGATGAAGCTGAGGTTCGCCTCGCCCGGCCTGGTCGTCGACATCAATAACGTGCCGGGGCTGGACTACATCCGAGCCGACCAGGATGGGACATTTCGCGTCGGCGCCCTGTGCCGGCACGCGCACCTGGAGCACTCCGACCTGCTGCGCGCCGCCCAGCCGACGATGGCCGCCGCCGCGCCACTTATCGCCGACCCGATCGTCCGCAACCGCGGCACGCTGGTCGGCTCGCTCTGCCACGCCGACCCCCAGGGGGACTGGGCGTCCGTCGTGCTGTCCCTGGGCGGCTCGGTGGTCGCGCAGGGCCCGGCGGGTAAGCGATCGATCCCGATCGCCGAGTTCGTGACCGGGCCGTTCGAGAACACCCTCGAGCCGGACGAGATAGCCATCGAGGCGGTGATCCCGCCGGCTCAGGGCACCCGTTCGGGCGGCTACCTGAAGCTCGAGCGCAGGGTAGGAGACTTCGCCACCGTCGGCGTGGCGGTCTCCATCGAGACCACCGGCGAGGTCGTGACCAAGGCGGGGATTGCCCTGACCGGCGTCGGCGGGTCCACGATCGGCGCGACGCAGGCGGCCGCGGCGCTGACCGGCCAGCCGCTGACCGCGCAGAGCATAGAAGAAGCAGCGGAGCTGGCGGCGCAGGCGGCCAGGCCGCGCACCGATCATCGCGGCAGTGCCGAGTACAAGCGGCACATGGTCAAGACGTTCGTGCAGCGCATCCTGGAAGGCCGCCAGCACGCCGAAGCGGAAAGGGCAGCCTGACGATGACGATGGTCTACGAGGACCGCGGCGACGAGGCCACGGCGCAGGTCCCGGTACGCCGGATCAAGTTCACGATCAACGGCCACAAGAAGGTCGCCGAGGTGGAACCGAGGCTGCTGCTCTCGCACCTGATCAGGCAGGGCGCGGGGCTGACTGGTACCCACATGGGCTGCGACACGACAAACTGCGGCGCGTGCACGGTGCTCGTCGACGGCCAGGCGGTGAAGTCCTGCACGATGCTCGCCGTTCAGGCCGACGGGCACGAGATCCAGACGGTCGAGGGCCTGGCCAGCGCGAGCGAGTTGCACCCGCTGCAGGAGGGGTTCCGCGAGGAGCACGGGCTGCAGTGCGGATTCTGCACGCCGGGCATGATGATGGCGGCCAAGGCCCTGCTCGACAGCAACCCTGACCCCACCGAGGAAGAGGTCCGCTGGGCGCTGTCGGGCAACCTGTGCCGGTGCACCGGCTACCAGAACATCGTGAAGTCCGTGCTCTGGGCCGCCGCGAAGCTGCGCGGCGATAGCCAGGGCGCGGAGTCGTCGAGCTAAGCGGAGACGAAGATGTCGCAGGCTGTAGACGAGATCAAGATCGGCGGGCTGGGTGCGAGCCGCAAGCGCGTGGAGGACAACCGGTTCATCCGGGGCAAGGGCAACTACACCGACGACATCGTCCTGCCCGGCATGCTGCACATGGAGATCCTGCGCAGCCCGCTAGCGCACGCCACGATCAAGTCGATCGACGCCAGCAAGGCCTGGGACATTCCGGGCGTCCACCTGGTGCTGACCGGCGAGATGATGGCGACCAGGAACCTGGCCTGGATGCCCACGCTGTCCTACGACACCCAGGCCGTGCTGGCCACCGACAAGGTCAGGTTCCAGGGCCAGGAGGTCGCCTGCGTCATCGCCGACGACCCCTACATCGCCAAGGACGCCTGCGAGGCGATCGTCGTCGACTACGAGCCGCTGCCGGTCATCGTCAGTCCCGTCCAGGCGGTCGCCGACGGTGCCCCGGTCATCCGCGATGACAAGGAGAACCAGCCCGACAACGTCATCTACAACTGGGAGGTCGGCGACAAGGCCGGCACCGACCGCGCGTTCGAGCAGGCTGACGTCATCTCCAAGCTCCAGCTGCACTACCCGCGCTCGCACCCGTCGCCAATCGAGTGCTGCGGGTCGATCGCGGACTTCAACCGGGCCACGTCCAAGCTGACCGTCTACATGACCACCCAGGCGCCGCACATCATCCGGGCGGCCGTGGCGAT
>JASHUG010000320.1 GCA_030040155.1 Streptosporangiaceae bacterium | reverse complement strand
CTCGAACGGCCAGTGTGATCCAATGCCGAGCGATCGGCGTTCGTAGGCAGCGGCGACGAACCGGAACAGCAGCTGGGCGCCGGTGTCATCGAGCGGGGCGAACTGCACGGGCACGCCCGCGATGATCTTGGATGCGCGCATTCTGTGCACTCCAGTGGGTCAGGGCACCGGGGATGCGTGCGCGTCTGCGTCGCTGCCCGTCCCGCCGGGGGTCTGCGTCTCGACGGCGACCTGGACGGTGGGCCAGCCTGCCGGGTGACGTCGCGCGTGGGTCACGCGTGACGGAGCGGGTGACCCGGTACGGGACGGATCCGATCGGAAACGCCGGCCGAAGCAAACCGGGCAGGCTCCGTCGCAGCCCGCAAACCCGGCGGGCCGCGACGGCTCGAAAGCGCTGGCTGAGGAGATTCACCACGAGCACGCCGACGGTTCTGCAGGCACCAACGTGCAGACCGTTACGCGGCCGCGTGCGCGAGAGCTACACCCGCTCACCGAACCGAGACGGCGCATCGGGCGCATGATCATGGCTCACCCGCGCGACTCCTGTGGCGGGCGGTAAGCCGCGGCGGACCGCGGTGGACAAGACCGTCGCGGGGCGGATCAAGCCGACGGGCGAGACTGTTGAGCTGAAGGTCGACGCTGGCCGGCACTCGCTGCGCATTGAACGGTCCGTGCTGCTGAGAAGCGGTACTAGATCGTTCAAACTCCGCGACAGGGAGGGCATCACTTTCTCGTGCGCGTGTAAGCCCTACCGCCTCCTGTTTCCGCTCTTCTGCCTGGTGGCGCTGGTGCGCCGCGACACCTGGATCTCGCTGAGGCGGTACCGACCGGAGTCTGAAACTAGATCTCGCTGAGGCGATACCAGCCGGCTTTGGCCGACTTCACCTACAGGCAGGGCCACGTTGCGCGCAGACGCTCGATCATGAGCCGAGACAGGTCCCGAGTTAAGCGACCTAGTGCGCACTTTGCCGAGGGCGCATAGCTCGCGCGCCGGCTAGCGCGCGTTCTGGCGGCGGGCCGTGTTGCGGAGCGGTTTCCCGCGGTCTTCAGCCGCGCGCTTTCGTGATCTCGGAGCTTCCGGAAAGCGGCGCAGACGTATTATGTCTGTGCCGCTTGGCCGGGAAGCCCGTCGGCTTCCCGGCCAGTGCGGCTGGCGTCAACCTCGACGAGATATCGCATGCGTGACCCGAAGCTGCGCACCAACCTCCCCGCGCAGATATCGAACTTCATCGGCCGCGAGGCTGAGCTAGCAGAGGTGCGCCGCCTGGTAGCCGGATCGCGGGTAGTCACGCTGACCGGAACCGGCGGGGCGGGCAAGACCCGACTCGCGCTGCAGGTGGCTGCGGAGTTGCTGGATGGCGCTGGGGACGGGGTGTGGTTCGCCGATCTGGCTCCGCTCAGCGACCCAGATCTGGTGGCGGAGACCGTAGCTGACGTGCTCGGCATCCACCGGGAGACCGGCCGTCCGGTGCTGGACACGCTCGTGCAGGCGGTTAGCGGCCAGAGTCTGGTTGTGGTGCTGGACAACTGCGAGCACGTCATCGGCGCCTGCGCAAAGCTCGCGGACTCGCTGTTGCGAGCCTCCCCGACCCTGGCCCTGCTGGCGACCAGCCGTGAGCCACTGGGTATTGACGGAGAGCGCGTATACCGGGTGCCATCGATGAGCGTTCCGGCTGACGGCGATGACGCTGAGGCGATCCGGGGCAGCGAGGCGGTGCGGCTGCTGGATGACCGCGCCGCTGCGCAGGGCGTGGCGCTAGCGTGGGACGAGCCATCCGCCAAGCTGACTGGGCGGATCTGCCGGCGGCTGGATGGCATCCCGCTGGCGGTCGAACTAGCCGCGGCGAGGCTGCGCGTGATGCCTGCGGTTGAGCTGGATGCCCGGCTTGATGAGCGGTTCGCTCTGCTGACCGGCGGGTCACGGGCGGCCCTGCCGCGGCAGCAGACGCTGCGGGCAATGTGCGACTGGTCCTGGGAGCTGCTGACGAGCGCCGAGCAGCTGGTGCTGGCCCGGTTGTCAGTGTTTGCCGGAGGATTCGGACTCGCCGCGGCCGAGGCGGTCGCCGCAAGTCCGGAAGTGCCTCGCTCACAGGTAGCAGGACACGTGGGCGCGCTGGTAGACAAGAGCCTGGTCCAATTCGGCGACAACGGGGCCGGGCTGGGCCGGTACCGGCTACTGGAAACTGTCCGTCAGCACGCAGCCGGACAGCTGGACGCGCTGAGCCCAGGGGCCACGCAGGCTGCCCAGAGCGCCCACCTCGAGTACTACCTCGCGCTGGCGGCAACCGCTGCCGCCCAGTTAGTGAGTTCCGACCAGGCTGCCTGGCTGGACCGACTCGATGCCGAGCTTGGCAATCTGCGGGCGGCCATTGCGATCAGCCTCACCGTGGCCGATCCGGAACCAGGCCTGCGGCTGGCGACCGCGCTGCATGCTTACTGGGAGATACGCGGGCACGCTGCCGAAGGAGCAGGCGTGCTGCGGGTGCTGCTAGATGAGCGGCCCGCGGACGGGGCAAGGCAGGTACGCGCCCGAGCGCTGGCCGTGGCCGCGGACCTCCTCGACAAGACGGGCGGCTACGCGATCGCCGAGCGCTACTGTGATGAGGCGCTGCCGATCGCCCGCGCCGCGGCCGATGAGAGCCTGATCGGCGACCTGCTGTGCGTCCGAGCCTGGGCCATGCTGCGCCAGGGGCAGAGCGGGGCACTGCCCGTCATCGAGTCGGGCCTAGACCTGGCCCGCCGCCTTGCGGAGCCCCACTTGACCGGCCGGTTGCTCTCCGCCCGGTGCTACGCCGCATATCTCAGGGGAGATGTTGCGGACGCCGCCCGCGATGCAGCCGAAGCCCTGCCGCTGTTTCGTCAGGCCGGGGACCGGATTCAGCTGGGCGCGATGCTCGGCAACCTTGGCTATATCGAGCTCTCGGCGGGCGACCTAGACGCCGCCCGCGACCACCTGGCCGAGTCTCTCGACATCTCCCGCGCGCTCAACAACCGCGACGGCATCGTCTATGAGACTCAGAATCTCGGCCTGGCCGAGTATCTCCGCGGTTCGGCAGACGCGGCCGAACCCCTGTTCGCCGAATCACTCGACCTCGGCAGCCGCATCGGGATGAAGCGGCAGATGGCCTACGCACTGATCGGCCTGGCCATGGCTCGCGGAGGCGGAGCCGACCTGGCCTGGTCGGTCCGGCTGCACGGCGCGGCGGACCAGGCGCTAGCGGAACTTGGCGAGACTATCGAGCCGCTCGAAGGCCGCCTGGCCGAGATCGACCGCCAGCGCCTGCGCGCCGCGATCGGCGCGGAGACCTTCGAAGCCGAATACCTGGCAGGCCGCACTCTCGACATGGCGACCGTGGCTCACGAGGCTGGGCAGCAGATGCAGGTCGCTCGCCAGGCGCAACCCACAGCTGAGCTCGTCAGCGACCGTGACGCTGCGGTGACACGGGAGCCGATGACAGTGCTCACGCCCCGCGAGCTCGACGTCCTGAAGCTCGTCGCACAGGGATTGAGCAATCCGGCAATCGCCGAGCGGCTCGTCTTGAGCGAGCACACCGTGCATCGGCACCTGGCGAACATCCTCCGCAAGCTCAGCCTCTCCTCCCGTGCGGCAGCAGCGGCCTGGGGCGTGCGCGCCGGCCTCATTTGACTGGCCCAATCGGGCCATCCGCCGCGGCCAGATGAAGTTGGCCCGGACGGGCGAAGCGCCACGGCTGGGCCGCCAGGTATCACTTCACTAGTGGGACCGGCCGCCGCAACGCGCGGCCGGCCAGGTTGGCCGCTGGCGCCATTGCCAGCGTTTACGGAAGGAACCCTCTCTCGTGTCCATCACCGACGTTCACAGCGGCACGTCGGCTGCCCCGGATGCGGCAGCCGAAGGCCGCACCGACCGTCATCACGTGGCGAACCGCGGTGCCGCGACCCATCTCGGGCAGCGTCACGCGCTGCATCTCGGCCGCCCGGCACTGCGGACCGCCGACGGCCACCATCGCGATGAGCGGCGCGCGAGCTGGCTCGAGCTGTTCTTCGACCTCGCCTTCGCCGGGGCCGTCGGTCAGCTCGCGGGCGCGTTCCAGCAGCATCCGAGCCTGCGCGCCTTGGCCGTTTTCGCCATTCTGTTCACGCCGATCTGGTGGCTGTGGGTGCAGCTCACCTTCTACGCCGACCGGCACGAGACCAAGGACGTCGCACACCGGATCTCCATCCTGGCAGCGATCTTGCTGTGCGTGGCTCTGGCAGCCAGCGCTCCCAGGGCCCTCGGCGGCCAGTCCGCTGGGTTCGTGATCGCCTTTGTCTGCCTGCGCGGCTTGCAACTTCTCCTGTACGCGCGGGCCAGGCGCCACCTGCCTGCCACCAGGCCGCTGTATAGCTGCTATCTGGTCTGGTTCGGAGCCGGGGGCGCGCTGTGGCTGGCCTCGCTAGACGTCGGCGGCTCCGCGCGTTACGCAGTCTGGGGTGTGGCGTTGATTGCCGACGCTGTCGGCTCTCTGGCCATGCTCACGCCCCGCCGGCGGCTGCCGCTGAACAGCGCGCATCTCGCTGACCGGTTCCAGATCTTCGTGCTGATCGTGCTTGGAGAGTCGATGGCCCGGCTCATCAGCGCCGCGGCCGCGCGACCATGGAGCCTACCGCTGGCCG
>JASHUG010000319.1 GCA_030040155.1 Streptosporangiaceae bacterium | reverse complement strand
GAACACCTTGATCATGGCTTCCGGGTCGCCCAGGGTGACGGCGTCCTCCTGCTGCAGCGCCACCACCTTCTGCTGCAGGGTCCTGATCATCTCCAGGCCGGTCCGGTCGCCCACGTGTGCCAGCCGGGGGTACTCGTGGCCGCCGAAGTTGCGCTGGCTGATCTTGCCGTCGGGGGTCCGGTCGAACAGGGCGCCCCAGGCCTCGAGCTCATAGACGCGGTCCGGAGCCTCCTTGGCGTGCAGTTCGGCCATCCGCGGGTTGTTCAGGAACTTGCCGCCCCGCATCGTGTCCCTGAAGTGCACCATCCAGTTGTCGTGCGGGTTCATGTTGCCCATTGCGGCGGCGCAGCCGCCCTCGGCCATTACCGTGTGGGCCTTGCCGAACAGGGACTTGGAGATGATCGCGGTCCGCTTGCCGGCCAGCCGCGCCTCGATGGCCGCGCGCAAGCCGGAGCCGCCGGCGCCGATTACGACGACGTCGTAGGGGATGCGCTCGATGTCAGTCATTGCTCGCCCCGCACTAGTTGTAGAACCGCAGGTCGCTGAACACATGGGCGGCGACCAGCCATATGTAGAGGTCGGTCAGCATCAGCGTGCCCAGCGTTGTCCACGCTAGCTGCATGTGCCGTGCGTTCAGCCAAGAGATCTTGGTCCAGATCCAGTACCGCGCCGCGTGCTTCGAGAAGTTCCTCAGCCTGCCGCCGGTGATATGCCGGCAAGAGTGGCAAGACAGCGTGTAGGCCCAGAGCAGGATCACGTTGCCCAGCATGATCAGCGAGCCCAGGCCGAACCCGAAGTTGCCGTCAGGGCCGCGGAACGCCTGCGTCACGTCATAGGTATTCAGGATGGAGATCAGGATCACCATGTAGAAGAAGTACCGGTGCAGGTTCTGCATGATCAGCGGGAACCGCGTCTCCCCGGAGTACGTTGCGTGCGGCTCGCGCACCGCGCACGCGGCGGGAGCGCGCCAGAACGCCCGGTAGTACGCGCGCCGGTAGTAGTAGCAGCTCAGCCGGAATCCGAGCACGAAGGGCAGCGACACGACGGCGTACGGGATGATCGGCGGAACGCTGCCGAACCAGTGTCCGAGGCTCGAGGAGCCCGCTACGCACTCGCCGCTGATGCACGGCGAGTAAAACGGGGTCAGATAGTGGTAGCCCGGCACGTAGTACCACTTGCCGATGAATACATGCACGGTTGCGTAGGCGACCCAGATGGTCAGCAGCGTCGCCACCAGCGCGGGCTGTTCCCACCAGCGATCCTTGCGCAGGGTCTTCTCGCTGATCTGCGCCCGTGTTTTAGCTGGCGCATCCGATATCTGCGTCATTCGTCGACGTCTCCGCCCTGGACCTATAGGGGACCGCTGGGTCCGCTGGCCGGGTGGGCCGCCGGCGAGGGCGGACGGACCGGGTTTCAGCGGGCTCGCATCGCGTCAGAAACCTTATTCCAAGGGATACCACTCTCCGGCCTCTGGCGGGGGTTCGCGCCGTGTGACTCTTACTACATAGCGCAGTTCGGACTGCCTTAACGTAGCGACTACGTGCCGTCTGCATCCGTTCGGCCGATCAGGTCGCGTACCTGGTCGAGCGGCACGGCGGGGCGCGAGTGTCCCCGGTAGCCGGTCATTGACTCGGCCGCGAAGAGCGAGTTAAGAATGGCTTCCTCGGTCGCCTCCATTGCGGCGGAAAAGAAAACATTAAGATCATTTTCGGGAACGAGGTGTGTACTGCTCGGTCCCGTGTCGCGAGCGACCGTGCTCAGGGCCAGTGCGTAATCGCCGCTATGGCCGGAGAAATCTGACCCGGTTCTGGCCATTGCGCTGATGCAACGGCGCGCCACCCGGCCAAGCTGCCGCGAGTCAAGCGGTGCGTCGGTGGCCAGCACGATCACGCACGAGTTGCCATGACCGTCAGAGGGCTCCGCACGGTCCCCCGGTGCTGGCCAGGGGGGCGACCCCCGGAACCCCCGACCGGCCGGCACGGGTGTGCCCAAGACCGTCAGGGTGCCGCTGAAGTTGGCCTGGACCAGTACGCCAACCGCCGACGTTGCGTCCCCGCGCGACACCAATCGGGAGGCGGTGCCGATTCCGGCCTTGAAGCCGAGTGCGCCCGTGCCGGTGCCCGCTCCGACGCAGCCCTCGGCGACGGGGCCGCTCACCGCGTCCCGGATCGCCGCCAGCGCGTGCTGCGCGGTGATCGGCCGGCGCCGAGCATCGGACAGGTACCAGTCGTTGGTCTCGCCAACGAACGGGTTGACGCTGACCAGCTCCTCGTTCCCCGGCAGCGCCAGGATGTAGGTGATCAGGGCGTCCGCCACCGTGAAGGTGGCCAGCGTGCTGGTGAGCAGGACCGGCGTCTCGATCTCGCCCAGCTCGTCGACCTGGGTACTGCCGACCATCTTGCCGAATCCGTTGAACGTGAACAGCCCGGCCGGAAGCGTTGAGCGGCCGGTCAGCGCGTCATGGACGATCGCGGTCACGCCGGTCCGGATGTTGCTGCCGTCGATCAGGGTGGCGTGGCCGACCCGGACGCCGGGTACGTCGGTGATCGCGTTGACCGGGCCCGGCGGCAGCACGCCGGGAACAATGCCAAGCTCGCGTGCGCGCATCCGGCCGGTCATCGGCTACCGCTCCAATTCGCCGAGCGGCTGCAACCCGAGCGCCCCGAAGAGAAAGTCGACCTGCAGCAACAGCAGGTTCTCCGCGACCTCCTCCTGAGCCGCCATGTGGGTGACCCCGGACAGCGGCAGAACGGTATGGGGCCGCCCGGCCGCCAGCAGGGCCGATGACAGCCGCAGCGAGTGCGCCACGACGACGTTGTCGTCGGCGAGCCCATGAATGATCATCAGCGGCCGGGTCAGGTTCGCTGCCTCCGGCAGCAGCGAGCTGCGCTCGTAGGCCTGCGGGCGCAGCTCCGGGAGGCCTAGGTAACGCTCGGTGTACCCCGTGTCATACAGTCGCCAGTCGGTGACCGGGGCGCCGGCAATGCCAGCATGGAAGACATCGGGCCGGCGCAGCACGGCCAGCGCGGACAGGTATCCGCCGAACGACCAGCCCCGGATCGCAACCCTGGCCAGGTCCAGGTCGGCGCATTGCTCGGCCGCGCTGTGCAGCGCCTCGACCTGGTCCTCGAGCACCGGGGTGGCGAGGTCTCCGGCCACGGTCCTGTCCCACGCCGGACCGCGGCCTGGCGTACCGCGACCGTCGGCGACCACGACGGCAAAGCCCTGGTCGGCGAACCACTGCGAGGTCAGGTAGGCGTCGTAGGACGCAGTGACGCGCTGGGCGTGCGGGCCGCCGTAGGGGTCGCACAGCACGGGCAGCCGTCCTGAACCCGGCTCGTACCAGGACGGCAGCAAGATCGCAGTACGCACCCGGCTCGGTCCCCCGGAGTAACTAAGCGTGAGCCGGGGTGCGGGCAGGCTCGGCTGCTGCGCCAGCGAGCCGATCCTGGCGACGTCAGCTGGCTTGCCGTCCGAGCCCGGGCGCAGGACACGCACGCTGACGCCGCTACTGGCCAGGGTCTTGCTGGTCAGTAGCAGCGTGCCACCGGCCAGCAGCCCGCCGTGCAGGCCGTCCTCCGCGCTGACCAGCCGAGTCCCGTCTGGACCCGCGGTCCACACCGACGTGCTCGCAGGATCGTCGGCGGAGGCCGAGAACAAGATCGTGTCGCCGTCGACGCCCAGTACTTCGCGCACCTGCAGACCGTCAGGCGTCAGCGGCTCTGCGGTCCCGGCCACGTGGCGCTCCGCGGTGCCAGCTATCAGTCGTTTGGTGTCGCCGACGTCGGCCGCCAACACGATGGCACCCTTGGCCGTCCTGGCCGGCACGCCCCGCACGATGTCGACCCAGCATGGATCGGTGTCCGACCTGATCACGGCCGCGGTCCCGGTGGCGGGATCGACATCGAGCACGCGCATCTCCCGCTGATCCCGGCTCAGTACGACCACAAGCGGGTCCCCGGCGCTCCACTCGGCGGTGACCAGGTAGGGAAATGCCTGCAGGTCCCACTCGACCGGGGTCACCCGTCCGTTGAGCGACGTCACGAACAGCGAGACGATCGCGTTGGGCGTGCCAGCAGCCGGATAGCGCACTGCCGTAGCCGGCTGGTCCGGGCGGGCCGGATCGGCGATGTGCCAGCGCTGGACCTCGGCCTCGTCGACGCGCGCGACCAGGATGGAGGAGCCGTCCGGTGCCCACCAGTACCCGCGCGTGCGCCCCATCTCCTCGGCCGCGATGAAATCCGGGAGCCCGAACGTGACGTTCTCCGGATCCCCGGACTTGGCCAGCAGCCGCTCTTGCCCGGCTTGCGGGCCGGCGAGAGCGGTGACCTTAAGCGCGCCCCCGCTGACGTAGGCGACGTGCTGGCCGGCGGGGTCGGGGCGCGGATCGGCGGCCGGCGTGCTCGTCGGAAGCCTCCGGACGCCGCCGCCGCGCAGGTCGGCCACGTAGACGTGCCCGGCCAGGGCGAACGAGGCAACCGCGGCGGCGTCGTCGGTCGCGAACCCGACAATTCCGGTGGCCCGCTCCCTGACTCGCTCGCGGCGGGCCCGCTCGACCGGGTCGTCAGGGGCGCCGGCGATCGCGATCTTCGCCGGGTCGGCAATCAGCCGCTCCTGCCCGCTGGCCACATCAAGCGTCCACAGGCAGGTGACCGGGTCGGACCCATCCTGGGAGCGCAGGAACGCTACAGTGCCGCCGTCGGGCGAGATCTGGAACGACCGCGGCGCACCGAGCGTGAAGTTTCTGGTCCTGGCGTTCTGGCGCGGAAAAGAGTCGGTCACGGCATCAGATCCTGCCAGCCTCGCTGGTCCCGGCGGTCGGTAGGCTCGCGGATATGACCAAACCGGACGGTGCTGACCTCGCCAGCAGGCGCGGTGCTAGCCCGGGGGACGACCCCCGGAACCCCCGCGGTCGACGAATGTTGCTGGTGCACGCGCATCCGGATGACGAGTCCATCGGGACCGGCGCAACCATGGCCAAGTACGCGGCCGAGGGTGCGCAGGTGACGCTTGTGACCTGCACGCTCGGGGAACTGGGCGAGATCATCCCGCCCGAGCTTGCGCACCTGGCCTGGGACGCCGACGGCGGCCTCGGCCAGTACCGGATCGGCGAGCTGGCGGCAGCCTGTGCCGAGCTGGGGGTCACCGATCACCGGTTTCTCGGCTACCCCGGCAAATGGCATGATTCCGGCATGATGGGCACGCCATCGAATGACTGGGATGGTGCATTCTGGCGGGCCGACGTCGATGAGGCCGCCCGCGACCTGCTGACGGTGATTAACGACGTGCAACCGCAGGTCATCGTCACCTACGACGACAACGGTTTTTATGGCCACCCCGATCACATCCAGGCTCACCGGGTTGCCTGGCGGGCCTTCGAACTCGCGGACGGGCAGGTCAGCAAGTTCTACGCGACCGCGATGCCGAAATCCGTGCTCGCCGAGGCGATGGCCCTGCTGCATGAGGACGCGGCCGACGTCGGCGAGGTCGGCGAGGTCGGCGGGGCCGACTTCAGCCGGGTGGAGTCGGTTGACGACCTGCCGTTTGGCACCGACGACGACAAGGTGACCACCGAGATCGACGCGCAGGACTATCTGGACGCCAAGCTCGCGGCGATGCGGGCGCACGCCAGCCAGATCGCGGTGGACAGCCCGTTCTTCGCGCTCTCGGACATGGTCGGCCGACGGGCGCTGGGGACCGAGTACTACACGCTTCTGGCCGGGCCGGACGACTCCCCGAGGCGATCCACCGGGCGTGAACACGATCTCTTCGCCGGCCTGGAGTGGTAGTGCGCGCAGCTAGTGGCGGCCCGCCGCGAACACCCCGTTCCCGCCCTGAATTGGCTACCCTTCCGCTGTGACCCGCGCGCCGGAGCAGACGCCGCAGGGCCGACGTCCTCCAGTGCCAGGAGACGGGCCCGTTGTTAAGGTCGCCGCGTACCTGGCGCTCTTCCTTGTCGGCGCGATCGAGGCACTGATCGGCTCGTTCCAGTACTCAGCCGGGCCTGGCGTGCTCGTGGCCATCTGCTTTGCCCTGGCCATCCTGGCGACCTGCCTGCTCGGCGCCTGGGGCATGCGGACAGCCGTGGGCGGGGTCCTGCCGGCGGCCGGCTGGTTCCTGGTGTCGATAATTCTCGGATCATCCAACGCCAGCGGCAGCGTCCTGGTGACCAGTACGTCAGCGGGCGAATGGTTCCTCTTCGGCGGGGCGGTATGTGCTGCCGCTGGTGCCCTCATCGCGTTCGCGCGGTGGTCGCGCGCGAGCGTGCAGCGGCGGAGCGGCTCCGGCGATCCTCGCCGGCTGCGGTAAAGGGAACGGGCATTGAGCATTACCGAAACCGACGCGGCGGTCTTGGCGGCGCGCCACGTGAGCGCGTTCAACGACGCGGTCGCGGCCAGGAACTTCTCCGAATTCCTGTGCCTGTTTACCGATGACGCCGTGATCCGGTTCGAGAACGTTCCTGGCGTCGGCCAACTTGAGTTCGCCGGGCGGGAGGCATACACGAAGGCGTATGCGAAGCAGCCGCCCGACGACGAGATCGACATCAACGGCCGGGCTGAGCCTGATGAGGACGGCGGCGGGGTTGTCGTGCCGTTCGCCTGGCGCCGTGACGGGAGTCGCGGCACGATACGGCTGACTTACACCGCAGCCAACGACGGTGACCTGGACAGTCGGCTTGTGACCCGGATGACTGTGATCTTCGGCTGAGCCGCGCCGCCCTGGCCCTATAACGGCTGCCGATATGCGCATTGCTCGCTGCGTGGCCTAAGGCGCCTAAGGCGCGCGTTGGCCGGATATAGGGAGTGATCCCGATTCGCGCAACAGGCCTTACTGCGAACCTCAAGGTACGGGTCAAACCGGCCCTGACCAAGGAGGACCAGGTGTATTCATTGCTGACGGCGACAGTAGCGGCCGCGCAGGTCGAGGAGCGACGGCGCCGGGCCGCCACGCTGCGCCTGGCACGGGCGCACAAGCCAGGCGTGCGGTGGTTCCGCAAGCCGGCTAATGAGCGCGTCGCGCAGTCCGGCGACGTCGGGCAGCCGCTGACGTCGGCCCCGTGCATGAACCGCGGCTGATGAACTGCCCAGCTGGTGTCCGGTCGGTGGTGTCCGGACGCGCGCGTTCTGACCGGGCCGCGCCGCCGACCGCCACCGCCGGGCGGAGCGCTGTGCGCTCATGTGAGGTGAGCCCCGCCTTCATCGGGCGGCTCGGGCAGCTCGGCCAGCTTGAGGAGGGGCTCGCCTCGGCCCGTGGCGGCGAGCCTGCTGCGATCTTGATCGGCGGCGAGGCTGGCATCGGCAAATCGCGGCTGGTCAGCGAGTTCGCCAATAGGGCCGCGCGGGCCGGCGAAGACGGGACGACTGGCCGGGTGCTGGCCGGAGCCTGCCTGGAACTCGGCGCGGCGGGGCTGCCGTTCGCGCCGTTCGCCGCCGTGCTCAGGCGGCTCATTCGTGATCTCGGCGCGGCCGCAGTG